>NZ_JBEYUY010000087.1:0-1045 GCF_040643775.1 Streptomyces sp. NPDC047081 | reverse complement strand
AAGAACCTCATGGGCCCGAGCCTCAACGGCGTCTATGGCCGCGCCAGCGCCCAGGCGCCGGGCTTCGCGTACTCCGCGCCGCTGAAGGGCGCCGCGCTCCAGTGGAACGACACCAACCTCGACAAGTGGCTGAGCAACCCGGCCGCCATGCTGCCAGGCAATCTGATGATGTACCCGGGCCAGCCCGGCGCCCGGGAACGCCAAGACCTGATCGCCTACCTCAAGAGCCTGAAGTAACAGCTCCGGCCGTGCGCGCCCATGGGCGGGCTGGCGCCGCCTGTTCCAGACACGACCCGACAAAGGAATCCCCCACGTGCCTCCCGATTTTTCCCTGCGTAACCAGTCCCAGGTGTTTCTCGGCGTCTTGCTGCTGTCCGTGCTGCTTCCAGCCCTGATCGGCCTCGCCATCTTGTCCGACCGCCTGGGCAAGCTCGGCGCTCCCGTGGAACGGACCTGGCTCATTGGGCTGCCGCTAGCGGCCGGCGTGCAGGCCTGGCTGTTCGGCGCCTGGCTGGTCCGACGTCGGTTGGCCGAGCCCCTGGGACGACTGACCGACTATATCGAGCAGCTCAGCCTGGGCGTGTCCAGCACGGAGCTCCGCCTGGATCGCCGTGACGAGTTGGGGCGTCTGGCAACCGCCGCCAATGCCCTCAACGATCGCCTGTCGGACACATTCGTACGCCTGGGGCAAGGCACGAGACAGTTGGACAAGGCCAGCGACGAACTGAGCGCCATCTCGGCCTACTTTGGCCAAGGCATCCAGGACCAGAACCTGCGCACCGACCAGGTGGCAACCGCCATGGAGGAAATGTCCGCCGCGGCCCAGCAGGTAGCCGGCGCCACCGTTCAGGCTGCACGTGCGGCGGACGGTGCCGAGCAGGCCACCCAGCAGGGTGAGCAGGCCATGGTGGGCATGGTCAATTGCATCCACGATCTGCGCGACGAGATCACCGACACGGCCAGAGTCATCCATCAGTTGGAGGCCGACAGCGGGCGGATCGGTGAGGTGCTGGCGGTTATCCACAGCATCGCCGAGCAGACCAAC
>NZ_JBEYUY010000086.1:0-1057 GCF_040643775.1 Streptomyces sp. NPDC047081 | reverse complement strand
AGGGATTGCAGCTTCCAGCGTCTGGGTCACGAGTACGTTGCTGACTCCGATGCCGTTCATCTTTGCCTTCAGTTGGACGAGGTCCGCTTTGACGAGACGGTCGACATGAAAACTCTCGCTGTAGGTTTCTTTCTTTCTCAGTAGCGATCCTTCGGCATCGAGTGCTATCGATACCGAAGAAGGTGCTTGGTTGCCATTTGTCTGTGACCGGTACGTATAGCGCAACGACTTGAACTTCGGCTGCAGGAGAGGAGCGTCAATCGCGTTGGTCAGGCCCTCCGGTAATGCCACGCTGTCCATGGACGTATCAGGCACTTCCTGGGGGTAGTCAGTCGCTGGAATGTCCGGGCGTAACGCTGCGAGGGTCGCGGCATCGACGGCACCCTGCAGGGAACAACTGATGCGGGTTTGGGCGCTTTGCCCGGTTACCGGCTCAATCAGCAGCACCCGCTCGAGGCGCTTGGTGCCCGGGGCTCCGGGGATCGGCGGAATCATCTGCCAGCGATTGCCATCCTTGATTTCACTGCGAACGTAGGTCGGGCCAAGTGATTGCAAGCGTTCGGGGTGATCCATCAGCTTGCCGAGCTGTCGAGCGACGTCCTCCGCGCTGCCTTCTGCGATGAAACCCCAGAACAGGTAGTAGCCCATGGTCCCGAGGTCGGAGCTTTCGTCCGAGTAGGACAGTAGCTTTATACCGGCGACCTCCGGCGTGTGGCGCACTGGGACGGAGTTCGCCGAGCGACGGGCTCGGTTTTCAACTGCAATCCAGGCAACCTCGCCTGCACGCTCGATCGGTACGTATTGCTCCCAGGTATTACTGTGGGCCTGAATGCTCGAGAAGAAGCTGGCATCACAGTTGGCGAATGCCTTGAGCGTATCGGACAGTCCGCTATCACTGGCGTGTGCGGTGGAGGACAGCAGCAGGGTTGAGGCGAGAAGGGCGGTGCGGTTTATGCGGTTCATCGAACAGACTTTCCATATCTTCGATTGGGAGCGTTGGTGCTCTGGCGGCATTATCCGATGCTGCCTGTTCCCGAACAATACGACCTGTACCGGC
>NZ_JBEYUY010000085.1:0-1063 GCF_040643775.1 Streptomyces sp. NPDC047081 | reverse complement strand
TCATTAATGCATTTAAAACATACTCCAATATTTTAAGGAATAGCGAACTAATCGACGATGTAGAATTGATGAAAGCCTGCCTAAATGACACTCTGACTTTGTGGTCTAAAATCATTGTATCAGCCACAAGCCAAATTAACGAAATCAAGCTTACCGAAATGCCTGATGAAATCAGCACGCAATTTGGTGCTTTGAGCCCAGCTCAGTTCAAAGATCTTGCAAAGCTTCTGATACCACAGCTCTTTTCGTCATTAATGTCTGAATCATTGGCCACCCCAAAGCTTGAAAACTTTATTCTTGCCGAAACTAACAACTCAAGCCACTGCATTCGATTTCTTTCCACAATGCTGGCCATAGAAAACCTAAACAAACACAGTATTCAATCAATAAGAAAACTATTAAAGGATTTGGGGAGCAACAACATTGTTACTCAAGCAGTATTTATACGCCTTCTAGCCCTGTACTACTTTGAAGCACCAACCAGCTCACTGAGTGAATTGAGAGACTGCATCGGAGACGCATTTACCGCTCTTCGGGGGGCATCAAACAATGAAAGGTCTGTGTTAAAAGGAAGATTCTTACAGCATATAGACGGGAAACGCACAGCAACAATTGAAGAGCTAGATGCCTAACGATCTATACGACTGCATTACAAATAATAAGAGTTGTCGGAAAACCCACGACTCTTTTGTAGAAGGCAGGCGACGATTTACTGAAAACTAGTCGTGGCCTGTCATCTATTTTTCGCCCCACCGCACGTTCAGTTCCTGACTCAGCTAGCCGGAGGTTTTCAGGAACGGCTCAGCATACGGTGTTGATTGCTACAACTACACTAAGTGTAAGGGGGGGGAGATTTATTTTTCTTGAGACGGCTGTGAACTTAGACTTGTGATGGCCTATAGCTTGGCCCTGCCCAAGTACAAACACAGTACACTGACGGTACAGTCCCCAACTTTTACAGACTTCACTCAATTACGCTTAACCCGCTCTACGGCGCTACTTCCAGCTAACTGTACCTACGCTAGTCTACGTACGATTTCACTAGGCTTGCAGCGTTTCCAGG
>NZ_JBEYUY010000084.1:0-1120 GCF_040643775.1 Streptomyces sp. NPDC047081 | reverse complement strand
GGGATGAATTGCTCGGTAAATGGATGCGTGATTAATATATTGTTGGGGGTAGTATGAAGAATGAACCGCTAAGTAGTGTTGAACAGAGTAAAATAATGTTATTTGTACTGGCGTTGCTTCCAGCAGTCTTTTTTGTTATTGGGGTGATTCCGGTTGTTTTTCTTATCTTTGGCACTTTAATGATGAAGAGAAATGGAGATTTCTCTCATGTAGAAACCGGAGTGAAAAATTTTAGAGGCTACTGTTATTTAGCACTTCTTGTTGCAGTTCTTTTTGCACTTTACTTCGCTACAACATTAGGAGCCTCATCTCGCTGGGAAAGGCAGGTCGAAGAGTTTATTATTTCATCCGTATTCGCTGGAATAGCTATAACTTACATATTGCTAGTGAATAAGTTATTCCTTTCTCCGCTGGCGTCTCATGCACGCTGGGTTGAAGTGAATGGTATTTTCTCTAATAAGTCTAGGTCAGCGTTGGAGAAAGGAAAGTCTACAGATATTGACATAATTAAAGGCGAGAAAATGAAGTCCTTTTCTGTTGCCGATGAGCTTATTAAATGGGCGAAATTAAAAGAAGATGGGCACATAAGTGAGCAAGAATTTCAAGATGCGAGGGCGAAATTGCTTCAAAGAAATTAGGCAAGGTCTTTTGAGCGGTTGAACTTGTTCAAGCGTTCAAAACGACCATATTTAAAAGCAGGCCGAGCAACTGCTCGGTTAGGCTGGAAAGAAAATCAGGGTCGAACCCTAACGATTTTCGGCTCGTTCGGAAAACGCGAAACGGTTGGGTAAAAAATCGGATTTTGAAAATTTAGCGTCGGACTCTATTTGGCATTTAGAGTTGAATGGTAAAAAATATTTTCGTTTGCCTATTGACAAGAGTTTTCGTTGATTTTAAGCTAAAATTCGACATATCAAAAAATGGAAATATCGCTTTATTGATATAAAAGTTTGAAAAAATAGAGCGGTAATTTTGAAAGATTTGGCTAAATTTTAGGCTGCTAACTTTTTGAAATTTTGGTTTTCTGGGGTGGAATTTAGCATTTTTCACCGCTGTGATTTTTGAAAAATCTACCAGTGTTTTTTTGTTCATTAGTCCGTTAAAAAGGAGATCCAAAATG
>NZ_JBEYUY010000083.1:0-1137 GCF_040643775.1 Streptomyces sp. NPDC047081 | reverse complement strand
GGTGTATGGCCTTTTACTATCTATATTAAAAGCCTCACAAAGAAAAGGGTTTTTATCCTGCAGAGGTTGCTGATGGACAGGCGGTCCATGCCCTCTGTGGCCTCAAGTCGCTTGATCCTGGTGAGCTACGTAGATTTGGTCTCACTCGACACCTTTTCGACACCCCAAAGAAAAACCCCTGACTTTCTCTAGGAAAATCAGGGGTTTATTTGGTGGGCCGGGGTAATCTGAACGGATTCTCTATCTTGTTGTTTTTTATGTAGTTGTGCCGGTTAATTTTCTGGCTGGAATGCCTTTTGGAATGCCATTCCATGGGGTCATGCCTTTGCCTTTGCCTTTGCCTTTGCCTTTGCCTTTGCTTTGGCTGGTCGAGGAATGCTGCGATCCAGGTTATGTGGTTGCTTTTTGAGCATCTTTTTCTGCTCAGCGTAAAGCTTGTCCATTTCAGCCTTGATGAGATAGTAGTAAGCCATACCTAGCTGAAGCTCAACAGTCGATGGCTCCTCCCATTTGATGTCGTGGTAGGTCAGTATCGAAAGCGCCATACCCAGGGTGAGGGCATTCTGATCCGCTAGACCTTTGGCCATCCTGGCCAGCTTTTCCATGTCCCTTCCCTTAAGTGTGAGGTCTCGCTGGGCTCTGAGGTTGGTCTCCTTCATCTTTCCCAGTTTTTCTGCCGCAGTTGGCTCGCTTCGAATGAGTCTCCGGATTATTTCAGTTCTATTTGTTTTGGCCTCACTCGCCAGTGCCTGAAGCGCCTTCGCTTCGGCGTCAGATAGTCGGAACGTATGCGCTTCTTTCTTGACAGCCTCTCGATATCGCTTCTGGCGAATTGATGCTCTCAACTGCTCAAGCAGCACTTCACCGTCGTCCCTCTTCCTCAGGCGTTCGCTGATTCTTTCCTTCAGCTCGCTGGTAGGCAGGTCGTCTCTCAGCCCCATTACTCGCTTCCTTGCGAGCGATTCGTGAGCCCATCGGGTCTCGTTGGCACTCAACCCGTCGAGCCAGTCTTCCAGGGTGATCTTCTTCCGCATTCTCAATTGTCTCGCTCTGCAGGATGCCGTTCTACCCTAGGTTGATTTTGGATTTTTGTAAATTGTGACAGGTGACAGATTTTTATCTGTTATTCGTTATCAT
>NZ_JBEYUY010000081.1:0-1211 GCF_040643775.1 Streptomyces sp. NPDC047081 | reverse complement strand
ACGTCGAGTTTCTGATGCCGAGTCGCCGATGCACAAGTTAACCCTGCGCACCCTTATTCTTCTGTTCGCACTGGCTTCGGCAATAGCAACACTTATCAATGCCTTTCTCGTGACCTATACGGTACAAAAGCGCGCGCTGGTCGAAACCGCTCTGGAGAGCAATCGCGCCTATGCCGCCAAGTTGGCCGAGATCATCAACGACAACCTCAATAGCGATCTCGCCCGGCTCCGCTACAGCGCAACGCTCATGGGCCAGTCCTTCAACGAACCCGCACAGATGGCTCGGGAGGCCAGGCGCCTGTTGCATCAGGACAGCAGTTTCAGTTCGCTGCTGGTTGCAGATCACGAGGGCGTGGTTATCGCAGCAGAACCGGCAGACCTGAATATCACCGGCAAGAAGTTGCGCTCGCTTGATCCACTGGTGGAAAAACGCCCACTGGTCAGCCCGGCGTTTTTCTCGATTGCCGGCAATCTCGTGGTGTTTCTGTCATACCCGATTCGCAATGACGCCGGTGAATACCTCGGTGTTATCGGCGGGACGATTCATCTGAACAAATCCAACTCGCTGCACGACATCATCGGCAAACACTTTCACCGCGATGCCTCATCCGTTTATCTGGTCGACCAGAGTCGACGCCTGCTCTATCACACCGACCCCGACAGAATCGGAGAGCAGATAAACGACAACGCCATCATCGATGCCGCGCTGAACTCGGACAACGGAACGCTGCAAGCGAGCAACTCACAGGGCATCGAGATGCTTGCCGGCTACGCCAGGGTGCCGCAGAGCCAATGGGGCATAGTCGTTCAGCAGCCCCTGCACAATGTGCTCAGAACCCTGCAGGAGCTCATGCACAGACTGATCATCGGCATGATCCCGATGTGTGTGATCGGCCTGAGCCTTATCTGGTGGGTCGCCTCGCGCATCAGCCGCCCGCTGAGGAAACTGGCCGACTACGCACAGCAGCCGGACACCGTGGACAACATTCAACGGATCGAACAAGTCGACGCCGGGTATTACGAAGCCGTGCAGCTCAAGCGGGCGCTCATCACTGGCGTGAGGCTGCTGCAGACCCGCATAGGGCAGCTCAACGTGCAGGCACAGAGCGACGCGCTGACCGGTCTGGCCAACCGCCGCGCGATGGATGAGACCCTGACACTCTGGCAGGAAACCGGAAGGCCCTTCGCCGTGCTGTCAGCCGACATCGACC
>NZ_JBEYUY010000080.1:0-1249 GCF_040643775.1 Streptomyces sp. NPDC047081 | reverse complement strand
AGCGTTCAGTCTCTTCAGAGCAGCCAAACAAAAGCAAGATGGAAATTAATAAAATTCTAAAATTCATGGTATTGCTCGATTTTGATCAGCGCATAACATTTGATTAAGGGGCTGTTTTTAGCCGGTCCCAGTGAGCGAAGTGAACGATTTGAACCGCTAGTTAGGTTTTAACTCGGGCTTCCTGCTGCTGGCAAGCCAACTTGCGAGCGCCGAGGCTTGAATGAAAATTGCAGAAAATGCTCCTGGTAAATAGGCAGTTTCGGTGCCAAGTATCTGCACAAAAAAAATACCAGCTATCCATGCGACAGGCAGAAAAGGGATGCTTACAAGTATGCCGAGCATCATGATCCCGAGGCATTCTTTAGAAACGATAAGATGCTGGATGAGCGCGAGCTGCAATCCGCAATCAGTAGCAAGCTAAAATCTGGTGCTGACCAGAATGCGGAATGGCTTATCGAAAAATCTATGGCCGCACAAACGATGGGAGTCTCGAAGCTATCAGAAGAAGATGTGGAGTTTGTTATTGATCAAAAAGGAATCGAGATCCTCAAGCGCATTGATCTAATTGCCGGCAATGGAAAAGTGAATCTTTCAAATGACGTTAAAATCTGCTTATTTAAGGATGTCCTTGGTTTTGCAGCAAATAAATCCGTGATTTCTGCTGATGGAATTGACGACTTTATTAAAACACTGAAGGCCAATAAGCTTCGCTGGAACGGAAAATACATAAGTAAATTCACTCTTATCAGTCGTACATTGTTTGAAATCAAAGGTGCGGGATCAAAGAACATGATCGCTGTAAAAGGCATGCTGGCCCTCCTTGGCATCAAACTGCGTTCGCCCAAGAACAGGGAAGCTGGGAAATACTTGCTCGATTCATCTGTTCATGATCGCGCAGTGAGCTATCTTAAGAACATCCAGAAAGCCGAGGAAGCGCGTAGTGGAATTGTCACAGAATGGAAGCGGCTTTTCGCCAGCTGATCTCAGCCTGCCAGCTGAGTCCCAGGAAGCTCTAGACCTCGCTCTAGGGCTTTTTGGCAACAAACAAGCCCTAGCCATGAACTGGCTCAACACACCAGTTTTGGGGCTTGGCAACAAAAAGCCGGCCGAGCTTCTTCAGACCGAGCCTGGCCGGAAGCGAGTCATAGAATTCATTTGGCGCCTTGAAAATGGGGCTGGAATATAGTCATGAGAACTATAAGTGTCACTAGAGCTAGAAGAGAGCTGACTTCTCTTATCAAGAAAGTCA
>NZ_JBEYUY010000079.1:0-1281 GCF_040643775.1 Streptomyces sp. NPDC047081 | reverse complement strand
CAGGGCCCCGGCAAAGTCGTTCTGTAGGCCTGTGACGTGGTGTTTTGCAGGTGGAAGAGGCGCGCGGGCGTGTTCCGGTCCGGTTGGATGGAGGTTCCTACGCCTTACCGTCCGACCAGGGGATCACGCCCGCGCCATGCCATCGTCTCGTATCTCTGCCCCTGTTCGCACGCCCGCCTCGGATCATGAGCTGCTCGTCCAGTTGCTCGCTCGGATGCCTGATCCGCGCCGTCGGCGCGGGGTCCGGCACCCGGTGGGTGCACTGATCGCGGTGGCGGTGTGCGCGGTGGTGGCCGGAGCCCGGGGGTTCACCGCGATCGGGGAGTGGGCCCGAGACGCGGGAAGTGCCGCGCTGGAACGGCTGGGCCTGGAGCGGGGCGGGGTGGACGAATCAACGCTGCGGCGCCTGTTCGCCCGCCTCGACGCGGACCGTCTCGATGCGGTACTGGGAGTGTGGGCCCTGGCCAGGACTGCGCTTGTCGCGGGCCGCAGGGTGATCGCCGTTGATGGTAAGACGGTCCGCGGTGCACGCGGCGGCTCCACGGCCCCGCACCTGGTCGCTGCCCTCGCGCACGGGTCCGGGACGGTACTCGGCCAGATCGCGGTGAGCGAGAAGAGCAACGAGATCCCCGCCGCCCGACACCTGCTCCGCCTCCTCGACCTAGACGGTGTGGTCGTCACGATGGACGCACTGCACACTCAGCACGACACCGCGAGCCTGGTGACCGGGGCCGGCGGTGACTACGTCCTGACCGTGAAGGCCAATCAGAAATCGTTGTATGAACAGCTCAAGGCGCTCCCCTGGGCTTCGATACCCGCCGTCACCAGGACGGACCGAGGACACGGGCGCCGCACCACCCGCACGATCAAGGTCGTCGACGTGCCAGCCTGGGTCGAGTTCAGCGGAGCCGGACAGGTCGCCCAACTGCGGCGCACCGTCACCAGAAAGGGCCGACGGACCGTCGAGATCGTCTACCTGATCACCAGCGCGGACGCCCGCACCGCGCCACCCGCCGTCCTGGCCACATGGGTGCAGTCGCACTGGGAGATAGAGAACCGTCTGCACTGGGTCCGCGATGTCACCTTCGACGAGGACCGCTCCCAGGTCCGCACCGGCAACGCACCCCGCGTCATGGCGGGCCTGCGCAACACCGCGATCACGCTGCTGCGACTGCACGGACACAACAACATCGCCGCCGCCCTACGGCATCACGCACGCGACACCGACCGCCCCATCAACCTGCTCCTGACGGCGTGATCAACGACTTTGCCGGAGCCCTG
>NZ_JBEYUY010000078.1:0-1424 GCF_040643775.1 Streptomyces sp. NPDC047081 | reverse complement strand
CACATCGCCCAGCGCGCCGGCGCCCCGCTCGTCGCGGGCACCCCGGACCCGGTCTCCGGCGCGGACGAGGTCGTCGCGTTCGCCGAGCAGCACGGCCTGCCCATCGCCATCAAGGCCGCGTTCGGCGGTGGCGGCCGCGGCCTGAAGGTCGCCCGCACCCTGGAAGAGGTGCCCGAGCTGTATGAGTCCGCGGTGCGCGAGGCGGTCGCCGCCTTCGGCCGCGGCGAGTGCTTCGTCGAGCGCTACCTGGACAAGCCGCGGCACGTGGAGACGCAGTGCCTGGCCGACAGCCACGGCAACGTGGTCGTCGTCTCCACGCGTGACTGCTCGCTGCAGCGCCGCCACCAGAAGCTGGTCGAGGAGGCCCCCGCGCCCTTCCTCTCCGACGCCCAGGTCGCCGAGCTGTACTCGTCCTCCAAGGCGATCCTGAAGGAGGCCGGCTACGTCGGCGCCGGCACGGTCGAGTTCCTGGTCGGCCTCGACGGCACGATCTCCTTCCTGGAGGTCAACACCCGCCTCCAGGTGGAGCACCCGGTCACCGAGGAGGTCGCCGGCATCGACCTGGTGCGCGAGATGTTCCGCATCGCCGACGGCGAGGAGCTCGGCTACGGCGACCCCGAACTGCGCGGCCACTCCTTCGAGTTCCGCATCAACGGCGAGGACCCGGGCCGTAACTTCCTGCCCGCCCCCGGCACCGTCACCACCTTCGCCCCGCCCACCGGCCCGGGCGTCCGCCTGGACGCCGGCGTCGAGTCCGGCAGCGTGATCGGCCCGGCCTGGGACTCCCTCCTGGCCAAGCTGATCGTGACCGGCCGCACCCGCAAGGAGGCCCTGGAGCGCGCCTCGCGGGCCCTGAACGAATTCGCCGTCGAGGGCATGGCGACGGCCATCCCCTTCCACCGCGCGGTCGTCACCGACCCCGCCTTCGCCCCCGAACTCACCGGCAGCCAGGAGGCGTTCACGGTCCACACCCGCTGGATCGAGACCGAGTTCGTCAACGAGATCAAGCCCTTCGCCGCCCCCGCCGACGCGGACACGGACGAGGAGCCGGGCCGTGAGACGGTCGTCGTCGAGGTCGGCGGCAAGCGCCTGGAGGTCTCCCTGCCGTCCTCGCTGGGCATGTCCCTGGCCCGCACCGGCCTGGCCGCCGGCGCCCGCCCCAAGCGCCGCGCCGCGAAGAAGTCCGGCCCGGTCGCCTCGGGCGACACCCTCGCCTCCCCGATGCAGGGCACGATCGTCAAGGTCGCGGTCGAGGAGGGCCAGGAGGTCAAGGAGGGCGACCTGATCGTCGTCCTCGAGGCGATGAAGATGGAACAGCCGCTGAACGCGCACAAGTCCGGCACCATCAAGGGCCTGTCCGCGGAGATCGGCGGATCCGTCAGCTCCGGCGCCGCGATCTGCGAGATCAAGGACTGACACCCGCA
>NZ_JBEYUY010000077.1:0-1434 GCF_040643775.1 Streptomyces sp. NPDC047081 | reverse complement strand
ACGGTCGTTGCCTCAGAACTAACACAGTGGACGCGAGCAACTGAGGACAAGCCCTCGGCCTATTAGTACCGGTCACCTCCACACCTCACGGTGCTTCCAGATCCGGCCTATCAACCCAGTCGTCTACTGGGAGCCTTACCCTCTTATAGAGGTGGGAGTCCTCATCTCGAAGCAGGCTTCCCGCTTAGATGCTTTCAGCGGTTATCCCTCCCGAACGTAGCCAACCAGCCATGCCCTTGGCAGAACAACTGGCACACCAGAGGTTCGTCCGTCCCGGTCCTCTCGTACTAGGGACAGCCCTTCTCAAGACTCCTACGCGCACAGCGGATAGGGACCGAACTGTCTCACGACGTTCTAAACCCAGCTCGCGTACCGCTTTAATGGGCGAACAGCCCAACCCTTGGGACCGACTCCAGCCCCAGGATGCGACGAGCCGACATCGAGGTGCCAAACCATCCCGTCGATATGGACTCTTGGGGAAGATCAGCCTGTTATCCCCGGGGTACCTTTTATCCGTTGAGCGACGGCGCTTCCACAAGCCACCGCCGGATCACTAGTCCCGACTTTCGTCCCTGCTCGACCCGTCGGTCTCACAGTCAAGCTCCCTTGTGCACTTACACTCAACACCTGATTGCCAACCAGGCTGAGGGAACCTTTGGGCGCCTCCGTTACCCTTTAGGAGGCAACCGCCCCAGTTAAACTACCCATCAGACACTGTCCCTGATCCGGATCACGGACCCAGGTTAGACATCCAGCACGACCAGACTGGTATTTCAACGACGACTCCCACCGAACTGGCGTCCGATGCTCACAGTCTCCCAGCTATCCTACACAAGCCGAACCGAACACCAATATCAAACTGTAGTAAAGGTCCCGGGGTCTTTCCGTCCTGCTGCGCGAAACGAGCATCTTTACTCGTAGTGCAATTTCACCGGGCCTATGGTTGAGACAGTCGAGAAGTCGTTACGCCATTCGTGCAGGTCGGAACTTACCCGACAAGGAATTTCGCTACCTTAGGATGGTTATAGTTACCACCGCCGTTTACTGGCGCTTAAGTTCTCAGCTTCGCCACACCGAAATGTGACTAACCGGTCCCCTTAACGTTCCAGCACCGGGCAGGCGTCAGTCCGTATACATCGCCTTACGGCTTCGCACGGACCTGTGTTTTTAGTAAACAGTCGCTTCTCGCTGGTCTCTGCGGCCACCCCCAGCTCAAGGAGCAAGTCCTCTCACCAGGTGTGGCCCCCCTTCTCCCGAAGTTACGGGGGCATTTTGCCGAGTTCCTTAACCATAGTTCACCCGAACGCCTCGGTATTCTCTACCTGACCACCTGAGTCGGTTTAGGGTACGGGCCGCCATAAAACTCGCTAGAGGCTTTTCTCGACAGCATAGGATCATCCACTTCACCACAATCGGCTCGGCATCAGGTCTCAG
>NZ_JBEYUY010000076.1:0-1724 GCF_040643775.1 Streptomyces sp. NPDC047081 | reverse complement strand
CCCGTAAGCGTACGCCTGGTCGAGCAGCCGACGCGGATCGACGTCCAGCGCACGAGAGAATGCGTCCGCCATCTGTGCAATGCGTCTAGGATCGAGACAAAGGTCGTCTCTGTCAGCCGGATCGTAGAACATATTGGCGGCGCCAAAGCCCACTTCACCGACCAGACCGACTGGATCTCTCACCAGCCAGCCGCGACTGGAGAACATGATATTTTCATGATGCAGATCGCCATGCAGCCCACGCAGTTCCGAGGCATTGCTCATCATTTGATCAGCTATAATCGCCGCGTGGACGTAGTCAGTTTGACGACCTGCGTTTTGATCGTCACGCGCCCGCTGAAACAAAGCTGCAAAGCGCTCCCGGATCGGGAGAAGAGCAGAAGGCAGGGGTTCCTCAGATGCGGCATACAGCTTCGCCATCAGTTCCGCTGCAATTTCGGTCGCCTGGTAGTCGCCGTGCTCGGCAACGATGTGAGAGAGCATTCGCTCCCCGGCATATTCGAGCAACATCAGATTGTTCTCACGACCGAGCAACCGGACTGCTCCCCTCCCACTGCGCCATACCAGATAGTCGGCCCCGCGCAGTTCATCAGCAATGTCTTCTATAGGTTTCAATCCTTTGACGATTGCAGGAGTCCCGTCTGGCAAAAA
Source organism: Streptomyces sp. NPDC047081 (assembly GCF_040643775.1). Taxonomy (NCBI): domain Bacteria; kingdom Bacillati; phylum Actinomycetota; class Actinomycetes; order Kitasatosporales; family Streptomycetaceae; genus Streptomyces; species Streptomyces sp. NPDC047081. The sequence goes on along the minus strand of NZ_JBEYUY010000076.1, from coordinate 1,073 downwards.
AACTTTCCAAACGAGGCTGGAAAAGGTGTCCGCAATGAGAACAGGTTGGGAAACGTGCCAATGAGCAGGAAAAACAGGCGGCATGAACATCAACCCCAAGTAAGAGGGTCCAATCGCAGATAGAAGGCAAGGCGTTCGCGGTCGGGGGCTTCGATCCCCAATACATTGAATAGGACAGCGAAGGCGCGCTCTGCTTCATCTGGCGCTGCCCAGTTCTCTTCGGCGTTAGCAATCATGAGTGCCAAATCGGCATAGCGATCTGCTGTTCCGAGCCGCCCAAGGTCGATCAGACCCGTACATTGAAGAGTTCTAGGGTCTACCATGAAGTTCGGCATGCAGGGATCACCATGGCAAACAACCATATCGGTGCGCTCTTGGTCGAGCCGCACCGGTAGCTCTCGTTCGACACGAGCCAAAAGATCGAGCTGCGGCGTACTCTTGTCCTCGTCAGGTAAGAAGTCGGGATTGACGGCATTGCGGGACACCACATCAACGGCGCGTCCGATCATTCGCGACAGCCTGCGCTCAAACGGACATTGATCAACCGATAGGCTGTGAACAGCCCCAAGTTGCTGCCCCATTGACGGCCACGCTTTGAGCAAATCTGCTCCAGACAGATCCGCCGCCGGTACTCCCGGAATTGCCGTTATCACTAGGCATGCGCCCTCCTGTTCCTCCTGCCAGTTGATTACCTCGGGGCAAGCCACACCTCGACCTTTGAGCCAAATGAGGCGGTCACGCTCTCCAGCGAGCTCACCGCGACGGGAAGCAGGTGCGATTTTCGCGAAGGCATGCCCGTCACCACGTCGAAAAACAAAATCACCGGATTCTCCGCCTCTGACAGGCAACCAGTCAGAATGCGATTCACCCAAAAAAATATAAGTCCGATTCAATGGAGGTTCCTTCAGTTTGCTGATGAGGCGCGGAGGTGGCTCAACCTGCGAAAAGAAAAGAGTTGCTATGCAAGGCCAAGAACATGCTTTCCATGGTCTCTGAGCTCGCCTTTGGGGCCGACGTACCGGTAGAGAGTGACGCGCTCGATGCCAAGTTCCTTGCAGAGATCGGAAACTGAA
>NZ_JBEYUY010000075.1:0-1738 GCF_040643775.1 Streptomyces sp. NPDC047081 | reverse complement strand
CGCGCCGTCCTCGCCGCCACCCTCTCCCCCACCTGGGGCGTGTATTCCGGCTACGAGCTGTGCGAGAACATCCCGCTGCGCGACGGCAGCGAGGAGTACCTGGACTCGGAGAAATACCAACTCCGCCCGCGCGACTGGGAATCAGCCGAACGCGAGGGCCGTACCATCACGCCCCTGATCACCAGGCTCAACGCGATCCGGCGCGCGAGCCCCGCCCTCCGTCAGCTGCGCGATCTCCACTTCCACCACGCGGACCAGGACGCGGTGATCGCGTATTCGAAGCGGAGCGGCTCGAACACGGTTCTGGTGGTCGCCAACCTCGACCCTCACCACACCCAGGAGGCCACGGTCTCGTTGGACATGCCGCGACTCGGCCTGGACTGGCACGAGTCGGTGCCGGTGCGCGACGAGCTCACCGGCGAGACCTATCACTGGGGCAGGGCGAATTACGTGCGCCTGGAACCGGGCACCCGTCCCGCGCACGTGTTCACCGTCCTGCGACCGTCCACCCCGCAGATCGGAGGGTCACCCACAACATGATCGTCAACGAACCCGTTCCGGACACCTTCGAGGACACCCCCGCCAAGGACCGTGACCCGGAGTGGTTCAAGCGCGCGGTCTTCTACGAGGTCCTCGTCCGCTCTTTCCAGGACAGCAACGGCGACGGAGTCGGCGACCTCAAGGGCATCACCGCGAAGCTGGACTACCTGCAGTGGCTCGGCGTCGACTGCCTCTGGCTGCCGCCGTTCTTCAAGTCACCGCTGAGGGACGGCGGTTACGACGTCTCGGACTACACCGCCGTACTGCCGGAGTTCGGTGACCTGGCCGACTTCGTCGAGTTCGTCGACGCCGCCCACCAGCGCGGCATGCGCGTGATCATCGACTTCGTCATGAACCACACGAGCGACCAGCACCCGTGGTTCCAGGAGTCCAGAAAGGACCCCGACGGGCCGTACGGCGACTACTACATGTGGGCCGACGACGACAAGCAGTACGCGGACGCCCGCATCATCTTCGTCGACACCGAGGTCTCCAACTGGACCTTCGACCCGGTCCGCAAGCAGTACTTCTTCCACCGCTTCTTCTCCCACCAGCCGGACCTCAACTACGAGAACCCGGCCGTGCAGGAGGAGATGATCTCCGCGCTGCGGTTCTGGCTGGACCTGGGCATCGACGGCTTCCGGCTCGACGCCGTGCCCTACCTGTACGCGCAGGAGGGCACCAACTGCGAGAACCTGCCCGCCACCCACGAGTTCCTCAAGCGGGTGCGCAAGGAGATCGACGCGCACTACCCGGACACGGTGATCCTGGCCGAGGCCAACCAGTGGCCCGAGGACGTCGTCGACTACTTCGGCGACTTCCAGAGCGGCGGCGACGAATGCCACATGGCCTTCCACTTCCCCGTCATGCCGCGGATCTTCATGGCCGTGCGCCGCGAGTCCCGCTACCCCGTCTCGGAGATCCTCGCCAAGACCCCGGCGATCCCGTCGAAGTGCCAGTGGGGCATCTTCCTGCGCAACCACGACGAGCTCACCCTCGAAATGGTCACCGACGAGGAACGCGACTACATGTACGCGGAGTACGCCAAGGACCCGCGGATGCGCGCCAACATCGGGATCAGGCGGCGGCTGGCGCCCCTGCTGGACAACGACCGCAACCAGATCGAGCTGTTCACGGCTCTCCTGCTGTCGCTGCCCGGCTCGCCGATCCTGTACTACGGCGACGAGATCGGCATGGG
>NZ_JBEYUY010000074.1:0-1740 GCF_040643775.1 Streptomyces sp. NPDC047081 | reverse complement strand
CCCATGCCGATCTCGTCGCCGTAGTACAGGATCGGCGAGCCGGGCAGCGACAGCAGGAGAGCCGTGAACAGCTCGATCTGGTTGCGGTCGTTGTCGAGGAGCGGGGCGAGGCGCCGACGGATGCCGATGTTGGCGCGCATCCGCGGATCCTTCGCGTATTCGGCCCACATGTAGTCGCGTTCCTCGTCGGTGACCATTTCGAGGGTGAGCTCGTCGTGGTTGCGGAGGAAGATGCCCCACTGGCAGTTAGACGGGATGGCCGGGGTCTTGGCGAGGATTTCCGAGACGGGGTAGCGGGATTCCCGGCGTACGGCCATGAAGATCCGCGGCATGACCGGGAAGTGGAAGGCCATGTGGCATTCGTCGCCGCCGCTTTGAAAGTCGCCGAAGTAGTCGACGACGTCCTCGGGCCACTGGTTGGCCTCGGCCAGGATCACCGTGTCCGGATACATCGCGTCGATCTCGCGCCGGACCCGCTTGAGGAACTCGTGGGTGGCCGGGAGGTTCTCGCAGTTGGTGCCCTCCTGCGCGTACAGGTAGGGCACGGCGTCGAGGCGGAACCCGTCGATGCCCAGGTCCAGCCAGAAGCGGAGGGCGGCCAGGATCTCCTCCTGCACCGCTTGGCTCTCGTAGTTGAGGTCGGGCTGATGGGAGAAGAACCGGTGGAAGAAGTACTGGCCGCGCACCGGATCGAAGGTCCAGTTGGAGGCCTCGGTGTCGACGAAGATGATGCGGGCGTCCGCGTACTGCTTGTCGTCGTCGGCCCACATGTAGTAGTCGCCGTAGGGCCCGTCGGGATTCTTCCGGGACTCCTGGAACCACGGGTGCTGGTCGCTCGTGTGGTTCATGACGAAGTCGATGATCACGCGCATGCCGCGGTGATGGGCGGCGTCCACGAATTCCACGAAGTCCGCGAGATCACCGAATTCGGGGAGGACGGCGGTGTAGTCGGAGACGTCGTAACCGCCGTCCCGCAAGGGCGATTTGAAGAAGGGCGGCAGCCAGAGGCAGTCGACGCCGAGCCACTGCAGATAGTCCAGCTTCGCGGTCAGGCCTTTGAGGTCGCCGACTCCGTCGCCGTTGCTGTCCTGGAAGGAGCGGACGAGGACCTCGTAGAAGACCGCCCGCTTGAACCACTCCGGGTCACGGTCCTTGGCGGGGGTGTCCTCGAAAGTGTCCGGGACGGGCTGGTTGACAGTCATGAGGCTCTGACCCTCCGATCGATGGCTACGCGGACGACCGCTGGACGTGGAGCACGTGTGCCGGGGTCCGACCGGGTTCCAGGCGCACATAGTTGTTTCTGCCCCAGTGATAGGTCTCACCCGTCAGTTCGTCGTGCGCCGACAGGAATGCGTGCTGTTCCAGGCCGAGTCGCGGCATGTCCAACGAGACCGTGGCCTCCTGGGTGTGGTGAGGGTCGAGGTTGACGACGACGAGGACCGTGTCCGGGCCGGTGGTCTTGCTGTAGGCGATGACCATGTCGTTGTCGGTGGCGTGGAAGTGCAGGTTCCGCAGCCTGTGCAGGGCCGGGTGACGTCGCCGGATCGCGTTGAGCCTGGTGATCAGGGGCGTGATGGTGCGGCCCTCGCGTTCGGCGGATTCCCAGTCGCGCGGGCGGAGTTGGTACTTCTCCGAGTCCAGGTATTCCTCGCTGCCGTCGCGCAGCGGGATGTTCTCGCACAGCTCGTAGCCGGAATACACGCCCCAGGTGGGGGAGAGGGTGGCGGCGAGGACGGCGCG
>NZ_JBEYUY010000073.1:0-1829 GCF_040643775.1 Streptomyces sp. NPDC047081 | reverse complement strand
AGGCGCAAATCAGTTCCTCGAAGTAGGTGCCTTTTTCGCGTTCGGTGACAGAGGCATTGCGGTAGGTATTGAGCAGGGCGGAGAGGGAGGACATTGCGCGGAATTCCTTTTTGGGTCACGGCGGGCGCATCTGGCGCACCAAACCAGCCTATTCTACCGATTGTTAGGTTGTCGTTACACCTGTGTCTTTGTTTGCACTCTTTATGAGTATGTTTTTACATTAAGTGTTCATCTAGTTTGGGTCATGCCTTTTTGTAATGTAAATCTATAAATTTCTATGCAATAACCAGCTCGTTTTTTGCTTGCGCTTATTTACTGATGGGCATTTTTTTAAATGCCGCGTTTATATTGCTCTCTGTTATATATATAATTCAAATACAACAATAACAAGAGGGTGTTATGTATATTCGTCTGACTCAATATTGCGACAAAGTAGTAGTTCTTAAATCCGTTTCTGCATCAGTCGAGGCTTTCGATGCAGAAGGAAAACCGCTCCGTGGCGTACGCAAAAGTACAACAGTTCAAGTCGCATCGTTCACGCTCGGTGAACCTATCCAGCATCCCGAAATTCCCAAGGAAAAGGCTGAAGAATTTGAAGACTGGCGCTCACGTCAGCTGCGTCTGATCGAAAAGGCGTACATCGAGCATGCTGCATCAGGAAAACTGGGCGGCTACCCACTCCTGAAAACGCGCAGCGAAATGGGCGACCCACTGGCCAAGGTCGGCGAGTTCAGCGGCATCATCAGCACGCTGATCGAAGTGCAGCCTGGCATGATCAAGAACGTCATGAACGGCAAGCAGCCTGCACCAAAACCTCAAATCGAAGGCGAGGGCAGTAGCACACTAGCTGACAGAGCTTCAAGCGAAGCGATCAGCGCACGAATCATCGAAATTTGTGAAGACTTGCTTCGCTACATGAGCCTGACGAACCAAAAAGGCACTGATCTTTACTCGATCCAGCAGGCTTTGGACATGCGAGCAGCTTGGACAGCCTTGGGCTGTGCTCTAGACAGCAGAGGCATCGGCTACAAGAAGATTACAGGGGACATCGAGGGCAGGAACGCAGCGCTGGAAGGCGCAGACATCTTCAACGAAATGAAGAAGAGCGTTTTTGGCTGATCGTGAAGAAATGGGTGTAAATGGGTGTGTAATCGGGTGTCACCGTGAGCTACTCGCCCACATACGCCCACACCTGTATGCAACTTGTTCCCAAAACCGCCTGAGAGCTTGGAAAAACCGGGTTTTCGGGCTTCGATTTGGGTGCTGGTGGACACGCCTCCAAGGCGTCATTTGGGGTCAGGCTCAGGCTTTTTTGTCATGATAATGATGCCGGCTTCGTCTATTGCAAAGTCTAGCGTGTCTCCGGTTTTTAGATTCATCTCGTCCAGAAAATCCTGTGGCAGCTCAACGATCACGTCGCCGCTTCCGTCACCCGCATCTAAGCACTCAACTGTCCAGCTCTTCTTCGTCATTTCTCAGTCTCTGAATTTCGCGTTTCTTGACAATGATTTTGCCCTCATCACCAACACGCCATACCAGCTGGTCACCAGGTTTTGCTCCGAGAGCTTGCAGCGCAGCTTGAGACATCTCGATAACTAGTTCGCCGGCACCATTTTCTGCTTCAGCAGTGACCGAAACCATATCTTGTTTATCCGTCATTTCCTCAGTCCGGCGCCGGTCTTGATACAGCGCTCACACAGCTTCCAGACCCAGCCATCCCTGACCTCTTCACGTGCTGGGTGCCGACCACAGTATTGGCATATCTGGTCCGTAGCCATTTCGATGGCGTAGCCGATGGCTGCAAGGTGGGGAGGGGCAGAAGGGTAGTC
>NZ_JBEYUY010000072.1:0-2354 GCF_040643775.1 Streptomyces sp. NPDC047081 | reverse complement strand
TGCTCGATGGCGATCGGGTAGCGGGCCTCGGGTGAGAGGTCGTACTCGGGAAAGACCACGGCTGCCCTCGCGCCCACGGCGAGTTCGCGGACCAGCCGGTCGTGGGTGTGGGCGTTGCCGAAGACCCAGCCCGCGCCGTGGATGTAGAGGATCACCGGGAGGGTGCCGGAGGCGCCCTGTGGCCGGATGATGCGGGTTTGGATGCTGCCGGTGGGGCCGCCCTCGACGGTGATCCACTCCTCGTCGACGGCAGGCAGGGCGATCTCCCCGGACTGCACCTCGTCGACCGCCTTACGGCCCTCCACCGGGCCGAGATCGAAGAGGTAGGGCGGGTTCGCGGTCGCCTCCGCGAAGGCCTGGGCGGCGGGTTCGAGGACGGGGCGGGGTGCGGTGCTGTCGGTCATGACGTGCTCCTCGTATCGGGTGAGACAGACAGTAGCGCTCGATTTAGTCGTGCACAACTTATTTGGGGTCGATACAATAGGACGGACCCGAAGATAGACTGGTGATCACCGTGAGCAGCGCAGAAACCGGGAGCCGTGCCGTGAGCCCAGCCGCAGTGGAGCCGAGCGAGGGGTCGCTGCTCCTGGACGACCAGCTCTGCTTCGCGCTGTACGCCGCCTCCCGCGCCGTCACCGCGCGCTACCGCCCCCTGCTGGACGAACTGGGGCTGACCTATCCGCAGTACCTGGTGATGCTCGTGCTGTGGGAGCAGGACGCGATCTCGGTGCGTGACCTGGGCGTGGCGCTCCAGCTGGAGTCCAGCACGCTGTCGCCGCTGCTCAAGCGGCTGGAGGCGAACGGGCTGCTGCGACGCGAGCGCCGGGCGGAGGACGAGCGTTCCGTCGCCATCCGCCTCACCGCGGCGGGCGCCGAGCTCAGGGAGCGGGCCGGCACGGTGCCGCTCGCCATCGGCGACGCGATGGGCCTGACGCCCGAGCAGGACGCCCTCGCCAAGCAGCTGCTGCGGCTGATCACGGCCAACGTCAGCGACGGCTGAGCGCCAGCTCGGCCCACACCTGCTTGCCGCCGCTGACCGGCACGGTCCCCCACACCTCCGACATCGCCTCGGTCAGCAGGATGCCGCGGCCGCCGGTGGCCTCCCAGCTGATGCTCGTCGGCTTCACCGGCGTGCGCGGCGAGGAGTCGGCGACGGCGACCCGCATCCGGTGGTCCAGGAGGGTGAGGTCGAGGCGGACCTGGCCGTCGGTGTGCACCAGGGCGTTGGTGACCAGCTCGGAGACGACGAGCAGGACGCCGTCCATGTCGTCGCGGGGCACGCCCCAGGCACGCAGGGTGCGCCGGGTGAACCGGCGGGCGTGGCCGACCGCCTCCGGGACGCGCCAGACCGTCCAGCTCTCCCGCAGCGGGCGCAGCGCCATCCCGTCGTAGCGCAGCAGGAGCAGGGCGACGTCGTCGCTGCGGTGGGCGTTGCCGAGCAGGGCGTCGGCTACCAGGCCGAGGTGGGCGGGGTCGGAGACGGCCAGTTCGTGGGCGACCCGGTCGACGCCCTCGTCGATGTCGGCCTCGGCGGACTCGACGAGGCCGTCCGTCATCAGCGCGACCACCGTGCCGGGCTGCAGCCGCAGCAGGCTCATCGGGAAGTCGGCCTGCGTCACCACGCCCAGCGGGGGCCCGCCCTCCGCCTCCGGGATCTCGGTGCTGCCGTCCGGGTGGCGCAGCACCGGCGGCAGATGGCCGGCGCGGACGTACCAGGCGGAGCCCTCCTCCATGTCCACGTCGACGTAGCAGCAGGTCGCGAAGAGGTCGGTCTCCAGGTCGACCAGGAGCCGGTTGGCGTGCGAGACGACGACGTCCGGCGGGTGGCCCTCGACGGCGTAGGCGCGCAGCGCGGTGCGCATCTGGCCCATGAGGGTGGCGGCGCCCGCGTTGTGGCCCTGGACGTCGCCGATGACCAGGGCGACGTGGTTGTCGGGCAGCGGGATCACGTCGTACCAGTCGCCGCCGACCTCCAGGCCCGCCGTGGTGGGCAGATAGCGGGCGACGGCGACCGCGCCGGGCAGTTTCGGCAGGCGGCGCGGGAGCAGCTGGCGCTGGAGCATGCCGACGAGTTCGTGCTCGGCGTCGAAGGCGTGGGCGCGCATCAGGGCCTGCCCGGCGAGGCCGGCGGAGGCGGTGAGCAGGGCGCGTTCGTCGGGGCCGAAGTCGTGCGGTGTGTCCCAGCCGATGAGGCAGGCGCCGGCCATGCGGCCCCCGGCGGGCAGCGGCAGGACGGCGAGGCCGCCGGGGCCGACGTCCGCGAGCCGGCCCCGAAGGACGAAGTCGGCCTGTCCGTACGGGGGTTGACCGACGGCCGGACGATCCGGGACTTCACCGTCGAGGTGAGGAAGGGC
>NZ_JBEYUY010000071.1:0-2627 GCF_040643775.1 Streptomyces sp. NPDC047081 | reverse complement strand
TGTCGACGATCACGAAATTCCCCAGGTGGGGCGGGTTCCGCGTCACGTAATTCCCCACCCCCGCGGTCACGTAATTCCCCATGGGGACGACGGGTGGCGGGGGTCATAGTCCTGGCCGTCGAGACGACGGACGCTTCCTCGATCAGTGGTTCGAGGTCGAGGGAAGCGCGCGATGGCGAGGAGAACGTTCAACGTGGTCGATGTGACCGAGATCTACGTCCACTGGTATGCGGGCCGTTCCAAGAGCGAGCTGGCCGCGTCGCTGGGACTGGACCGCAAGACGATCAGGAAGTACCTGGCCCCGGCGGAGGCCGCCGGGATGACCCCGGGCGGCGCGGCGATGACCGAGCAGGACTGGGCCGGGCTGATCAAGGGGTGGTTCCCCGAACTCGCCGACAGGCGGTTGCGGCAGGTGACCTGGCCCGAGATCGACAAGCACGGCGATTACATCAAGAGCCTGTTGGGGACGGTGACCGTCTCCACGATCCACCAACGGCTGCGGGACGAGCACGGGCTGACCGTGTCGGTGTCGAGTCTGCGGCGGTGGATAGCGGCGACGCTGCCCGAGGAGACGAGAAGGTCGCAGGTCACCGTCCTGCGCGACGAGGTCGAGCCCGGCCTGGAAGCCCAGATCGACTACGGCTTCCTCGGCCAGTGGACCAGCCCCCGCAGCGGGAAACGGCATCGGATCTGGGCCTTCGTGATGATCCTGGCGTGCTCGCGGCACATGTTCGTCCGCCCCGTGATCCACCTCGACCAGCATGCCTGGACCGAGGCCCACGTCGAAGCGTTCCGGTTCTTCGGCGGTGTCACCCAGCGGCTCGTCCCGGACAACCTGCGCACCGGGGTCGACAAACCCGACCTCTACGACCCCAAAATCAACAAGGCGTATGCCGAACTCGCCACCCACTACGGCGCGTTGGTAGATCCAGCCCGTGCTGGCCGGCCCAAAGACAAGCCCCGGGTCGAGCGCCCGATGCCCTATATAAGGGACTCGTGGTGGCGGGGACGGGAGTTCGTCTCTCTCGAGCACATGCAGGCCGACGCGGTCCGCTGGTCGAGCGAGGTCGCGGGACGCAGGCAGTGCCGGCCGCTGGGCGGGGCGTCCCCGCTGTCGGTGTTCGAAGCCGTCGAGGCCGGCACCCTGCTCCCGCTGCCGAAGACGCCGTTCGTGCTGGCCCGCTGGTCAACGGCAACGGTCGGCCCGGACATCCACATCAAGGTGGGCCGCACCCTCTACTCGGTGCCGTGGAAACTCATCGGCCAGCGCGTCGACGTCCGCTCCACCCAAGCGTTCGTGCAGGTCTTCCACAACGGCGAACTGGTCAAGACCCATGCGACCCTTGAGCAGGGCAAACGCACCCACAGCGGCGACTACCCGCCGGAGAAGATCGCCTTCCACATGCGGACCCCCACCTGGTGCCGCACCCAGTCCGTCCAGGTCGGCCCGGCCTGCCGCGAAGTGATCGACGGGCTGCTGGAGGTCAACGCGCTCTACCGGCTCCGCGCCGCCCAGGGCGTGATCGGACTGCGCAAGAAGTACGGCGACGTGCGGCTGGAAGCCGCCTGCGCCAAGGCCACCCTCGTCGGCGACCCGTCCTACCGCACCATCAAGGGCATCCTCCTCGCCGGCACCGAGACCGACCCCGCCCCCGAGACCAGCGGCGACGGCGGAGCCGCGGCCTTCCTGCACGGTCCCACGCGGCTCTTCGCGACCGCCGCGACCCCCGACATGACGAACGACGACCGTGATGACCACCGTCACGACGAAGGAGTGGCGTGATGACCATCATGGACACCGCCCTGCGCGAGGCACTGCGCGCGCTGAAGCTGTCGGGCATGCTGGAGACCCTGGACGCCCGCTTGGCCCAGGCCCACGGCGGCGAGCTCGGACACCTCGAGTTCCTCCAGTCGCTCTGCCAGGACGAGATCACCCGCCGCGACACCGTCGCCTTCCAACGCCGCCTCGCCCGGGCGAAGTTCGAGCAGCAGGTCACCCTGGAGGAGTTCGACTTCGCCGCCTCCCCGAAGCTGCCCGCGGCCCAGATCCGCGACCTCGCGGCCCTGCGCTGGCTGCACACCGGAGAGTCCGTAATTTTGTTCGGTCCGGTCGGTGTCGGGAAGACACACGTCGCCCAGGCGCTCGGGCACCTGGCGATCCGGCAGGGCGCGAACGTCCGCTTCGCCAAGACCAGCCGCATCCTCGCGGACCTCGCCGGCGGCCACGCGGACCGCACCTGGGACAAGCGGATCCACGAGCTGGTACGTCCCGACGTGCTCATCCTGGACGACTTCGCGATGCGCCAGCTGACCGCGGCCCAGGCCGACGACCTCTACGAGCTGGTCAGCGAGCGGCAGGGCCGGTCGCTGATCCTCACCAGCAACCGGGCGCCCAGCGACTGGTATCCGCTCTTCCCCAACCCCGTGGTCGCCGAGTCGCTCCTGGACCGGCTGATCAACACCAGCCACCAGGTGATCATGAACGGGCCCAGCTACCGGCCCAACAAACGGCCCCGAGGAGGCGGCACCGACAAGACAAACAAGCCCTCGATCAAGTAGACATGAACAAGGTCAGGACCTGGGGAATTACGTGACGCCGGGCCCGGGGAATTACGTGATCGTTCACA
>NZ_JBEYUY010000070.1:0-2500 GCF_040643775.1 Streptomyces sp. NPDC047081 | reverse complement strand
AGGCTGCGGCATGCCCCAGCATCGCCTGCTCGTTCGCGTCGGCCGTGGTGTGGGCGGCCATCCAGATCTGGCCGAGGGTCGCCAGCAGGTCCTGGCCGAGGATGGCGGTGACGGTCTGTTCCAGGGGTTCGGTCTCGTCCGGGTCGAGAATTCCGGCGTCCCGGCGGGCGAGGATCAGCCCGGCCGCCAGCGCCGCCTGCCACCGGTCGGTGGGCGTGGCACTGGTGAAGTCCGCCATAACCAGGGTGTGTACGGCGGCCCGGAGGAAACGGCGGTCGCCCGGACGGCGGGCCAGGTGGGCGTGCTCGGCCCGGGATTCCTCCAGGAGCTGGGCTGCCGCGTCCAGGGCCGTGCCACGTAGCGGTGGCGGCGTGGTCCAGGCGCTGTGGCGGGCGTGCGCGGCCTCGTGCGTGAACGCGCCCCAGGCGACCGGGTAGTTCTCCTCGTCGCCCACCCGGGTGGGGTCGATGGTGGCCGGGTGCAGCGGGGCGAAGAGCCCTGCGTCGATCTCCAGTTGGGCCGTGCCGGGGTAGAAGGCGGCCGGGGCGCCCGAGCGGGTGCCGTGCTCGCAGGTGACGATCACGTCCTCGCGTTCGGCGAGTTCGGGCAATCGCTCCCCCAGAGCGGCGGCGATGCGCAGCCAGTGAGGGGCGTGCGGGCCGGGGCGAGGTTCTGCGACGGGGCCGCCGTCGTCCTCCCAACGGGCCAGATCGAGTTCGGTCTCGGTAACGGCGGGCGGGGCGCTCAGCACGTGAGCGGGTGCGGGCATGGCAGATCGGTCCTCTCCAAGAGGTCGGTGGGGCCCGGGCCGGGGCGGTGCCCGGCCCGGGGCGGGGCGGGTGTCAGAGTTGGCGGCCCAGGGCCAGGGCGGTGACCGGGCGGCCGATCGCCTTGGTGACGATCTCGGCGACCGTGTCCCGGTCTTCCAGGGGCGCGATGCCGACCAGGTTGGCGAAGGCGGCCTCGGTGCCGAGTACGTCGGAGATCTTCTGGAAGGCGATCAGTTCGCGCAGCTGCGGCGCCCAGCCGACGTCTCCGGCCTGCTGGCTGGTGGCGAGGTGGCGGGCGATCCGTACCGCCGTCCGGTTGATCTTCAGGGAGGCGGCGAGGTCGTAGTCGGAGCCGACCTGGATCTGCATGCTGAATCGGGAGGCGAGGGCCTCGGTGAGGACCGCCCCGTGGACACCGGGGTTGTGTCCGGCGATCACGTAGAAGCCATCGGCGGCCGTGATCGTTTCGCCCTTGTGCGCCTTGACCTGGATCTGCCTGCGGCCGTCCATCGCCGGGTACAGGGCGGCCAGCACCTTCGGGGAGATCAGCGTGGCGTCGTCCAGGAGGAGGGCGCGGCCTTCCTGCATGGCGGTCACCAGGGGCCCGTAGATGAACACGTAGCCGCCGTTCGCGTCCTGGGTGTACTCGCCGATCAGGTCGCCGACCGTGGTGTCCCCGTCCCCGGCCACCGTGATCAGGTCCGGGAAGGCCGCCTCGATCAGGGAGGTCTTCCCCGTCCCCGGGGGCCCGTACAACAGCACCGCCACCTGCGCCTCCCGCAACCTGCGCAGCGCTTCCACATCCGGCAACTGGGCCAGCGCCCGGGGGTGGTACGTCTGCCCGTTCGGGCGGACGATCGGCAGCGGCCGTCCGTTCGGTGGCGGGGCCGCAGGCGCCTGCGGGGAGGTCTGGCGCGGCACCTGGGGCGTGCCGCCCTGCGGTGGCGGAGGCGGTGCGGTGTGCTGGGCCGCGTTGGCCGTCGCCGAAGTCGCCCGGTACGTACGGGGGTTGGAACCGGATCGCTCCGCCTCGCCCCGGCACACCAGCGTGTCGCATGCGTTGCCGACCGCCCCGCCGGAATGTCCCAGCCTTCGCGCCAGTTCCGTGACGGTGAAGACCCTCCCCGGACTCGCCGCCAGCACCTGCGCGATCCGCGCGCGCAGCTCGCCCGGGCGCGCCTTGGTACCCGGGCCGGGTGCGGAGCCCGCTGGCGCCGTGGAGGTACTCGGCGCAGCGGAGGCGGACTGCTGCCCGGCCGGGCCTGAAGGCGGGGACGCGGGCGCAGGTGTGGCGGTGTTCGTCATCGAGAAAGTCCTTTCACCGGGTTACCGGGGTTACCGTGCCGGAATTCGAAAACGGCCTGCCTTTGGGCACACTTCACCCGTCATCCGTTTTCGGGCGGAGCCCATCGGCGGGTTTTCTATTCCCGGCCTTTCCGGGAACTATTCAAATATAGCTCGACCGACACCCCGCCTGAAGCAGAATTCCGGCTTGATAATGCTGGAATTCTCGTGAATTCACGACCGTTTTTCAGGGCTTTTCACGCAAGCGCGACGCAAGGCGTCGTGGCCGGTGACCTGCACGACCGATTCCCAGGTGCCCTGCAAACGCCGGCATTCCTGAAAATCGAGCACACGCACGAATGCGCGGCCCCCGGCGCGGCCCCCGGCGCGGCCCCCGGCGCGGCAGCGGAATCGACAGATGCATGGCGAGCCCCGGCAGCATGCCC
>NZ_JBEYUY010000069.1:0-7570 GCF_040643775.1 Streptomyces sp. NPDC047081 | reverse complement strand
AACTGGCGGTCAACCCAAACCATGGGTGTTTGGTTTTTGGCGGCTAATTTTATGATTTCTGGCCCCCGCTGTGTTCCGGGTGGGGGCGCCAGTCGGTCAGACGAGCGTGAGGCTGTCCAGCTCGGCGTAGCCGACGCCTCCGGAGAAGCCCGGCGACCCCTTCGCGAGGCGGATCGTGTTGTAACCCGCGTGCAGGTTGACGTTTACGGTGACGGTGCCGGTCGGGTTGCCCCAGCCCGAGCTGGTCGGCGGGTAGGTGACCGTCGACCATGTGCCGCCGTTGTAGGCGAGGCCCTGTGTGGAGTTCGCCCCGGTCGCGTTCGCGTACTTGACGGTCATAGCGTACGTCCGCGCGGTGGGCACGTTGACCAGGAAGTCCACGAAGCTGTCGTCACGCATGTCGGTCTTGTTGTCGATCTGACCGACATAGCCGCCGTTCGAGGCGCTGGTGGAGTTCAGCCGGTTGGCGTTGACGACTGTCGCGTTCTCCGCCTCGTACGTCTGCTGCCATGTCGGCGTGCCCGTCGTCGGCGTGATGAGCAGCTGGTACGCCATGTCCGCGTTCATGCCGGTCACCGGCACGTTGATGCTGCCGTCGGAGGCCACCGTGTACGTCGCCGTGGACACGGTGACCGGGGCTGCTTGATTGGTCGTGCGCCCGGTGTTCTCGGTGCGCGAGAGCGTCACGGTGACCTGCGAGCCGAGGACGCCGAGTCCGTTGACCTTGACCGCGTTGTCGCCGTTGTCGCCACCGAAGATGACGTTGACCTGCTTACGGCTCGCGTCGTACGAGGCGACACCGTCGACCCACGACTGGGGGACCGTCTGGACGATGTTGCCCGACTGGTCGCCGTACCACTTGTACGCCCAGTAGGACGCGGTCGGCTGGTTGTTGTAGAGCAGGCCGTTCATCGTGCCTGCCTCGTACCAGTAGGCGCGCTCGGCGTCGTGCACACCGGCCCGCTCCAGCGCGGCCATGTAGTGCACGCCGATGCTCGGCGTGTCGACCTGGGAGGGAGCGGCGTACTCGTTGATCGAGATCGGCCGGTGCGACAGGCCCAGCGAGGTCTCGATGGCACGGAAGTCGTTGACGTCGGCCTGGATGTACTGGTAGCCGAGGTTCGCGAGTTCATGCCACACCGCGACGGCCGGAAGCGTGTTGGTGTTCTTGGCATTGGTCATGAAGTTGAGCATCCAGTTGTGGTTGTAGCCGCCGGTGCCCGGCCCCACTATCGGCGTGCGCGTGTCGATGGCCCGGATGTCGTTGTAGGTACGCGTCCACATGGCCTCGAAGGTGCCGGCGTTGCCGCCCGTACTGTTCGTCCAGTTCAGGTCCGGCTCGTTCCAGATCTCGTAGCCCGCGATGTTCGTGGCGCTGGTGGCGTTCATGCGCGCCTGCACCATCGTGCGGGCCTTCGACTCCCAGTCGTCCCAGCTCACCCAGTTGTAACAGCACTGGCTGAAGATGTCGGGCAGGCGGACGTACTGCTGACCGCCCGCGTCGGTCACCTTGCCGGCGACCGACAGCGCGTCGCAGCACGGTGACGTCGCCCCGTTGCCCAGCTGCTGGGTGCCCGGCGGGGGCTGGGTGAAGCTGTTGACGTGCAGCGGATACAGCTGGCTCAGCGGCGGATTGGCTCCTGCATCGACGCCGTAGAGTCCGCCCGCGGCCACGTGGGTGACGGGGCGGACCACCGTACCGACGTTGACCGTCAGCGTGTTGCCCGCGGCGTGCGCGGGGGTCGTCACGACGGCACCGAGGGCCACCATCAGGCCCGCGATCACGGTCCTGGTCAACGCGTGCCGGCGCGGACGACTGCTGTTCATCGGGAGGTGCGCGGGTCTCGTTCGACGTACTGGCGCCGATCCGACGACACGCGCACGAGGACGTAGGCGGAGCATGCGAGTGCCCTTCCTGTTGCGGGGACGAGTGGCTGGGTGAGGAAGCGCTTCCCCGTCACTGCACGGCCTGTCGGCATATCACATAGGAGGGGGCTGCACGGAGGGGAGCGATTGCCGAGGCTGCGGTAGATGCATATAAGCCCAGATGACCGGCCTTCATCGACCGATGTTGCGGCGATATTTCCGCACCGTCAGCAGAGTGTCAATAGCCCAGAACCCGCCCGCAGTGGGCAACCATGTGCGCAACAGTGAGGCAACGCTTCCTCACGGGTTTGACCCCACCCGTCGGTCACACACTGCACAGTTGGGCGGCCACGGGCCGCAGTCCACAGCCCAACGCGAGGACGCGTCGCCGCCGCGGTTCGGGACGCGGAACTGACGACGGGGGCGGGCCCGGACGGCTGTCGACTCAGTCGGACGTGGTCGACCCACGGACCACGAGCGTGCATGGGTGCAGCCGCACGCCACCGCCGACGGGCTTGCCGTCGATCAGGCCGAACAGGTCGCGCACGGCTGCCGCGCCGAGGGTCTGCAGGTTCATGTCGACCGTGGTCAGCGGGGGCTCGCTCTCCAACGCGAAGACCGACCAGTTGTCGTATCCGGTGATGGCGACGTCATCCGGTACACGCCGGCCCGAGGCGAGCACGGCCTCCGTCACTCCGGCGGCGAGTTGATCGGAGCCGCAGATGATCGCGTCCACGTCCGGCACCTGATGGAGCAGCTCTTCCGCGGCGGCACGAGCCGCCCGTTGCGACCACTCAGTGTGCACCGCCTGCGCCAATTCGACGCCGCTGCGGCGCAGCGCGGTCCGCACCCCCTTCCCGCGTTCCACGACGGCCCGTCCCGTCCGTGGACCTGTGATCAAAGCCAGCCGACGACGGCCCAGTTCCAGGAGGTGCTCCGTCACGGCTCGGGCACCCGACAAGTCGTCCGGGACGTGGGCAACGTCGTTCTCACCGGTCTCGCCGTAGACGTAGGTGACCGGCTGATCGAGCCGGTCGACGCTCGGCGTGAGCGCGTTGTTGTCGCCGACGACAAGCACCCCGTCGACCTTGCGCTCCTGGAAGCGGTCGACGATCTGCCGCAGCCGCGCCTCGTCTCCCCGGGCGTCACTGATGATCATACTGAGGTCGATCTCGCTGAGCGCTTCCTCGGCACCGAGCACGATCGGCAGGACGAAGCGGTGCGCCAGGCTGTCCATCACGACCAGCCCCACGGTCCCGGTTCGTCCGCTGATCAGACTGCGCGCAATGCGGTTGGGCATGTACGACAGCTCTCGCGCCGCCTTGAGTACACGGCCACGCGTCTCAGCCGACACCCGATCCCGACCATTGATGGCTTTCGACGCGGTCGTCAGAGACACACCCGCCCTATGCGCCACCTCGGTGAGGGTCGCCGCCCGTCCTGTCTCCATAGGGCGATTGTGGCAGGTCACGGCGGTCGGCGGTCGCCCGTATGCCACGGCCCAGGCCGCGCTTCCGGTGCAGGCCGGATTCGCCGCACCCGCTCACTTGAGAAAGCGATTTTTCTCTCGAGTAAGGACACCACACCCGTTCGACCCGGGCGCAGCGGTCGACACCATCCTCATCGCCCTCGTCTCCGTCCTCCTCGTCTTCGGGGCCCGGTGACGCTCCCGCTGTCGAACTGATCGCGCACAGTTCGCGCGCCGCTCAGGACTCCGTCTCAGCGTCCACGATCTGGTCCCGGTAGAAGCGCACGATGTGCTCGCCGACGAGGTCGGCCGCCGCGTCCGGGTCGGACTTCTCGATGGCGCGCAGGATGCCCTCGTGCTCCGCGACCACCGCGTCCGCGACACTGCGCCAGTCGGACAGGCGCGCGAACGCCGCGACCATGCGGGACTCGACGGCGTCGCGCAGTGCCTGCATGAGGTCGGCCGTGAGCGCGTTACCGGAGATCCTGGCGACGGTGACGTGGAACTCGGTGTCCAGTGCGTTGAACTGCTGGTGTTCGAGTTCGGGGGACTTCATGGCCGTGATGAGCTGCGCCAGCCGATCGATGTCCTCGGGAGTCCGCGCCGCGGCGGCTCCCCGGGCGGCACTGCGCTCCAGTTGGACGCGGGTCTCGACGAGATCGGCCAGGCTGATCTGCGCCAGGGCGAGGTGCAGTCGCAGCAGGTTGGCGAGAGCCGGCGTGGTGCGCCCGGTGATCATCGAACCGGCGTCGGGCCCCGAACCGGTGCGCGCCTCGATGATGCCCATCGCCTCCAGCGCACGCAGAGCCTCACGCACACTGGTCCGGCCCACACCGAGGGCGTTGACCAGGTCACGCTCGCTGGGCAGCTTCTCCCCCGCCCGTAGTCTGCCGTCGAGGATCCGCTGTTCGATCTGCGCCAGCACCTGCTCGTACGTACGTGTCCGCCGGACCGGCTCCCATACTGTTGCGGCGCATCGAACGCCATGACCCCGCGCTGTTCGGTTCCCTCGTTGCCGGCACCGGGTGACCGCCAGAGAGTCAGGAGACGCCGGGGCCGAACCAAGTCTCCAGGGCAGCACGCAGGCCGATCGGGTCGTCTGCGGCGCCGCAGACGTACCCGTCGGGGCGCACCAGCGCGGCCGGCGACAGCTCCGGGTAGGCGGCCGCGTCCACGGGGACGTGGCGGACGCGGTCCTTCCATGGCGCGATCGTCGCGGCATAGCGCCGGTCGCCTGTGGTGTCGAGCAGGAGCCCATGGCCGCCGCGGGCGTGGTGCGACAAGTGGAGCCCGTCACCCAGCTCGAGGTCCGACATGCGGTGGCCCAGGCCGGACCCGATGTCATAGCGGAGGGACAGGCCGGCAATCTGCGAGGCGAACTTGTAGTTCGCCTCCGGCACGGCCAAGAGCTCGGCTACGGCGGACTTCACAGCGGGAATGTCCAGCCGTTCGAGTCCGAGTGCCATCTGTGCCTGGGTATCCGCCAGAACTGCGGCCCCTGCCGGGTGCCGCTCCACGTGGTAGCTGTCCAACAACTCCGCCGACGCCCAGCCGCCTACGGCCGCGGCCAGCTTCCAGCCGAGGTTGAACGCGTCTTGCAGCCCCAGGTTCATCCCCTGTCCGCCCGCAGGGTTATGGATGTGGGCGGCATCACCGGCGAGGAACGCGCGGCCGATCCGGTACTGGGCGGCCTGGCGCGTCGCATCCGTGAATCTTGACCCGGCTCGCAACTCCTTGAGACGGATCTCGGGCCCGAACTCGCGCTTGAGCACGTCCTGTACCTCGGCAGCGGTGACCTCTGCATGACGGTCGGCACCCGGTGTGGGGCCGTACGCGAGGCGGTACAACCCGTCGCGCATCGGCGCGAGGAAGGCGGACTCCTTGTCCGGCCTCATGACAGGCCCCCGGGGCTCGAATTCCGCTGAGAGGCCCTCCAGCACGATGTCGCAGACCACGCTCGGCGGATAAAGACCATCCCGCCCCGGGAAGTCCACCCCCGTCAGCTTGCGTACGGTGCTGCGGCCACCGTCTGCGCCGACGAGGTAGCGGGCGGTGACGCGACGTTCACCATCGGGGGTGGCGAGGACGACCGCCACGTGGTCGTCGTTCTCGTCGAGACCTCTGTCGATGCCTACCAGTTCAGTGCCACGTTCCGGCACGACGCCGGACTCGGCGAGGCCGTTCTCGAGAACCTGCACCACGTCGGGCTGACGGATGGCCGTCTGGTAAGGGAAGCGCGTGTCGAGCACACTGTAGTTGAGCGGAATCCCACTGAAGTGGCCTCCGTTCATCCGGGAAAAGGAGAGCTGCTTCATCGCCTCCAGCCGGCCTCGCCACTCCATGATCTCTTGCGTGCGCGGCTGCAGGTTCAGTGCCTTGGTCTGCTGGTTGGGCGTGGTCTCCCGCTCCACCACCATGGTTCGCACGCCCCAGAGCCTCAGCTCGTTCGCCAGCAACAGGCCAGTCGGGCCGGCACCAGCGATCACTACATCCGTATCGGACGCGAACATCCATCTCCTCTGTATTTCCAGTCATGTCCGGCCGACCACGGAAATCGCGGTCGTGCGGTCCGGGGCGCTTCTCGTCGATACGGGAACGGTGTTCTACGGTTCGAGCACGATCTTGCCGCGAGTGTGCCGCCGCATCAGCTCGCGGAACGCGGCACGGACCTCGGTGAGTGGATAACTGGCGGCGATCGGGACGTCGAGGTCACCGGCCGCGACCAACTTGGCGAGCTCGGCCAGCACATCGGCGTTCGCACAACCGTGCATGCCCTCGAAGCGGACGCCGGTACGGGCCGCGCCGGCGACATCGATGATGGTGTTGATCCGGTCCTTGGCGACGCCGAGTTCGAGCGCCAGGTCGATGTAGCCGTCGCCAATGGTGTCGACGAACGCGTCGACACCGTCGGGCGCGGCCGTACGAATCCGGTCCAGTACGCCGTCACCGTAGGTCACCGGGATCACGCCGTGATCGCGCAGCCAGGCGTGGTTGTGCTCGCCGGCCGACCCGATGACGGTGGCACCGGCACGGCGCAGCAGCTGCACGGTCAGCGAACCCACACCGCCCGCGGCCCCGGCGACGACGATCGTGTCGCCCGGTCCGGCCTCGACGGCCCGCACGTTCGCCTGCGCGGTGGCGCCCGCGACGAACAGCGCGCCGCCGACCTGCCACGGCACCGCGGGATCGCGCCGCACGAGGTTGCCGGCCGGGACGACGACCAGTTCGGCATGGCTGGAACGGGTGTCCACCCAGCCGATCACCTCGTCGCCGACCGACCAGCCGGATACAGCGGAGCCGACCTCGGCCACCACGCCGGCGAGGTCGCTGCCCTGGCCGGATGGAAACGTCGCGGGCCACCGTTCGTGCAGCGCGCCGATCCGGATCGCATTCTCGCCGGGGTTGATCCCGGCGGCCCGCACCCGCACCAGAACCTCGTCGGCGGCGGGCACGGGACGGGGCACTTCCCGGATCTCCAGCACGTCGATGTCGCCATACCGGTCGAACTGCACTGCCTTGGGCATACGACCCTTCCTTTCAAGGGATTTCTGTCCCCTTCGAGCAGACAACCAGCCCCGTGTGGCGTGATCCATGCTGGATTCGCGCAATAAAATGTGCGATCGTCTCATGACGTGGATGTGCTGACGGATATGCTGCAGCGTTCGCGTGCGCGCGGTGTCGCTTTCTCGCACGCGACAGCGCGCGGCGAATGGGGAGTACGGTTCCCGACCGGCGCCGAGCTCGCGATCCACGGCGTCCTTGGCGGCCAAGCGTTCATCTGGACCACCGACCCCCGCAGCTCCCGCCACGTGCTGTCCGGCGACATCGTCCTGGTCCGCGGGCCTTCCGAACAGTTCATGGCACACGAGCCGGGTGCGGACGTGATCCCGTTCCTGGGCCAGCCCTCCTCCGGCCCACCCGGCGGGGCCCGGCACACGTCGTTCGGTACCGGATCCGACAACCCGACCACGTTCTTCTGCGGCGCGTACACCTTCCAGGGTGATCTGTGCGCGGGACTGCTCACCGGGCTGCCTGACGTGACCGTGGTGCGCCCGCGCCCCGGGTCGGGCCTGCGCGCGACCCTGGACGTGTTCGCCGGCGAACTCCGCCGCGATGCGCCGGGACAGCAGGCGCTGTTGGACAGCCTGCTCGACGTGATCCTGGTGCAGGCGTTGCGAGAACAGCTCGCCGCCGACGTACAGGCCGCGCCCGCCTGGTTCCGCGCGATGGGCGACC
>NZ_JBEYUY010000068.1:0-8127 GCF_040643775.1 Streptomyces sp. NPDC047081 | reverse complement strand
GGCGTAGACGGCCACGCTCGCGATGCCGGCGTCCCGACAGGCGCGGGCCACGCGGACAGCGATTTCGCCACGGTTGGCGATGAGCACCTTGCGCAGCATGTGCCTCTACCTCCGGGGTCAGTTCGCGGGTACGCCGGCCGAGACAGCGTCGACCGTACGGGCGATGTCGTCGACGGTCCCGGCGGTGTGGGCGGCCAGCTCGGGCGCGATCCTCCGGCACAGTCCGGTCAGCACCCGCCCCGGGCCGACCTCGACGAATCGGTCCGCTCCCCGTTCCGCCATAGCCGTCACCGCGCCGGTCCACCGCACAGGGGCGGTGAGCTGGCGGCGCAGGACGGCGACGATCTCCTCGGCACTGCTCACCGGCGCCGCCGTGACGCTGGAGATCACCGGTATGACCGGCTCGCGGAAGGCGACCGAGGCAAGCGATTCGGCGAACTCGGCCTCGATGTCCCGCATCAGGCTGCAGTGGAAGGGTGCCCCGACGCGCAACGGCACCACCCGCCGAGCACCCGCTTCCAGTGCGTCCTGGGTCGCCTTTCGTACCGCGTTCGCCCGGCCCGAGACGACGGTCTGGCCGGGCTCGTTGAAATTGGCGACC
Organism: Streptomyces sp. NPDC047081; assembly: GCF_040643775.1. Taxonomy (NCBI): domain Bacteria; kingdom Bacillati; phylum Actinomycetota; class Actinomycetes; order Kitasatosporales; family Streptomycetaceae; genus Streptomyces; species Streptomyces sp. NPDC047081. Next base: position 7,526 of record NZ_JBEYUY010000068.1, on the reverse strand, counting down.
TCGACCACCTCTCCGCTCGCGGCCGAGACCGCCGCGCAGACCGCCTCGACGGTGGCCGGGGCCAGGCCCAGGACGGCGGCCATCGCGCCAGGTGTCCGCCGATTGACCGTGCTCATGAGCCGGCCCCGCACCGCCACCAGGCGCAGGGCGTCGGTCCAGTCGAGGACGCCCGCCGCGACCAGGGCCGTGTATTCGCCGAGGCTGTGCCCGGCCACCACGTCGGCGTCCACGTCGTGAGCCCGCAGGACGTCGAGGACCATCAGGCTCGTGAGGAACACCGCGGGCTGGGTGACCGCGGTGTCCTGGAGCCGCTCGGCGGGCCCGTGCCAGCACAGCTCGGACAGCGGGAAGCCCATCACCTCGTCGGCGATCCCGTAGTACGTGTCGGCGAAGTCGGGGCGCCGGCCCAGGATGTCCAGCCCCATGCCGACCCGCTGGGATCCCTGGCCGGGAAAGACGAAAGCCGTCTGAGCCATTTCACCTTGTCCTTCTCTGTCTGTTCCGCGCATGCGAACGGCCCGGGTCCGAAGACCCGGGCCGGGCTTGGGCCTCGGTGCGTCAGCGGGTGACGGCGTCCGCGAGAACGTACCGCTTGCCGCCGATACCGCGTACGCCGGGCATCGTGATGGCCTCCAGGCACTCCTTCGGGCGGCTGCTCTTCATGAAGCCCTCATGGGCCGCCTCGTCGACCCACTCGGCCCAGTTCAGCACCCGCGTGCCGTCGAGGCTCATGTGGAAGTGGGAGGCGACCAGACCCGGGAACGGCGTGCCGAGGGGGCCGTCCACGAGGTTGTCGATCGACCGCCGCTGCCGGTCCCGGCCGTCCACGTCGAAGACGGGTGCCACCAGCGCCGTCGGGACGCTGCCCGGCTCCAGGACGCGGCCCCGGTAGAGCTTGTATCGCACCGGCTCAGTGGTGTTCTCGTCCGGTTCGCCGGGTCCGCCGGCGCGTACGAACGCGCGGTAGGCGTCGTCGGAGGTCCACTGGGCGTACGTCAGGACGTTCTCGCCCTCGGTGCTGGTGAAGACGCTCACGGAGAGGAACCCCTCGGGGAGGGGGCGGCTGCGGTACGGCGTCAGGACGCGCTCGACCTCTGCACGCTGAAGCTCAGGTGTTCCGACGAACAAGGGAGTGACCAGCGCGACCCCGGCGTCCGCGCGGGAAACGTCCGGGAATCGGGTGGGGGCAGCGGTCATGGTGGGGGGAACTCCTTCTCGCCGGAAACCTGCTTGGTCGTCAACCATCCTTACAAAAGCGGTAGTTGGACGAGTACGTAGGTCCCGGCAACCGCGGGTCGGGAGCTTCGGGCGCCTCAGGGCTCGATGGAGCGGTGCAGGTGGTAGCGGGTGAAGCCGATCGGCCGCACGCCCGGAGTGTCCGTGGCGAGACGCAGCGACCTGTGCCGGGTGGCCTGTTCGAGGAACGCGATGTGCTCGTCGTCGCTCGTCCACTCGGCGAAGTTGATCACCCGGGTGCCGTCGAGGCTCACGTGGAAGTGCGAGGCGATCAGCCCGGTCTGTTCGTCGCGCGGCGACTTCTCGATGTTGTCCGTGACGGAGGAGATGATGTGCCGCTGCCGTTCCGGGCCGTCGACGTCGAAGCTGGCGATGACGATCGCGGCGGCCGGCCCCGCCTGCGGAGTCAGCAGCACACTGTGGTGCAGGCGGTATTCCACCGGCTCCACCCGGGCGGCGTCCACGGGCAGACCGTGGACGAAGGGCCGGTAGCCGTCGGGCCGTGCGCACTGCACGTAGGTCATCACGGTGAAGTGCTCGCTGCCGGTGCTCAGATAGCACGAGAAGGACAGGATGTCCGCGGGCCACGAAGCCTGTTCCCAGGCGTCCGCGATCTCGTCGAGCACCACCCGGCCCTGAGCGGCATCCGCCACGTGCCAGTGGCTCATGAAGACGGTGTGCACGTCCTCGTGGTCGATGTCGGGTGCGGTGGCCGAATGGACCCGTGTCTCAGGCATGGTCGTCTCCTGGGCGTTCGCGTCGATGGCGCTCACTCGATGGGCTCGCCGAAGTTGCGGCGGAGGGCTGTGTGGAGGTCGCCGGATCCGGCGACCCAGGCCACGTATCCGTCGGGGCGCACCAGTACGGCGTCCGCGTCGACTGTCTCTCCGGCGGGCGAGGTGTCCGCCAGGTGTGCGGAGTGGACGTCCACATGGGGCGCCCACTTCCGGGCGGTGCGGGCGGGTTGCGGATCGGCTCCCAGGGACAGCAGGACGCCGCGGGCCGGGTGGAGCAGCCGGGTGCTGCTGGTCTTCTCCCCGTCGTCCAGCACCAGCGGGACGTCCGGCAGCCGGCGCCCGAGCAGGGGATGGCTGCCGGGACCGACGTCGTAGCGGATCTCCAGGCCGCTGACCAGCCCCGCCAGCATGCGGGCAGCCTCCTCGCCGCGGAACACATCGGTGAGTACCTCGCGCAGCGGCTGCATCTCGGGGCCGCCGAGGAAGAGCACGGCCTGGGCGCGTGTGTTGCGGAGCAATGCGGCGCCGACCGGGTGGCGTTCGGCGTGGTAGGTGTCGAGCAGGGCCTCGGACATCCGGCCGGTGACCACGGCGCCCAGTTTCCAGCCGAGGTTGACCGCGTCCTGGATGCTCACGTTCATGCCCTGCCCGCTGGCCGGCAGGTGCACGTGCGCCGAGTCTCCCGCGAGCAGTACGCGGCCCCGGCGGTACTCGGTGGCCTGCCGGGCGGCGTCCCCGAAGGAGCTGACCCAGAGCGGGGTCGCGGCGGAGATGTCGTCGCCGCTGACCCGCTTCCAGGCCTCGGCCACTTCCTCGAAGGACACCGGCTCGGTGCGCTGCCGCGGTGCCCTGCCGTGCTCGGAGACCACGACCCGTGTCATCCCGTCTCCCAGCGGCGCGGCCAGCAGCATCCCGCCCGGGCGGCGTTCCCCCGACCATTTCGGGGGCAGTGCCAGGTCCCGTACGTCGGCCAGCAGGAGCTCGGCGGTGGCGTCGGTGCCGGGGAAGTCGAAACCTGCGGCCCGCCGGACCGCGCTGCGGCCGCCGTCGCACCCCACGAGGTAGGGCGCGGTCAGCCGCACCTCCTCGTCCGGTGCCTCGGCGCGCACTTCGACACCATCACCGGTATCGGTGAACCCGGTCACCCGGTGCCCGCGCCGGATGTCGGCGCCGAGTTCCGCTGCCCACTCGCCGAGCACGGCGACGGTACGGGCCTGGGAGACGCCGGTGACGCTCGCGTGCCGTCCGTCGCCCACCGCGAAGTCGACCGGCACGCTGCCGAAGTGGCCGCCGGGGGAGCGGCTGAGTTCACCGAACCGGGGCAGCAGCCCGCGCTGGTCGAACACCTCCAGGGTGCGGGCGGTGAATCCCATGCCACGTGATTCGGCGGTGGCCCGGTCCTGCTGTTCCAGGACGATCACCCGGGCGCCGGCCAGCCGCAGTTCGGCGGCGAGCATCAGCCCGGCGGGTCCGGCCCCCGCCACGACGACGTCGGTGTCCCACGTCTGCATGTCGTCTCACCTCTCGTCTTCGGGTACGGCCGCGGAGATGTCCTCCTCGGTGACGGTGATTGCCCCGGTGGGGCAGCAGGCGGCGATGTCGCGCAGGCGGTCCCGACGCCGGTCCTGGTCACGGTCCTCCTGGGCGACCGCGATGCCGTCGTCGTCCAGCACGAACAGGTCGTCCGCCATCGCCTCGCACAGCCCCATTCCGAGGCACAGAGTGCGGTCGATCCGCGCGATGGTCGTCACGCCGGCCCTCCGCCGAAGGCGTCGCCGGCGGCCACGGTGTGCGGCTCGGGGAGTCCGGGAGCGGCGGCCTCGGCGGAGGTGGCGACGGGCAGGGCGACGAGACGGCGGATCGCCCAGTTGTCGATGTAACGTACGGTGTCCCGCGGCGCGTTGAGAGTCAGCTCCGGGAAGCGCTTGAACAGGGCGGGGATGGCGATCGCTCCCTCCAGCCGGGCCAGCGCCGCGCCCAGGCAGTTGTGCAGCCCGTGCCCGAAGCCGACATGCCGGTGGCCCTCGCGCGTGAGGTCGAGGCGCTCGGGCCGCTCGAACCGGCGGGGGTCCCGGTTGGCCGCCAGTAGACCGACGATCACCGGCGCTCCGGCGGGCAGAGTGGTGCCGGCGAGTTCGACCTCCTCGGTGGTGACCCGGAACAGAGCGGTGCTCAACGCGCCGTCGTAGCGCAGCAGTTCCTCCACGGCGGGCTCGGCCAGGAGGGGGTCCGCCCTCAGCAGCTCCGCCTGGTCCGGATGATCGAGCAGGGAGAGCACAGCGTTGCCGATGAAGCCGCGCACGGTGTCGCTGCCGCCCATGATGATGGCCGCGACGAGGCCGGTCAGTTCGTCCTCGGTGAGCCGGTCGCCGCCGTCACCGTCCTGGATCAGCGCGGAGGTCAGGTCGTCGGCGGGCCTGCCGCGCTTCTCGGCGACGAGTTCGGCGGCGTACTTGCAGATCCTGCCGAAGCCCTCGGGCGCCTTGTGCATCAGCGCGGGATCGGAGGGGAACGCCGCGTTGAGCGCGCTGACCAGCTCCCGGTGGCGTTCGATGCGCATGCCGAGGATCTCGCCCAGCACGCCGGCGGCGACTTCCCCGGCGAAGTCGTCCATCACGTCGAAGCTCTCGCGGCGTGCGCAGTCGTCGAGGATCCGGCCGACGTGCTCCTGCGCGGTCCTGCGCCACTGTTCGACCCGGCGGGTGGTGAACGCGCCCATCGCTCGTCGCCGCAGCCGGGTGTGGTAGGGCGGGTCGACCACCGTGATGCCCCGCTCCAGGATGGTGCCCTCGGCGGCGACCAGGCCGGCGGCCCGGAACTCCTCGTTGCCCCAGGTGGCGGCCTCCGTGCTGTAGCGCTGGTCGGCCAGTACGGCCTTGACGTCGTCGTAGCGCGTCACGATCCAGGTCCGTACGTCGCCGGCCGGAAAGCGGAACTCATGGACGGGCGAGTGCTCACGAAGCCAGGCCAGGGTCGTGTGCGGGTCCTGGTAGTAATCGGGCGAGAAAAGGTCGGTGGGCGGTCCCGGGGGCGTCGACAGCGTCATGGCTGGTCCTCTCCTGGTACGGATCTCGGGGTCAGAGTGCGTTCCAGACAGCGGAGGCGGGCGCGAAGAAGCCGCGCAGCGGGGGCGGGAACACCCCGTTGTCGGCCGCGATCCCCACCAGCCGGTGCACATACCGGGCCAGCCGTTCGACTCCTGCCTGCCCCAGAGCCTCGTACGGCTGCCGGTCGAGGCGTCCGGTCTCCGCCTCGACCTCGTCCCGTACGGCGGCCCCCCGCCTGGTCAGCCGTCCCTCCGCGTCCACGAGCCCGCGGTCGGCGAGCCGTTCCCGCCCCTGCGACCATTCCTTTTCCGTCCAGCCGCGCATCGGCATGACGATCTCCTTGGCCATGCCGTGCGTGCTGGCGCAGTCGATGACGAGCGAGTCCACGCCCGCCAGCTCGAAGTGGCCCAGTACGGCGATGTGCCCGTCGCCCCGGTATTCGCGCAGCATCGTCGCGGCGTGCCAGAGCGCCACATGCGGCCGGTCCGGCAGATCGAGCGCGGAGTTCGCCGAGTACAGCGGGCGTCCGGGGGAGGAGCACGCGTTGGCGGCAGCGACCGCGAGTTTCGTGGCCTCCGTCAGTTCCTGGGAACAGACGATCTCCGTTCCCACTAGCCGTTCGAGCGCATTTCCGACCGCGTCCTGGCGGGCCTGGATCGCATGCTCGGGCGATATCAGATCCCAGAGGGCGGGAATGCGGTCGGCGATGAGACCGGGCGCGAAGGAGTTGAATACCGCGGTCACCACGGCAGGGTTCACGGGGCCGAGCGGGGACGCGCGGCCCGCGAGGTAGACGCTCGAATGATCGGTGACGCCGAATGGTGAGATTCCGGTGAGCAAATCATCGGTGAAGTAAGGGATCGAGTGAAACGCATTCACTGCCTGTGCGCAGCGTCGCGCGTAACCAGAAGCCTTTTGCCGTGTGTCCATGAGGCCCTCGAAGGTGGGGTTCGTAGCCGGGCACAAGAATGCCCGCCGGGATGGTCACCGACGGGCATGGAAAGCGGAGAAGACGCAGGAGACCGAGAACGCAGAAGCTCTCGGAAGGGTGAAGGTGGGGGCGCTGTACAGGTCCGCGGCACCGGCTCAGCGTTCGAGCACCGGTGCCTTCAGGGCAGACCGATGGCCCGCGAGGAGTGTGACAGTCTCGGGCGCTGAGTGTCAACTCCCGTCTCTCAAGGAGGGTTTGTCACGTGCGCCCGCGCGAGCGGGGCGAGTGCGCGCGTGGGGCGAGCGCGATCACGGTGGGGAGTCGGGGCGTCACGGACTGCGTGATGAGCCCCACGCCAGGCTCTGTTGACACGTGCCGACCGGGTCGCACAACAATTGACGATTGTAGGGACCAATGACGGAGTGTTGGGCAACGGCGCTCGCCCTCGCGTTGGTTACGTCCTCGTTACCGCCACATGGACGCGCTGTGGATGCGCGGCAGTGATGCGCTGATGAAACGGCAGGTTGTTTTGGCGTAGCGAGGAGTCCCAGCCGAAGAGAAATTCTCACCCGTGATGCAGAGATGCGAGGCCAGTAGTGCAACAGCACCAAGACCGTTCGGGATCATGCGCCGGGTCCTTCGTGGGACCGAAGCAGAAAACGCGCTGTCCCTTAGGTGAAAGCCTGCGCGCCAAGTTACGTGATATCGAAGAAATCTATCGGGAAAGTGAAGACGAACTGGCCACGCCCAGTGGATGGTCGCTGGAGCGTGTCAGTGGCACCCGATCGGTGGGCATACGACTCGACGACAAGGTGATCTCGCTGCGCTCGGAGATCTCCGACCTGCTGTCCTCATGGGCAGGACTCGTCATGGCGGAGCGCCGCTCGGCGGCTGCTCACTGTGAGGGGGTCTCCGAGCTCCTCCGATTCCTCCACAGCCAGATCCAATGGCTGGCGGCGCATCCGGCGGGCTCAGATCTGGACGCCGAACTGTCCACGCTCCTGGAGTCCTCCCGCTCGATACTGGGCCCACGGGTGCACCGTGTATCCCTGGGCGTGTGCTGCCACCCTGGTTGCGGCGCGCCGCTGCACGCGAGGCTGTCGAGTGCCGGAGACGCGGTCTCCTCACAGGTGGCCTGCGAGATCGGTCACACGGTGCCGCCGGAGCAGTGGCTATTGCTGTCCGGTCGGCTGCGCCTGACATTGAGCGGTCGGCCGGGGGCCCGGGGTGAGTGAGCGACGCGGTCGGCGCACGGTTCCGACCGAACTCGCCGCGCTGGCCGCGGGGGTCAGCCAAGCCACGATCCGCAAGTGGGCGAGTCGGGGAAAGATCACCCGTTACGGCAGCCCGCAACGCGCCGAATACGATCTGGACGAGTTGTACGAGATCGTCGCCAACTCGAAGGGGGCAGCGGAACCCGGCACCTCCTCCTGAACGTTCCGCCCTCCACACCGTCACATCGGAGGCGAGTTCGTTGGTCGTTCGTGAAGTCCGTTGGTGACGTGTTGCAGGGCAAGGTCTACCTGGGCGGGGCACTGCTCACCGTGGTGGGTTACGTGCTGTACAGCGAGGTGC
>NZ_JBEYUY010000067.1:0-8451 GCF_040643775.1 Streptomyces sp. NPDC047081 | reverse complement strand
CCCGTCGTCCCCATGGGGAATTACGTGACCGCGGGGGTGGGGAATTACGTGACGCGGAACCCGCCCCACCTGGGGAATTTCGTGATCGTCGACACTACGACGACGGCCGCTTCCCGCCCCTGCCGTCCACACAGGCCGACATCTGGGGCATGGAACAGGTCCTGCAGCACCGCAACATCGGCGGGTTCGTCTCCGTCGCCTCCCGGGACAACCTGGCCGCCGATGACATGCGGGAGGTCATCAGCGAGTTCTTGGAGGCTTGCGAGCAGGACGAACTGGCCCTTGTGTACGTGTCCGGGCACGGCGCTCGACTCGTCCGGGACGGCGGTGAGTTCTACTTCATCGCCACGGACACCGACTTCGACCGGATCGCCGAGACAGCGGTGAGCGCCGGCTTCGTCAACGAGCAGCTCGAACAGTGCTGGGCCTCGCAGAAGGTCATGATGATCGACTGCTGTCGCAGCGGCGGCTTCGCCGTGGGCCTGCGCACCTCCGACCGGCAGCCCGACTCGGTGGCGAAGTCGGCTGAGCAGCCCCTGCTGACCAGCCGTGGCACGTACGTGCTGTCATCCTCACGGGCCGGTGAGGACTCGTACGCCGATGTGGCGGGCACCGCCGAGGTGCGGCCGTCCGACTTCACCGCCGAGGTCATAGAAGCCCTGCGCACCGGCAAGGTGAGCAAGGACGGCAAGGGCGATGTGTCCGTAGAGGACCTCTTTCACTACGTCAACCGGCGCATGCGGGCCCAGGGAGCCCGCCAGGTACCGGTGAAGTCCGCGTTCGGCGTCGATGACCGCATCGTCCTCGCCGACTGCCCGCTCGGAGCAGCGCCGCTGCTCGTGCCGCTCACCCGCCGGACCGTCTCGGCACCTGGACAGGCAGAGCAGACAAGCACTCGCAAGTCCGCGCAGTCTCAGCCAAGTTGGCCCCGTCTGCTCGACTACTACCGCGAGTGCGTGCTGTCCGACGAGACCGATACACCGCTGATGTCCGTAGGCGATCGGGACTCCTCCTATGTCTGCCTCTCCGGGTCGGAGCGCCTTCTGTCCGGCGATGTCGACGACGACGGCTGTATCTCCGTCCCGGCAGAGGCCAGCCCTCTGATCGAGTCCGCCACCGAACAGGAGGCCGAACTCTGGGCCGGCTACCCGGCCGTGGTCGTGACCGGACCGCGCGGCGGCCGGCCGTGGCGGCACCCGAAGTTCGCCCCGTTGCTGATCCGCCGTGTGGAGATCGTCTCCGAAGGCGGCCAGGTGCGGCTCAAGCCCTACGGTCCCGTCCAGCCGCACCCGCAGCTGGCCCGGGACTGGCTCGGCGAGGAGGAGGCCGCACAACTCGCCGACACCTTCCAGCCCACCTGGCATCGCGGCCAGCACGACCGTATGGCCGTCGAAGCGGGCAAACTCCTCATGGAGGAGTTCGAGCTGCCGTGCGTCCAGGAACTCCACCCCGATCAGCTCGCCGACCGGATCGACACCCACACGCCCAGTCACGGCGCCCGCAATACCGCCGTCCTGTTCGCGGCACTGCCCGACACCGCCTACACGAAGAAGCTCCTCGACGACTTCGCCGACATCGCGGGAAAGCCGGAACGCATCCAGGCGACCGCACTCGCCGCCCTCTCACCCGACGCGGCGGAACGCGCCCGCGCACTGGCAGCGCCGGAACCAGAGCCACCACGGCTGGTCACGCCGCTGCCCTGCAACGAGGCCCAGGCCGCCGTGCTGCGCTCCGCGATGACCCGGCGCCTGACCGTCGCCACCGGCCCGCCCGGGACCGGAAAAAGCCAGCTCGTGGCCAATCTCGTCGCCACAGCGATCACCAGCGGCCAGAGTGTCCTTGTGGCCTCCAACAACAACGAGGCCGTGGACGAAGTCTGGCGCCGCTGCGAAAACCTCGTACCCGGAAGCGTCATACGCACCGGCTCGGCCCGCGCCAAGTCCGGGAACTACGTCGAGACCGAGGCGAAAGGCCTGGACATCCTGCGCACGGCGCCGGAACCCGTGCCCAACGTGACCACGGCCGCCATGGACGTCGACATCGCCCTCAGCCACCTGGCCCGCGTCCGCCAAGGCCTCGCCCACATCGCAAAGAGCGAGAAGGACCAGTGGCAGGCCGGCGGACTGCGCGAGCAGCACGCCGAGCAACTTGCCCTGTCGGTGTCCGAACTCGCCGAAAAGCTCCCGCAGGCAGAGCGCCTGGACCAGCTGGAAGCCCGTGCACGACGCCTGGCTCACGCACGGTTCCTCGGCTCTTGGCGCCGCACCCGCTTCCTCCGCAAGATCGGACTGGCACGCTTCGACGGTGACCGCGTGGAGGGCTGCCTCGCTCTCGCCGGGTTCGTGGCCGCGCAAGCCTCCTGGCACAGCGGATACGCACAGGTTGCCGAGGTCGATGACGCGGCACTGGCCACGACACTCGACACTGCCGAGGCCGACGTGCAGAACACCTCGCATGCCCTCCTCGAAAGCGCGGTGCGGACCAACGCCCGCGCCGGCCGTCAGCGCATCCTCAACCTTCTCAGCGCCCGGGACAGCGACCGCACCGACTGGCCCGCCATACGCGAAGTACTTCCCGCGGCCCCCGGCTGGGCCGTCACTGGCCTGTCCGCCCGCCGCTTTCCTCCTGGGGCCGCCCTCTTCGACCTGGTCGTCATCGACGAGGCCAGCCAGTGCGCCATCCCGCACGTGCTCCCGCTGCTGTTCCGGGCGAAGCGTGCCCTGGTCATCGGGGACGCCATGCAGCTTCCGCACATCGCGAAGATCGGCCCGGAGCGCGAGGTCCTGATCCGCCGTAACAACGGCCTGCGCTCCGCCTGGCTGGAGAAACATCGTCTCGCCTACCGCCGCCACTCCGCGTTCCACGCGGCCGAGCGGGCCGCCGGAGGCACGCTTCTCCTCGACGAGCACTTCCGCTGCCACCCGGACATCGCCGCCGTGTCCAACGAACTCTTCTACGAACAGGGCCTGACGGTCCTCACCGACACCCGGGGCCGGCCGTCCCTGCCGAGGCGATCCATCTTCTGGTCCCACGTTGCCGGGCGAGCCACCCGGCCCCCGTACGGCGGCTCCTGGGTGAACTACGACGAGATCGGACAGGTGGACAGCTTCGTTCGCACCCTGCTCGAACAGCTCCCCGAGGACGCCACCATTGGTGTGGTCACGCCGTTCAAGCCGCAGGCCGACGACCTCCGCGACCGGCTGCGGCAATACGACCAGCAGCGCGTGCGCGTCGGCACCGTGCACACCTTCCAGGGAGGGGAACGCGACGTCATGGTCTTCTCCCTCGTCGCAGGCGAGGGCATGCACGCAGGCGCCATCGGCTGGGTCCACCGCCAGCTCAACTTGTGGAACGTCGCCATCACGCGCGCCCGCAGCCACCTCATCGTGGTCGGAGACATGAACCTGTGGCGCGAGCGGGGCGGTGTCGCCGCCGAACTCCTGAACGCCGCCACCACAAGCGGCCCCCGCTCCGACGACCGCGCAGCAGGCGACCTGGTCCGGCGCCTCTACCAGGCCATGGCAGCACAGCCCGGAACGACAGTGGCACTCGGCGAAAGCATCAACGGACACCCGGCCGACCTACTCGTGCGGCCCCCGGATGCTGCAAGCCCCCACGCGGTCCTGCTCGATTCCGGCCCGGACAACGGCGCCGACCAAGCACGCCACCTGCGCCTGATGCTGCGCCGCCGCGAACTCCTGGACAGCGATGAACAAGGCGGCCAGGCCCGGCGCTACCCGGCATGGCGGCTCTACGACACCAGCACCGGCTGACCCAGAGGCGCTCCGGCAGTACGGGCGCGACCGGCTTCACTGCTGACGTTCGCCAGCGACGTGTGGTCGAGCCCTGTTGACGCCTAGCAACCATCGCCGCCTCCCCCCCTCAACCGTCCCTGTCGTGAAGTTTGGACAGCCCAGGACAAGCTGAGAAGAGCACGACTCGGCCCCGGCGGATTCCGCGTTGGGTGCGGATCCTTTCGAGGGACAGCTGAGCTGGGAAGACGCTGATTGACGTGTGGGCGGTGCCGTCGTACTTCTACCGTGGCGAGGTGGAGGTGGGGCGCCATGGTGTCGTTTGTCGGCGACGCTCGAAAAGTGAACCGGTGCCGGTCGGCAAACCGTCTGCGACCCGGACCGTCGCCGCTCCCCCGCCGGCCGTGGATCCCAGGGTGGGTGCGTTGTACGGCGTCGGCCGCTACGTCGCCTACGCCGGGCTGGCGCTGCTGATCGGCCTCGCCGTGTTCGTCCTGGCCTGCTGGCGCTCGGCCACGGCCGTGCGCGCGGTACGGCGGCCGTTCCGGATCGGGTGGTGGGCGCTGTCCGTTTCCACGGTCCTGCTCGTGCTGCTGCGCGGACCCTACGACAGCGGTGACGGGCTGGGCGGTCTGTTCGATCCCGGCTCGCTGTGGCAGACGGTCGCCAGCCAGGCCGGGACTCGCGCTGCTGACGCGGTTGGTGCTGCTCGTGGTGGTGGTCGTCCTGGTGCGGAGTCGGCCGTTGGAGCAGCTGTCCGGCCGGCCGGCCCTCGCTGCCGGTGGCGTGCTGGTCCTCGGTCTGGCTGCCTGGCTAGGGCGGAGTCCTTGGCCCCACCGCAGAGCGGCCCGGCGTGGCTCCACTCAGGCGTTCGAGGGCGGCTTGCCGTGGCCCCACTTCAGAGCCTTCTCCCTGGCGAGTGCCGGGGCCAGTTGAAGTCGCCCCGGGTTGTGTCCGTTTTGGGTGGGGCCGGCGCGAGTCGCCTCAAGGTGGGGCCAAGAACTCCGCCCTGGCCAGGCTGCCACCTGGGCGGCGGCCGAGCACGCCTCCGCCGGGATCCAGGTGCCTGTGGCGGTGGTCTCCTCCACGCTGCACCTGTTGGCCATGGCTGTGTGGCTGGGAGGCTTGGCCGCGCTGTTGCTCGCGCTGTACCGGTCCCCCGCCGAGGATCCGCTGCCGCCTGTCGCGGTCGCCCGCTTCTCACGTATCGCCCTGACCTCGGTGGCCGTCCTGACCGCCACCGGCGTCTACCAGTCCGGGAGAGGTCTCGGCTCTTGGGACGCGTTCTCCACGTCGTACGGCAGGATCCTCGTCTTCAAGATCTGGGCCGTGCTGGTGATGCTGGCGGCGGCCTCGTACTCCCGGCGCTGGACCGCCCGCCTCCTGCACACTCCGCAGGAGGAGCGGGTGTTGGTGGCCGCAGGCCACGCCGACAGCCCTCCCGCCGCCCCCGTGGACGGGGACAGCCCGCACGGGGCGGGGTCCGAGCCGTACCGACGCGGTCTGCGCAGGTCCGTCCTGGCCGACGTGGCGGTCGGCGTGCTGGTCCTCGTCCTGACGACGGTACTCACCGGAACGGAGACCGGCCGTGCCGCCGAGACCGCCTCGGCCACCTCGGTGACCGGGCAGCCCGAGGTGTCCTTGACCCTGATCCCGTACGACACCGGGAAGAACACCCTGTCCGGACGCGGCAAGGTTCAGGTCACCCTGGAACCCGGCCGGGTCGGCCGGAACGTCGTGGAGGCGATCGTCTACGGTGCCGTCGGCATCCCCGAACTGCGTCTGACCTTCACCCTCGGCGACCGGCAGATCGGCCCGCTGGACGCGGAACTCGTCGACGAACGCGGCTACTGGGGCTCCGACACCCTCAACCTTCCGATCGCCGGGACCTGGACGATGAAAGCCACGGTCCGTGTCTCCGAGATCGACCAGGTCACCGTGGAGAAGACGGTGGAGGTCGACCGATGACCGCCCGACGCGGACATCTCCGGGGAAATCGTCTACCGGGACGTGAACACGAACGTCATGTCGTCCGCTATCCAACGGCAGCCCGACAAGGGCCAGGCACGGGCTTTTGACGTCAGGGAGTCTGGCACGGGCCCCGGTGTTCGCGTTGTCTGCGTGACGACGACTGCCCTGGGCACTGCTGCCGACGGCGACACCCAGTCGAACGCGTTCCAGTTCCAGGTCGCCGACGGCGCCCGGGCCGTGTCCGGTTCCGCTGCCTGCAAGGGCCTGACCCTGTCCGCGACGGCGCGGACGCGGACGACACGTTCCTGGGACTTGGCCGCGACACCGCACTCGCCGTCCTGACGGCGGTCGCCGGCGGGCTGATCGTCGCCGTAGGCGCGATGCGCGGAGCGCGTACGGCCGGAAGGAGAGGAGCCGCCTGACGAACCGGCAGGCCCGTTCCGGCGGACAGCTGGGCCGGGCCACCGTCGGGAAAGCCCGCTCCGGACACCCCGACGGTCACCGCCACCCCGGCGGCTGGAATAGTGACGTGCGCCATGAACGTCCCAGTACGGGCTGCCACCGATCTGAGACTGCTGAGGGCCGCGGTGTTCTCAGCGGTGTGCGTGGCGCTGTCCGCGAGCGGGCACGTGCTGGTGTCCGGAAGCGCGGTCCCCGTGTGGTCCCTGGCGGCCGGTTGGGCCGGCGTGGTGTGCGTGGTGGGCCCGCTGGCCGGTCGGGAGCGCTCGCTGCCCGGCATCGCGCTCGGTCTGCTCGCAGGTGAGATCTGCCTCCACCTGGTCTTCTCCCTCGGTCAGGGTTCCGTGGCGTCCGCTCCCGCCGAACGGTCCGCTCAGGTGGTGGCTCTGGCGCAACGGATCCTGTGCGGTGCCGGACCGGCCCGTCTCACGCCGGAGAGCGCGGCGCGGATTCTGCGGCAGGCACGGATCGACCCGGCCCACGCCGCACATGGTGTCCCGGCCATGGCCGGGATGGCCGGTCACGGCGGGCACGCGATGACGCTGGGCTCGATGCTCACGCCCCCGATGCTCGCCGCGCACGCGGCCGCGGTCGTCGCGACGGGCTGGGTGCTGCGCCGCGGTGAGGCCGCGCTCTGGCTGACCGTCCGGCTCCCGGCGTCGGCAGCGGGCCACACGGCCTGTCTCGTCCTGCTGTGGACGCTGCGCGACCTGCTCGTCACCGTCGCTGCGGTACTCGTACCTCTCGTCGCGCTGCTGAGGCGAATGCGGTGCGCGCTCGCCGCGCCCCGTGCGTGCGTCGGCACCCGCCGACTGCGCTCACGGCTCCTGTCCGCGTGCGTCGTCCGTCGCGGCCCGCCCACGGTGGCCGCTGCAGTCTGAACTTCCCGCGTCCGCGCATGACAGGACCGCCGAGACCGCCATCTCTGCCATCGGATGAATCTCGCGCGTACGGCAGCAATCCGGCCCTCTGCGACGGCCCCCCGCCTCAGCCACCTCGGCATCCCCGAAAACTCCGTCTGGGCACGGAGGGAAAAGCTCACCATGGACATATCCGGATTCACTCGCCACTCCCCCGTGAAGCGCTTGCCGATCACGCGGGGCCGGCTGCACGGCCGTAGCCGAGATCGGCACGATGCCAGGACGGAGAACAGGGTCGGGCGCCACCGCACCGTCGCCGCGGCGGCCCTGTCCTCGGCGCTCATCGCTCTGACCGCCGGCTGCGGCGGCACCGGCCACCACAGCGGCCCCGAGAGCGGTACGAGCCGTGCCGGAACGCCGGGCGTCACTTCGTCCCCCGGCCGCCTCAGCGTACGGACGGCCGACGTCGATCTGACGATCACTGGTGCCGTGGCCCACCTCGATCGTTCCGGCGACGGCTCACTCACGATGTCGATACGCAACGACGGCGCGGTACCCGAGCACCTGGGCATGGTCGCGACACCGGACATGGGGAGGGGAGTCCTGGAGGGCGGTAAGACGGCCGAGGGCAACGGGTCACTGTCCACGGCGGGGATCCTGCTGCAGTCCGGCACCGCTGTCGCCTTCCGGGGCGACGGTCCGCGCGTGGAACTCCATCACGTCCACGGCGTCACCACCCGGCACACGCTCCCGCTGTCCCTGCAGTTCGGGGTGGCCGGACTGGTTCGGCTCCAGGCACGGGTCGAAGTGTCCTGACCGCCGCACCCTGGGCGGGTCTCAGCGCCCCAGGCCCTCCGCCACGGCACCGGGGAAGGCCGCGTCGAGGGCCTGGGCGCGGTCGGCGTAGCAGGTGATGCGCGTGACGAGTCCGTCGGCTACGTCGAACACGTGGTACGCGACGTTCTGCGGGTCGGCCGGCGGCACGGTGCCGTGGATCCGGAGGCCGAGGACCACCGCGGCCGGATAGGTGAAGGTCTCCTCTATCCGGGCCCACAGCCCGAGAGCGTGCAGACGAGCACACCGGCTGAGGACGTGGGAGCGGGTGTGGCAGCCGTTGCCGCTTGCGTCGGACGGGTTCCAGCACACGTAGGGATGCAGGACGTCGGCCAGCGACCGGCAGTCGGCGGTGTCCAGGGCTTCGCGCAGCCGAGCGGTCACGGCGCCGGGACCGGGCCGGAGAGGTTGTTGCATGTGGATCTCCCGATGGTGCGAAGTGCCGGTGCCGAACCGTTGCTGCCCGAGGCGCCTCGGGCAGCAACGCCCCAGGACGGTTCAACAAGGGAGGCACCTGCGGGCCATGCCGGGGGGGCGGGCGCAGCGACCCAGTGATGCGGGTGCGGGCGCGGCGG
>NZ_JBEYUY010000066.1:0-9711 GCF_040643775.1 Streptomyces sp. NPDC047081 | reverse complement strand
TTCTCAAGGAACGGTCGCTTCCTTTGTACTCACCCTCTCGGGCTTTCCTCCGGGCTTCCCTTCGGTCTTGCGTTTCCGACTCTATCAGATCCTTTTCCGATCCGATTTCCTCGGTGCTTTCCAGGTTCCCGCTTTTGTTTCGCGGTTTCCTTTCCGGCGGTGCCGACTTTATCAGAAGTTTCGAGCCGGTCTGACCGGCCGCTCATTTCCGATTCATCGGGAGGTGACTTCTTCGAAATCGACGTTCCGAGAAGCAGACAGATACTCGCTGTTGCCGAACGGACAGGATCCGGTTCCAGGCAACTGTTCGAATCTACCTCCCCGTTCGGGTCGTGTCAACGATCCCTGCGGGGCGAAGGAGAGACTAACAGTTCAGCAGGCGTGTCCGCACATCAGGCGGCCGTCGGCACAGTGGCACTGCGCTCGGCCGCCTCCACGTCGCCCGTCTCGCCGGTGCGTGTCGCACGACCGCCCAGGACGAAGACGTATGCGAGAAAGGCCAGCTCGGCGGTGACTCCGATGCCGATGCGGGCCCAGGTGGGCAGGCCCGACGGGGTGACGAAGCCTTCGATGGCGCCGGAGACGAAGAGGACCAGGGCGAGACCGATCGCCATGCCGATGGCGGCACGGCCCTCCTCGGCGAGTGCTGTGCGGCGGGTGCGTGGGCCCGGGTCGATGACTGTCCAGCCGAGGCGCAGGCCGGTGCCGGCGGCGACGAAGACCGCGGTCAGTTCGAGCAGGCCGTGCGGGAGGACGAGGCCGAGGAAGGTGTCGAGGCGGCCGGCCGAGGACATCAGACCGAAGCCGACGCCGAGGTTGAGCATGTTCTGGAAGAGGATCCAGAGGACGGGCAGGCCGAGGAACACGCCCAGGATGAGGCACTGGGCGGCGGCCCAGGCGTTGTTCGTCCACACCTGGGCGGCGAAGGAGGCCGCGGGGTGGCTCGAGTAGTACGTCTCGTACTGGCCCCCGGGGCGGGTGAGTTCGCGTAGCTCACTGGGGGCGGCGATGCTCGCCTGCACCTCGGGGTGGGTGCCGATCCACCACCCCAGGATGACGGAGACGACCGTGGACAGCAGGGCCGTGGGGACCCACCAGCGCCGGGACCGGTAGACCGCGGCCGGGAAACCGTGCGCCAGGAAGCGTGTGACGTCTCTCCATGAGGCGCGTCGCGTTCCTGTCACCGCGCTACGCGCGCGTGCGACGAGTTGGCTGAGGCGTCCGGTCAGTTGCGGATCGGGCGCGCTGGACTGGATCAGGGAGAGGTGGGTGGCCGTGCGCTGGTAGAGCGCGACGAGTTCGTCGGCCTCGGCACCGGTGAGGCGGCGCTGGCGTCCGAGGAGTGCGTCGAGGCGGTCCCACTCGGCCCGGTGGGCGGTGACGAAGACGTCGAGGTCCATCGGTCTGCCTGCTCCTCGGATGTTCTCGGCGGCTCGTCGTGGGAGTCAGCTTGTCGTACTGGGGCGCGATGCGCCCTCAGCTTGGCAGACTGGCCGTTCTCAGGGCAGGCCAGGGGAAGGACGACGGGCGTGAGTGAGCTGGTGACGGGCGAGGCGGTGGCGCTGGAGTTGCGCCCCGCGAGGCTGCCCAGTAGGGCCCTTGCGATATTGCTCGACCTGGTCGTGGCCATGGCCGTCTATGTCGCCCTGACCATCGGCCTTGTCGCGGCCACGGCCTCCATGGACGACGCGGCGCAGGTCGCGGTGTCGATCGCCACCTTCGTGCTGGTGCTGGTCGGCGGGCCGATCGTGGTCGAGACGCTGAGCCATGGGCGGTCGCTCGGGAAGTTGGCGTGTGGGCTGCGGGTGGTCCGGGACGACGGCGGGCCCATCCGGTTCCGGCATGCGCTGGTCCGGGGTGGGATCGGCGTGGTCGAGATCCTGATGACGTTCGGGGTCGTCGCGTGCATCGCCTCGCTCGTGTCGGCTCGTGGGCGACGGCTCGGCGATGTGTTCGCCGGCACTCTCGTCGTACGCGAACGGGTCCCGGTCGCCCGCACCGGTTTCCTGCCTCCGCCGCCGCCCTGGCTGGCCGGACGGTTCGCGGAGCTCGACCTGTCGGCCGTTCCCGATGGGTTGTGGCTCGCCGTACGTCAGTACCTGGCGCGGATGCAGCAGTTGGACCCCCAGGTCGGCTGGGCCATGGCGGAGCGGCTCGCCTCGGATCTGTCGGCGCGGACGGGGACGCCGGTCCCGCAGGGCGTTCCGCCGGCGGCGTACCTGGCGGCCGTGTTGCAGGAGCGACAGGCGCGAGAGGTACGGCGGGCCTTCGCGAACGGACCCGCGACGGGTGGACCGGCATCGGGGGTCCCGGCGGTGGGTGCGCAGCCAGCCCCTGCCGTGCCTGGCTGGGACAGGCCGGTGGAGGGGTCGGCTCCGGAATTCTCCAAGCCACCGACACCCGAAGTCGCCGAGTCACCGGCGCCCGGAGCTGCGGCGTCCGCCGCCCCGGTCCCCGGGCCACAAAACGCCTCGGGGACCGATCACAACGGTTCCCGGACCGACCCATCCGCCACCGAGAACCCCCGGCCCGCCGGTACAACTGGCTTCGTCCCCCCGGCGTAAGGCCTGAGCAGGCGCTCGCGCGACCCATCCTCCGCTCGACCCCACCCCGCTCAACCCCGGTCTGCGCAAAGCGTCCGACGGCCCGCCCCTCTTCCCGCTCAGTCGAAAACGGACGGCGGCGACGCCAGGTCCTCCAACTCGATGCCGGGTGCCGCGAGTACGACGTCGCCGGCGATGTGCACCGCGTGCTGCTCCCCCGTGTCCAGGGCTGTGACCTGGTATTCGTCCACGGTCAGAGGGCCGTTGTCAGTGGCGTGTGTTTCGCTGTTCACCAGAGCCCAGGACTGGTCCAAGGTGCGCGGGGCGAGGACGGGGTCGGTGAAGCTGACGAGGCGTACGCGGGTTGCCGCGGCGGAAGGGGTGAGGCGCAGGAGACGGCTGGTGGCGATGAGGAACGCGGGGGAAGTGCCGGTGAAGGCGTGGGCGCGCACATTGCCTTCTGTGGCATGGGTGCCGGTGGGGTCCGTGCGGACCCAGGTGACGCCGTCCAGGGCGGCGCCGCGCACCTGCCAGCCCGCGGCGTGGAGTTCGAGTCGGATGGGGCGACCGAGTTCGTCGAGGGCGAGGTCGACGGAGCCGCTGTGCTCGCCCGAAGGGGCGATGAGCTGGGAGACGTAGCGCCAGCCGGAGGGGCCGGGGGCGCACTGGAAGTGCTCTTCTGCGAGGGGGGTGTGATCGTGCGGATCGTGGAGCGAATAACGGCCGCGGGGCATGGGGGTCCTGGGTCTTGACGGGCCGGCCCGTCGGACGGGCCACGGGGCCGAAGGGGCAGGCCCCCGACACGGGGGTGCGGGGGCCTGCCTTGGAGGAACTGCCGATGGCGAGAGCGCGTCAGCGCACCGACGCGCTTTCGTCACGGGTGGTGCCGAGCCGCTCAGTACTGACGGCAGCGGTTCGCCTCAGTAGCGGTAGTGGTCCGACTTGTACGGGCCCTCGACCTTCACGCCGATGTACGCGGCCTGCTCGGGACGGAGCGTCGTCAGCTTCACACCGAGCGAGTCCAGGTGGAGGCGGGCGACCTTCTCGTCCAGGTGCTTGGGCAGCGTGTACACACCGGTCGGGTACTCGGACTGCTTGGTGAACAGCTCGATCTGGGCCAGCGTCTGGTCCGCGAACGAGTTGGACATCACGAAGGACGGGTGGCCGGTGGCGTTGCCCAGGTTCAGCAGGCGGCCCTCGGACAGCACGATGATCACCTTGCCGTCGGGGAACGTCCAGGTGTGGACCTGCGGCTTGACCTCGTCCTTGACAATGCCGGGGATCTTGGCGAGGCCGGCCATGTCGATCTCGTTGTCGAAGTGACCGATGTTGCCGACGATCGCCTGATGCTTCATCTTGGCCATGTCCGAGGCCATGATGATGTCCTTGTTGCCCGTGGTGGTGACGAAGATGTCGGCCTTGTCGATCACCTCGTCGAGCGTGGTGACCTGGTAGCCGTCCATCGCCGCCTGCAGCGCGCAGATCGGGTCGATCTCGGTGACGATGACGCGGGCGCCCTGACCGCGCAGGGACTCCGCGCAGCCCTTGCCCACGTCGCCGTAGCCGCAGACGACGGCGGTCTTGCCGCCGATGAGGACGTCGGTGGCGCGGTTGATGCCGTCGATCAGGGAGTGGCGGCAGCCGTACTTGTTGTCGAACTTCGACTTGGTGACGGCGTCGTTCACGTTGATCGCCGGGAACAGGAGGGTGCCGTCGCGCTGCATCTCGTACAGGCGGTGGACGCCGGTCGTGGTCTCCTCGGTCACGCCGCGGATCTCCGAGGCGAGCTGGGTCCACTTCTGGGAGCCGTCGCTGATGGTGCGGTTCAGGAGTTCCAGGATGACCCGGTGCTCCTCGTTCTCGGCGGTGTCGACGGAGGGGACCTTGCCGTCCTTCTCGTACTCGACGCCCTTGTGGACGAGGAGGGTGGCGTCACCGCCGTCGTCGAGGATCATGTTCGGGCCGCCGGTGGGGGTGTTCGGCCAGGTCAGCGCCTGCTCCGTGCACCACCAGTACTCCTCCAGGGTCTCGCCCTTCCAGGCGAAGACCGGGACGCCCTGGGGGTTGTCCGGGGTGCCGTTCGGGCCGACGGCGATGGCGGCGGCCGCGTGGTCCTGGGTGGAGAAGATGTTGCAGGACGCCCAGCGGACCTCGGCGCCCAGGGCGACCAGGGTCTCGATGAGGACGGCGGTCTGCACGGTCATGTGCAGGGAACCGGTGACGCGGGCGCCGGCCAGCGGCTGCGTCTCGGCGTACTCCTTGCGGATCGCCATCAGGCCGGGCATCTCGTGCTCGGCGAGGGTGATCTCCTTGCGGCCGAAGTCGGCCAGGGAGAGGTCGGCGACCTTGAAGTCCTGTCGGTTGTCGACAGTCGTCATTGCGAGCTGCTCCTCGGGGTTGGGTCGAGGTCGGGTACGGCTGTTCTGCGCGGCGGCGGACACAGGAGTGCCCGAAGAGGACACAGGGATGCCCGCGTGCGCGCAGCGCAGTCCGTCGGAGGCCCTCTCTCCCTCGGTCGGTCCGCGGTGGGACCGCCCGACCGCCATCAGCAGCGACGTCTGGCTCTGTTCCAAGCTACACCGGCCGACCCGGCCGTCCCCAGTCCGCCTTCGAACACATCGCGCCGATCGTGGTGCGCGTCGTGGTCTGCCGAGGGTGGTGGCAGGGAAGCGCGGGGACAGCGACAACAGGACAGCCGCGGGCGGGAGAACAGGAGGCAACAGACCAGCAGGCCGCCGAGAGCCGTGGCATCGACGTGAAGGTGGAGACGCAGGGGTCCATCGGGGCCGAAGACGTTTCGCGGGCAAGCGGGTGCTGAAAGTCGGCGTGGCCGAGGGCATCCACCACTCCGAGCGGCTGATCGAGCAGGTGCGGTCGGCGCCCGTGCACCGACCCGGCAGCAAGGCTGCCTCCCCCACAGCCGCCGGCGGCAAGGAGCGGAGCGTCAGCTACAAGGCGCTGCTGAATGCCGATCATCGTGATCCCGATCGTGGCGACGACCCTCTCTCCGTCGTACCCCTCAGTGCCCGGCCGCGTGTGGGGTCGGGCCGCCCGGGGTCGCCTCGCGGTCCGGGCCCTTCGCGGCCTCGGTCTCGCTGTAGATGTCGGGCTCCAGGTAGATCACGCGCGCGATGGGGACGGCCTCGCGGATGCGGGCCTCGGCGGCGTTGATCGCGGAGGCGACCTCGGCGGCCGTGTCGTCGTGCTGGACGGCGATCTTGGCGGCGATCAGCAGTTCCTCGGGGCCGAGGTGCAGCGTGCGCATGTGGATGATGCCGGTGACCGTGTCGCCGTCTACGATCGCGGCCTCGATCTTCTTGACCTCTTCGATGCCCGCAGCTTCACCGAGGAGGAGGGACTTGGTCTCTACGGCGAGGACGAGGGCGATCAGGACGAGCAGGATGCCGATGCAGACCGTGCCGATGCCGTCCCAGACGCCGTCGCCGGTGAGCAGGGCAAGGCCGACGCCGCCGAGAGCGAGGACCAGGCCGATGAGCGCGCCGAAGTCCTCCAGGAGTACGACGGGCAGCTCGGGCGCCTTGGCGCGGCGGATGAACTGGGACCAGGAGAGCCTGCCCCGCAGCTCGTTCGACTCCTTGATGGCGGTACGGAACGAGAAGCCCTCGGCGATGATCGCGAAGACCAGGACGCCGACCGGCCAGTACCAGTGCTCGACCTCGTGCGGGTGGCTGATCTTCTCGTAGCCCTCGTAGATGGCGAACATGCCGCCGACCGAGAACAGGACGATGGAGACCAGGAAGGCGTAGATGTACCGCTCGCGGCCGTAGCCGAAGGGGTGCTGCGGGGTCGCCTCGCGCTGGGCCTTCTTGCCGCCGAGCAGGAGCAGGAACTGGTTGCCGGAGTCCGCGAGCGAGTGGACGCCCTCGGCGAGCATCGACGACGAGCCGCTGAACGCGAACGCAACGAACTTCGATGCCGCGATCGCGAGGTTGGCTCCGAGTGCCGCCACGATCGCCCTGGTGCCGCCTGACGCGCTCATGTGTCCGCGTTGTCCCTTCGCCTTCGTACGTCCGCCGTCCAGGCCTTTGCCCGTGCTTTGCCGGTGGGCCATTCTTGCAGCCCGGTCCGGCGACGGCTCGTCAGGTATCCACAACCCCGGTCATACGATCACAACACTCGGGGTCATGCGACGACGGTGGCACGGAAGACCGTGCCCACGCCGGTCACCTCGGCCTTCTCGCCCGCGGGGACGAAGACCGACTGGCCGGGCCGCAGTTCGTGCTCGCCGGCCCGGACCGAACCGGCCGTGCACAGCAGGATCTGCGGGGTCTCGCGGGTGAGGTCGTGCGCGCCGGTGCCCTCCGGGAGGACGTACCGGGACAGCCGGAACTCGTCGATGGGGGTCTCGTAGACCTCCTCGCCGTCCGGGGACGCCTCGGGGCGCAGTACGCCGGGGTCGCTCGCCTCGAAGCGGACGATGCGCAGGAGTTCGGGGACGTCGACGTGCTTGGGGGTCAGGCCGCAGCGCAGGACGTTGTCGGAGTTGGCCATGATCTCGACGCCGAGGCCGTTCAGGTACGCGTGCGGGATGCCGGCGCCGAGGAACAGGGCCTCGCCGGGCTGCAGGCGGACGTAATTGAGGAGCATCGCCGCGATGACGCCCGGGTCGCCCGGGTAGTGGTGGGCGATGTCGGCATACGGGGCGTACTCGCCGCCCACGCGCGTGCAGGCCGAGGCGGCCGCGGCGACCGTGTGCCGCATCTCCTCGGGGTCGGCGGTCAGGACCGCGGTGAGGACCTCGCGCAGGGCCGCTTCCTCGGGGTGCGCGTGCAGCAGGTCGACGTACGGCTTGAGGGAGTCGATGCCGAGGCCCGCCAGCAGGTCGGCGGCCTCGATCGGGTCGCGGAAGCCGCACAGGCCGTCGAACTCGGTGAGCGCGCAGATCAGCTCGGGCTTGTGGTTGGCGTCCTTGTAGTTGCGGTGGGGGGCGTCGACCGGGATCCCGCGGCGCTCCTCGTCCTCGTAACCCTCCTTCGCCTGCGCGAGATCGGGGTGCACCTGGAGGGAGAGGGGGGCGCCGGCGGCGAGGAGCTTGAGGAGGAACGGCAGGCGGGGGCCGAACTTGGCGACGGCCGCGGGGCCGAGCTCGCGCTCCGGGTCGGCGTCGACGACCTCGACGAGCGTGCCGCGTCCGGTGCGTGAGGGGGCGCCGGGGTGGGCGCCCATCCACATCTCCGCCTGCGGTTCACCGGTCGGTTCGACGCCGAGCAGGTGCGGGATCGCGGTGGTCGAACCCCAGGCGTAGGGGCGGATGGTGTTGTCGAGCCGGTCCATGCTGTGTCTTCGTCTCCGTACGTACGCCGGTCACTGGGCGCGGGTTGCGCGGGTCAACGTCAGGCTCCCGAGGCGAGCGCCAGGTAAACGGCGGCGAAATCCGTGATGGCGATCAGCTCGGCGAGGGTGGCCAGTTCGTCGCCCTCCTCGGGCTCCAGCTCGCTGATCGGCGTGTCGTGGCTCAGGGCCAGGTCACGGGCGGCGGGGGCCGCGGTGAGGCCGCCGATCGGGCGGTCGCGCAGCAGCACCACGCGCGCGTGCAGCGCGGGGGCCTCCTCGACGCGGTCGCGGAAGAAGTCGTCCGGGTCTGCGCTGGCTGCAAGGGGGCCCGCGAGCAGGGCGCTGTGTGCGGCGAGGGCCTCGGGGAGTTCGGCGACGACGGCCGGGCGGCCGGAGAGTTCGGCGAGCGCGGCGGCGAAGCGGCGGCCCGCGGGGCCGGCCGAGACGCCCTCGGTCCACACCACCGGCAGCGCGTCGGCGAGTTCGGCCGCGAGGGTCTTGGCGGGGTTGCTGTAGGTCGCGATGGCGGGCCCGCAGCGCTCGGCGACGTGGTCGAGGCGGTCGGCGACCTTCTCGACGGCGTCCGGCGGGGCGGTGAGCAGGCCGATGCGGTCCAGGAGCACGAGCAGGGGGGTCAGCAGCGCCCAGAGGACGCCTGGGGCGGACGCGGCGAGTTGCTCCTCGTCCTGCTCGTACGGGGCCGTCGCCATCGGTACGAAGAGACCGTGGGCGCCCTCCACCGCCTCCGTGAGGGGCGTGCGGGCGGGGGCGACGGCGACGACCGTGCAGCCGCGGCGGTAGGCGGAGTCCGCGAGCAGCGACAGGCCCGGTTCGGTGCCGTCGGGGGTGGTGATCAGGAGCAGGTCGACCGAGCCTGCCCAGCCCGGGAGTTCCCAGCGCAGGGCGCCGGCTGCGGGGGCCACGCCGGTCGGGGCGAGGCGGATGACGGGGCTGCCGGGGCCGGCCAGCGTGCCGAGGAGGTCGGCGGCGCAGGTGGCGGCGGCGCCGGGGCCGGCGATGAGGACGGCGCGGGGGCGGCCGTCGGGCTTGAGGTCGTGCACGCCCGCCTCGGCGGCGTGCCGGGCCGCCGTGCGGACGCGGGCGCCGGCCTCGGCGGCGCCGCGCAGCAGGCCGCGGCGGTCGGCCTCCGAGAGGGCCTCGGGGGTGTCGAGCAGCGATTCGTCGAGCATGGGCGGCAGCCTCCGATCGCCGGGGTTCCTGGGTGCCTCGTCGGGCGGGTACGGATGCCTCGTCGGGGCGGCGGGGTGCCGTTGGCGACGGGGCGGGGCGGGCCTTGCGCGGGGTGGCGGACTCGCGCTGGGTCTCGGCCTTGCGTGGGGCGGCGACCTTGCGCTGGGTCTAGGCCTTGCGCTGGGCTTCGGCCTTGCGTGGGACGGTGGCTTCGCGTGAGGTGCGGGCCCTTGGGCGGGCTCGGCGGCCTGCGCGGGCCGGGTCCTGCGCGGGGCTTCGGCCTTACGCGGGGCGGCGGGCCTCGTCGACCAGCAGGACCGGGATGCCGTCGCGGACGGGGTACGCCAGGCCGCAGTCCGCGCCGGTGCAGATCAGCTCGGTGTCCTGCTCCTTGAGGGGGGCGTGGCAGGCCGGGCAGGCCAGGATCTCCAGGAGGCCGGCTTCGAGCGGCATGGGGTGTCCCTTCGGGGCGGGCGGGTACGCGCGCGTGCGGGTACGTGTGCGGATGTGCCTGGTCAGGGTACCGCCGTGGGGGGCGGGGTGCCGGGGTTGGGGCGAGGTGGGGTGGGGCGGGCGTGGAAGGGGTTTCGCCCCCGCCGCCCTTACCCGTCCCATCCCCAGGGGCTTCGCCCCTTCGACCCCACCAGGGGGCTCCGCCCCCTGGACCCCCGTCGGCCTGAAC
>NZ_JBEYUY010000065.1:0-10901 GCF_040643775.1 Streptomyces sp. NPDC047081 | reverse complement strand
CACAAGTCCGGCACCATCAAGGGCCTGTCCGCGGAGATCGGCGGATCCGTCAGCTCCGGCGCCGCGATCTGCGAGATCAAGGACTGACACCCGCACGAACTCCACCGCTGCCGTCCGGGGAACCGGAACGCCGGGCGCCGTACGACAGAGCCAATTTGTCAGGTGCAGAACAATTCAAGGAGGCTGCATGGACACCCAGGCAATGGACGCCCAGGTGATCGTCGTCGGTGCCGGACCGGCCGGAATGATGCTCGCCGGCGAGCTGCGGCTGGCCGGGATCGACGTCGTCGTCCTGGAGAAACTCGCGCGGCGCTCCGGCGAGTCCCGGGGGCTGGGCTTCACCGCGCGCACGATGGAGGTGTTCGACCAGCGCGGGCTGCTGTCCCGGTTCGGTGAGATCGAGGTCAGCGACCAGGGCCACTTCGGCGGTCTGCCGGTCGACTTCGCCGTACTGGACGGAGCCCGCCAGGCCGCCAAGACCATTCCCCAGTCCCAGACCGAGACCGTGCTGGAGGAGTGGGTCACCCAACTCGGTGGCGACATCCGGCGCAGCCACGAACTGCTCTCCGTCAAGGACGCCGGAGACCACGTCGAGGCGGAGGTACGCGGCCCCGACGGCGTGCACCGGTTGACCGCGCCCTACCTCGTGGGATGCGACGGCGGGCGGAGCCTGGTGCGCAAGGCCGCAGGCTTCGACTTTCCCGGCACCGCCGCGACCATGGAGATGTTCCTCGCCGACGTGAAGGGGCTCGACCTGGCCCCGCGGATGATCGGCGAGACCCTGCCCGGCGGCATGGTGATGGTAGGCCCGCTGCCCGGCGGCATCACCCGGCTGATCGTCTGCGAGCGCGGGACGCCGCCCCAGCGACGCGAGGTCCCGCCGTCGTACGACGAGGTGGCCGCCGCCTGGAAGAGGCTGACCGGGGACGACATCTCGCACGGCGAGCCGGTGTGGGTCAGCTCCTTCGGAGACGCCACCCGCCAGGCGACCCGCTACCGGCAGGGCCGCATTCTGCTGGCCGGCGACTCCGCGCACATCCATCTCCCGGCCGGCGGCCAGGGGATGAACACCAGCATCCAGGACGCGGTCAACCTCGGCTGGAAGCTGGCCGCCGTGGTCCGGGGGCGGATGGGCGAGGAGTTGCTGGACACCTATCACGACGAGCGCCATCCGGTCGGCCGGCGGCTGCTGATGAACACGCAGGCCCAGGGGCTGCTGTTCCTCAGCGGAGCCGAAGTCCAGCCGCTGCGGGACGTGTTCACCGAGCTCATCAGGTACGAGCCGGTCAGTCGTCATCTGGCCGCCATGGTCAGCGGTCTGGAGATCCGGTACGACATCGCCGCGGGCGTCCACCCGCTGCTCGGCCGCCGGATGCCGCATCTGGAACTGGTGGGCACTGCCGGTCCCGGCAGCAGCACCGAGGCCCTGCATGGCGGTCGCGGGGTGTTGCTCGACCTGGTGGACAATGCCGAACTGCGCCGCCGGGCTGCCGGCTGGGCGGACCGCGTGGACGTGGTGACCGCGACGCCGAGGGCCCTGCCGGACGACGGATCCCTGAACGGCACGGCGGCCGTGCTCATCCGTCCCGACGGCTATGCGGCCTGGGCCGCGCCCGGAAGCCACAGCGACCTTCCCATGGCCCTGGAGCGGTGGTTCGGACCCGCCCGCTAGGCCGACCGCTTCCTTCTCCCCCTCTCGCAAGTACCCCCGAAACTCACGGAAGAGAGAAGAGACACCATGCACAGCACCTTGATCGTCGCCCGGATGGAGCCGGGCGGCGGACCCGAGGTCGCCAAGCTGTTCGGCGCCTTCGACGAGACGGAGATGCCGCACCTGATGGGTACGCGGCGTCGTCAGCTGTTCTCGTACCGCGGCCTGTACTTCCACCTCCAGGACTTCGACGAGGACAACGGCGGCCGGCTGATCGAGGAGGCCAAGGCGGATCCCCGGTTCGTGCGGATCAGCGAGGACCTCAAGCCCTTCATCGAGGCCTACGACCCGGCTACCTGGCGCTCGCCCGCCGACGCGATGGCGACCCGCTTCTACCACTGGGAAGGTTCCGCGTGACCGGGCGCAGGGTGGTCATCACCGGCATCGGGGTGGTCGCTCCGGGGGGTATCGGGGTGAAGGACTTCTGGCGCCTGCTCAGCGAGGGCCGGACCGCCACCCGGGGCATCACCTTCTTCGACCCGTCACCGTTCCGGTCCCGGGTCGCCGCGGAGATCGACTTCGACGCCGCGGCGAGCGGGCTGAGCCCGCAGGAGATCCGGCGGATGGACCGGGCCGCCCAGCTCGCGGTCGTCGCCACCCGGGAGGCGGTCGCGGACAGCGGGCTCGACCTGGATGCGGTCGACCCGTACCGGATCGGGGTCACGATCGGCAGCGCGGTCGGCGCGACCATGGGCCTCGACGAGGAGTACTGCGTGGTCAGCGACCGGGGCCGACTCGACCTGGTGGACCACGAGTACGCCGTACCCCATCTGTACAACTACTTCGTCCCCAGCTCCTTCGCGGCCGAGGTCGCCTGGTGCGCGGGCGCGGAGGGACCGAGCACGGTGGTGTCGACCGGCTGCACATCGGGCCTGGACTCCGTCGGGCACGCCGTCGAGCTGCTGCGTGAGGGATCGGCGGACGTCATGATCGCCGGTTCCTCGGACGCGCCGATCTCGCCTATCACGATGGCGTGTTTCGACGCGATCAAGGCGACGACCCCGCGCGACGAGGAACCGGAGCGTGCCTCGCGGCCCTTCGACGGCACCCGCAACGGGTTCGTGCTGGGCGAGGGTTCCGCGGTGTTCGTCTTGGAGGAGCTGGGCAGCGCCCGGCGGCGTGGGGCACATGTCTACGCCGAGATCGCCGGATACGCCTCCCGCTGCAACGCCTTCCACATGACCGGACTGCGTCCCGACGGGGCGGAGATGGCGGAGGCGATCCGGGTGGCCCTCGACGAGGCCCGGATCGACGGCGAGCGCGTCGACTACATCAACGCGCACGGCTCCGGCACCAAGCAGAACGACCGGCACGAGACGGCCGCGTTCAAGAAGAGCCTCGGCGACCACGCGTACCGCACGCCCGTGAGCTCCATCAAGTCCATGGTGGGTCACTCGTTGGGCGCGATCGGCTCGATCGAGATCGCCGCCTGCGCCCTCGCCATGGAGCACAACGTCGTTCCTCCGACGGCCAATCTGCACACGCCCGACCCCGAGTGCGACCTGGACTACGTGCCGCTCACGGCGCGCGAGCACCGCACGGACACGGTCCTCACCGTGGGCAGCGGGTTCGGCGGTTTCCAGAGCGCCATGGTGCTGACTCGGGCCGAGGGGAACGGACGATGACGGCGTCGGTCGTGGTCACCGGACTGGGCATCGCCTCCCCCAACGGCCTGGGCAAGGATGCCTTCTGGGCCGCCACCCGAGCCGGGCGGGGCGCCATCGGTCCTGTCACCCGCTTCGACGCCTCGCCGTATCCGGCACGGCTGGCCGGCGAGGTACCGGGCTTCGTGGCGGAGGACCATCTGCCGAGTCGGCTGCTGCCGCAGACGGACCGGATGACCCGGCTCGCCCTGGTCGCCGCCGACTGGGCGCTGGCGGACGCCGGGATCAAGCCCGAGGACACCGAGGCCTTCGACATGGGCGTCGTGACCGCGAGTTCCTCGGGAGGCTTCGAGTTCGGCCAGAACGAGCTGCAGAAGCTCTGGGGCAAGGGCAGCCAGTACGTCAGCGCCTACCAGTCCTTCGCCTGGTTCTACGCCGTCAACAGCGGTCAGATCTCCATCCGGCACGGGATGAAGGGACCCAGCGGTGTGCTCGTGAGCGACCAGGCGGGCGGCCTCGACGCGGTCGCGCACGCGCGCCGCCAGATCCGCAAGGGCACCCGAATGATCGTCTCCGGCAGCATCGACGCCTCTGTCTGCCCCTGGGGCTGGGTTGCTCAGCTGGCCGGCGGGCGCCTCAGCACCACGGACGATCCCGACCATGCCTATCTGCCGTTCGACGCCCGGGCCGCGGGCCATGTGGCCGGTGAGGGCGGCGCGATCCTGATCATGGAGGGGGCCGAGGACGCGCGCGAGCGCGGGGCCCGGGTGTACGGCGAGGTCGCCGGGTACGGCGCCACGTTCGACCCGAAGCCCGGCAGCCGGCGCGAGCCCGGTCTGCGCAAGGCGATCGAGCTTGCTCTCGTGGAGGCGAACGCCGCCCCCGGCGACGTCGACGTGGTGTTCGCCGACGCTGCGGCGGTGCCGGAACTGGACCGCGCCGAGGCCGAGGCGATCAACGCGGTCTTCGGGCCGGGCGGAGTGCCGGTCACGGCGCCGAAGACGATGACCGGCCGCCTGTACTCCGGGGCCGCCCCGCTCGACCTGGCCACCGCCCTCCTGGCGATGGAGGCCGGCCTGATCCCACCCACCACCAACGTCGACCCCGATCCGGCCCTCGGCCTGGATCTGGTCACGGGCGCTGCCCGGGCTGCCCGCGTGCGTACCGCGCTGGTGCTCGCCCGCGGCCATGGCGGCTTCAACTCCGCCGTGCTGCTGCGGAGTTCCCACGACAACTGAACCAACCCATGAAAGGAGCGAACGGTGACCACTCAGCCGTTCACGATCGACGACCTCAAGCGGATCCTCCTGGAAGGCGCGGGCGCCGCCGAGAGCGTGGATCTCGACAGCGACATCCTCGACACGGAGTTCGAGCAGCTGGGCTACGAGTCCCTGGCGCTGCTGGAGACGAGCAGCCGTATCGAGCGCGAGTACGGCATCACCCTCTCCGACACCATCCTGTCCGACGCCACGACCCCGCGCGCCCTGCTCGACGCCGTGAACCAGCACCTGGCGGACAGCGCCGCGGCCTGAGCCCGGCCGCCTCGCTCCTCCGGACCCGCCTTGCTCAACTCGCCCACCGCTCCCGGGAGCAGCCATGTCACAGGACACACAGCACACCCAGAACCAGAAGGTCGCCGTCGTCACGGGCGCCACCAGCGGAATCGGTCTCGCCGTCGCGCGACTGCTGGCCGGCCAGGGGCACCGGGTCTTCATCGGAGCCCGCAACGCCGAGAACGTGGCCTCCACCGTCAAGAAGGCGCGGGAGGACGGTCTGGAAGTCGACGGTACGACCCTTGACGTCCGTTCCCCGGAGGACGTCGAGGAGTTCGTGCGCGCAGCGGTGCAGCGCTACGGCACCGTCGACGTGCTCGTGAACAACGCGGGCCGCAGCGGCGGCGGGGTCACCGCCGACATCGCCGACGAGCTGTGGGCCGACGTTATCGACACCAATCTCAACAGCGTCTTCCGGATGACCCGTGCCGTGCTGAACACGGGCGGCATGCGCGGCAAGAGCCGGGGCCGGATCATCAACATCGCCTCCACGGCCGGCAAGCAGGGCGTTGTGCTCGGCGCCCCCTACTCGGCCTCCAAGCACGGAGTGGTCGGCTTCACCAAGGCGCTCGGCAACGAGCTGGCGCCCACGGGCATCACGGTCAACGCCGTCTGCCCCGGCTATGTCGAAACGCCCATGGCCCAGCGGGTGCGGCAGGGCTACGCGGCGGCGTACGACACGACCGAGGACACGATCATGGAGCGCTTCACCGCCAAGATCCCGCTCGGCCGGTACTCGACCCCCGACGAAGTGGCCGGTCTCGTCGGCTACCTGGCGTCCGACACCGCCGCTTCGATCACGGCCCAGGCCCTCAACGTCTGCGGCGGACTCGGCAACTTCTGAACCCTCCCCAGGAGAAGGAATCATGACGATACGTCAGGTCGAGCACGAGATCACCGTGACCGCGCCCGCCGCCGACGTCTACCGCCTCATCGCCGAGGTGGAGAACTGGCCGCGGATCTTCCCGCCCACCATCCACGTCGACGTGGTCGAGCGGACCGGCGCCGAGGAGCGCATCCGGATCTGGGCCACCGCGGGCGACGCCGTCAAGAACTGGACGTCCCGCCGCACCCTCGACCCCTCGGGCCTGCGCATCCGCTTCCGCCAGGAGGTCTCTGCGCCTCCGGTGGCCGCGATGGGCGGTACCTGGATCATCGAACCGCTCACCTCCGGCGACTGCCGGGTGCGCCTGCTGCACGACTACCGGGCGGTCGACGACGACCCCGCGGGCCTGCGGTGGATCGACGAGGCCGTCGACCGCAACTCCCGCTCGGAACTCGCCGCGCTGAAGACCAACGTCGAGGTGGCCCACGCCACCGCGGATCTGACCTTCTCGTTCGAGGACAGCGTGCGGATCGAGGGAGCCGCCAAGGACGCCTTCGACTTCGTCAACGAGGCCGGGCTGTGGGTGGAGCGGCTGCCGCACGTGGCCTCTGTGCGCTTCACCGAGGAGACCCCCGGCCTGCAGACCCTGGAGATGGACACCCGCGCGCAGGACGGCTCGGTGCACACCACCAAGTCCTACCGGGTGGCCTTCCCGCACCAGAAGATCGCGTACAAGCAGGTCACCCTGCCCGCACTGATGACCCTGCACACCGGCTACTGGACCTTCAACGATCAGGAGGGCGGCACCACCGCCACCTCCCAGCACACGGTCGTGCTCAACACCGCGAACATCGCAAGGATCCTGGGTCCCGAGGCGACAGTCGCGGACGCCCGCGCGTATGTGCGGGGCGCGCTGAGCACCAACAGCCGGGCCACCCTCGGCCATGCCAAGGACTACGCCGAGAGCAAGCGCTGACCGTGACCACCCTGGACAGCGATGTCATCATCGTCGGAGCGGGCCCGGTCGGCTTGTTGCTCGCCGGGGAGCTGCGGCTCGGCGGGGCCGGGGTGGTGGTGTTGGAGCGCCTGGCGCAGCCGGGCACGGAGTCGCGGGCCTCCACCCTGCACGCGCGCACGATGGAGATCCTCGACAGCAGAGGGCTGCTGGACCGATTCGGCACCCTGCCCAACGACGTGCGGGGACACTTCGGCGGCATCCCGCTCGACCTGACGCTGCCGGGGCCGTATCCCGGCCAGTGGAAGGTGCCGCAGACCCGCACCGAGGGGATCCTGCGGGACTGGGCACGATCCCTCGGCGCCGACCTGCGGCCCGGCCACGAGGTCATCGGGCTGACCGTCCGCCCGGACCATGTGGAGGCCGAGGTGTCCGGGCCGGGCGGCATGGTCCGCGTCCGCGGCCGGTACGTCGTCGGATGCGACGGCGAGCACAGCACCGTTCGCCGTCTCACCGGGGCGGCGTTCCCCGGCGAGGATGCACGCCGGGAGCTGATCCGTGCCGACGTGGCCGGCATCGACGTACCGGCCCGGCGCTTCGAGCGGCTGCCCCGGGGGCTTGCCATCTCGGCCCGCGGTCCGCAGGGCGTGACCCGGGTGATGGTGCACGAGTTCGGCAGCGCCGCCGGACCGCGCGCCGGGGCGCCCGGCTTCGGGGAGATCCGCGACCTCTGGCAACGCGTCACCGGGGAGGACATCGGGCACGGGACCCCCCTGTGGGTGAACTCCTTCGGAGACGCGGCCCGCCAGGTCGCCCGCTACCGACAGGGCCGAGTGCTGTTCGCCGGCGATGCCGCCCACCAGCAGATGCCCATCGGCGGCCAGGCACTCAACCTCGGCCTCCAGGACGCCGCCAACCTCGGCTGGAAACTGGCCCTCCAGGTGGCCGGGCGGGCCCCGCAGGGGCTGCTCGACAGCTATCACGCCGAACGGCATGCCGTGGGTGCCCGGGTCCTGGGCAACATCCGGGCGCAGGCCCTGCTGCTGCTCGGCGGCCCCGAGGTGGAGGCGGCTCGCGCGGTCGTCGCCGAACTCGTGCGCCACGAACCGGTCCGCCGGCACCTGGCCGCGATGATCTCCGGTCTCGACATCCGCTACGAAACCGGCCGCGTGGACACCCCTGACGGGAACCATCCTCTCCTCGGGCTCCGCCTCGCTCACGGGCGGCGCGGTCACGGGGCCCGGGGCCTGCTGCGGCTCCGCACCGGCTCGCCCTACCGGGCGGCCGCGCTGCGGCGGGTCCTGGGTCCCTGGACCGACCGGGTGGACATGGTCACCGACACCACTGCGGCGGAAGCACCGGATACGGAGGCGACCGTACTGGTCCGGCCGGACGGCTATGTCATGTGGGCGGACGACTGCGGCGCTGCGGCGAGGACCGGCAGGCCGGGCGAGACGCACGCAGCAGACGCAATGGACGAGGCCGCGCTGGAAGCGGCCTTGCGGCGCTGGTTCGGTGATCCGGTCTCGCTGGACCTCGCCCACGACGTCGCCCGACGAGCTCGTTCCACCCGGGTCCCGGCGCCGTTCCCGGCGATGGCCCACTCACCGACTTCTGCCACCCCGTCATCCACGACCTCGCAAGGGAGAGACACAGAAATGGACAGGTTCGCGGGCAAGACCGCCCTGGTGACCGGCTCGAGCCGAGGGATCGGGCGTGCCATCGCCGTACGGCTGGCCAGGGAGGGCGCCCTCGTCGCGGTGCACAGCTCCGGCGGCGGCCAGGCGGCGGACGACGTCGTCGCCGAGATCGAGAAGGACGGAGGCCGGGCCTTCGCCGTCCAGGCGGAGCTGGGAGTGCCCGGCGACGTCCACGAGCTGTTCCTCGGCCTGGAGCAGGGCCTCAAGGAGCGCACCGGCTCCGTCGAGCTGGACATCCTGGTCAACAACGCCGGGGTCATGGGCGGCGGGGTCCGCGCCGAGGAGACGACACCCGAGCAGTTCGACCGGCTCTTCGCCGTCAACGCCAAAGCGCCGTTCTTCACCGTCCAGCGGGCGCTGCAGAACCTCACCGACGGCGGACGCGTCATCAACATCTCGTCGGGGCTGACGCGTTTCGCCAACCCGGAGGAGATCGCCTACGCGATGACGAAGGGCGCCGTCGAGCAACTCGCGCTGCACTTCGCGAAGTACCTCGCGCCGCGTGGCATCACCGTCAACAGCGTCGCACCCGGCATCACCCGCAACAGCAATCCCGTCTTCGGCATCCCGGAGGCCGTCGAGCAGATGGCCCAGCTGTCGGCGTTCGGGCGGGTGGGCGAGCCGCAGGACGTCGCCGACGTGGTGGTGTTCCTGGCCGGCGAGGACGCCCGCTGGGTCACCGGCGCGTTCCTCGACGCCACCGGAGGCACCCTGCTCGGTTGACGCGCTGCCCCGCAACCGTACGGAAGGAGTACGGATGAAGCCCGCGACGCACACCCAGGATCCCCTCGGCGCTCCGGTTCCGGGGCGGTGGGACCACCGGCAATGGGGGCTGCTGTCCGTCCTGGCCGGGAACATGCTCATCGACGCCCTGGAGGTGTCGGCCATGGTCGTGGCCGTGCCCGCGGCGGGACGGGACCTCGGCCTCTCGCTGACCGGGGCGCAGTGGCTGATCACCGGCTTCGCCGTCGGTTTCGGCGGGCTCACCCTCTTCGGCGGCCGACTCGTGGAGTTGCTGGGTCGACGCCGGGTGTATCTGTGGGCACTGCTCGGCTTCGCCGTGGCGTCCCTGGTCGGCGGGGTGACCGACGAGCCGGCCGTGCTGGTGGCGGCCCGGGTGCTGAAGGGCTGCTTCGCCGCCCTGACCGCTCCCACCGGCCTGGCGATCATCGCCGCCGCCTTCCCTGCCGGGCCGGAACGGGACCGAGCGGTGTCGGTCTACGCCCTCTTCGGCGGCTTCGGTTTCACGGCTGGGCTGCTGCTGTCGGGGCTGCTGACCACGGTCGGCTGGCGCTGGACCTTTGTGTTCCCGGCCCCGGTCGTCCTGGTCCTGTTCGCCTTCGCGCTGCGACTGGTCCCCGGTGACGCCTCGGATCCGGGCGCCAAGCGCCATCTCGACGTCACGGGGGCGCTGGCGCTGACCGGTGTCCTGCTGTGCCTGGTGCAGGGGATCGTCTCGGTGCCGGGACACGGCTGGCTCGATCTGCGTACGGCCGGTCCGCTCGGGCTCGCCGTGGTGCTCGGGGCAGTCCTGGTGGCCGCCGAGCGGACGGCGCCCCGGCCGCTGATCCGGTGGCGGCTGCTGCGCAATCGCACGCTGGTCCGCTCGATGACCGGGGCCGCCGCGCTCAATGGCGTGAACCTGGGACTGCTGCTGCTCATGACGGCGTGGCTGCAGGACGGTCTCGGCTGGTCCCCGTGGCGCACCGCTCTGGGATTCCTGCCCGCTGCCGCGCCCCTGGCCCTCACGGCACTGCCCTCCCGCAAGCTGATCGCCCGCTACGGCACCGCCCGGCCGATCGCCCTGGGCGCGGCAGCGGCGGCGGCCGCAGGCGCGCTCTGCCTGCGGCACCCCGTTCCGCAGAGCTACGTCACCGACGTACTGCCGACCATGCTGTTGCTCGGCGCGGCCTTCGTGCTGTCGTTCGTGGCTCTCAACACCCAGGCAACGTCCCGGCTGGCCGCCGTCGACCGATCGGCCGCGGTCGGCCTCTACCAGAGCGCTGTCCAGGTGTCGGCCGTCGTGGTACCGGCAGTTGCGGCCGCGCTGGCCGTCGGCCGGTCCGACGACCGCCCGGCGCTCTGGTTCGTCACCGCTGTCGCTCTCGCCGGGCTGGCGGCCGGACTCGACGGTCTGAGGACCCGCCCCGCCCGGGCCGAGAACCCTTTAACAGGAGAGTGAGGCAGCCATGCCCGCCACCGACACGACCCCCACCAGGGGCACCGAATGGGCGCTGTACGGGCGTCTGGAGGAACTCCGTCTCATCAAGGACGAGGCGCTGGCCGGCCCGAGCGAGAAGGCGACCGAGGCTCAGCACGCCAAGGGCAAGCTGACCGCCCGCGAGCGCATCGCACTCCTCCTCGACGCGGGTTCCTTCCAGGAGGTCGAGCAGCTGCGCCGGCACCGGGCCACGGGCTTCGGCCTGGAGGCCAAGAAGCCGTTCACCGACGGTGTCGTCACCGGC
The DNA here is from genome assembly GCF_040643775.1 of Streptomyces sp. NPDC047081. Classification (NCBI taxonomy): domain Bacteria; kingdom Bacillati; phylum Actinomycetota; class Actinomycetes; order Kitasatosporales; family Streptomycetaceae; genus Streptomyces; species Streptomyces sp. NPDC047081. The sequence continues at coordinate 87 of NZ_JBEYUY010000065.1, read as the reverse complement.
TGGGGCACGGTCGAGGGCCGCACGGTCTTCGTCTACGCCCATGACTTCCGCATCTTCGGCGGCGCGCTGGGCGAGGCCCACGCCACG
>NZ_JBEYUY010000064.1:0-10965 GCF_040643775.1 Streptomyces sp. NPDC047081 | reverse complement strand
ACACGGAGGACGAAGCCGTCGCCCTCGCCAACGACACCGAGTACGGCCTGTCCGCCTACATCCAGTCCCGCGACATCGCCCGCGTCAACCGCCTGTCGCAGCGGCTTGCGCAGGGCGGAGACCACGGCCTGGCTGACGTCGCGGACCGTGCCGGCGGTCGCGAGGGCGGCGGCCAGGCGCTGGACGCGGGCCACGTCGGTGACGTCGGAGCGCAGCTTGGAGGCGTCGGCGACGGTGCCGACGAGACGGGCGGGCCGGCCCTCTCCGCCGGGCAGGAGCCGCCCGCGCAGCCTCAGCCACTTCGGCGGACCGGACGGCTGGAGCACCCGGAACTCCAGCTCGCGCTCGCCGATGGACATGTGGTCGGCCTCGACGACGGACATCAGCGAGGGCAGGTCCTCGGGGACGGTCAGGCCGAGCAAGGTCTCGACCTTGCCGTCGAACTCGTCGCGGCTGAGGGCGAACAGCTCCAGGATGTCGTCGCCGACCTCACCGCGACCGGTGTCCAGGGCGAGCACGAACGCGTTCGCGGGCAGTTCGCCGCCCTCCGCGGCGGGGGCCCGGACGGGGCTGCCGACGGCGTCGGCGATCAGCTCCAGGCACTTGCGGTCCTCGGTGTCGAAGCCGTCCGGCCGCTCACTGACGGCCAGCAGGCACGAGCTGCCGCCGTCCCCGCGCGCGGGCAGCACCGCCAGGTGGAAGTCCCGCGCCGGCGCCCGCCGCGACTCGGCGAGCTCCCTCGGCCCGAGCCACACCGGCCGCCCGGCGCGATGGGCCTCGGCCACCGGCGAGTGCCCGGAGCGCGGATAGCTGTCGCGCACCCCGAACAGCGTCCTCGGTACGCCCGCCGACTCCACCAGGCACAGCACCTCGCCGTCCTCCCCCGGCGCGTACACGGCGACGAGGGCGGCCCCGGCGAAGACCAGCGCCTGTTCCAGGACCCGGCGCACCCTTTCGGGCGAGGCCGGACCGTCGGTGAGCGCTTTCAGGGCACCTTCGGCACGCAGAGTCCTCGTTCTGCGTCCCTCGGCGCCCTCACTGACCACGTCCGCAATTACAGCGCGTATGTGGCGCCCGCGCAGCCCCTGTGAGCGTTCCGTGGAGGTCAGAAGGCGTGTCCGGTCGAAAGGCGCCGAACATGTCTTAACGCATGCGTACCGCACGGTGGTCTCGTGACAGGCGTGACTGTCCCGGGCCTCGGCACGGCTGGAAGTCTCGTTGCCGGGCCACGGAGGGGGTTCGATGGACAAGCGGTACGAGGTGTACGCGCTCGCGGACAGACACTTCTACGAGACGCCGGACCGGGCGGCCGCGCCCGGACAGCAGGCGGCGCCCCTGTTCGAAACCGCCCGCCGCGAGGTGCCGGAGGGCTGGGAGGCGGCACGGATCGGCGACTGGCTGACGCTGACGCCGCCGGCCGCCGGGGCCGCCCCGGCGCAGGGCTGGAAGATCCACGCCTCGGCCACCCGGGCGAACGCCGACCGCGTCGCCGCGATCGTGTGGGACTACTGCGTGCCGCGCCGCATCCCCTTCAAGTTCGTGCCGGGCCCGCATCTGCTCCACTTACGCAACACCAAGTACGCTGGCCGCGACACCAGCGGCAAGTTCGTCACCGTCTACCCGGCCGACGAGGACCAGCTCCACCTGGTCCTGCGGGAGCTGGGCAGACTGCTGGAGGGCTTCGAAGGCCCGTACATCCTCACCGATCTGCGCTGGTACGACGGTCCGCTCTACGTCCGCTACGGCGCCTTCGCGCGCACCTTCACCGTCGACGAGCGGGGCTCGCTGGTGCCGGCGGTGCGGGACGGCGAGGGCCGGCTGGTGCCGGACCGGCGGGCGCCGTCCTTCCAGGTGCCCGAGTGGGTGACCCTGCCGGCCTTCCTCGAACCGCATCTCGCGGCGCGCAACACGACGACGGTGGGCGAGCTGCCGTACCGCATCGAGAAGGCGCTGCACTTCTCCAACGGCGGCGGGGTGTACGCGGGCACCGACACCCGGGACGGGCGGAAGGTGGTGCTCAAGGAGGGGCGGCCGCACGCGGGGCTCGCCTCCGACGGCGCGGACGCGATCGCCCGCCTGGAGCGGGAGAAGCGGGCGCTGGAGCAGGTGGCGGGGACCGGTGTGGTGCCCGAGGTGCGGGACTGGTTCACGCTGGGCGAGCACCGCTTCCTGGTCATGGACCTCGTCGAGGGCCGCCCGCTCAACTCCTTCTTCGCCGAGCGGCATCCGCTGCTCACCCCGGACCCGGATCCCGAGGCCGTCGCCCGGTACGGCGAGTGGGCGGTGCGCGTCCACGGGGCCGTGGAGCGGGCGGTGGCGGCGGTGCACGCGCGCGGGATCGTCTTCAACGACCTGCACGTCTTCAACATCATGGTCGCGCCGGACGAGGAGTCGGTGTTCCTCATCGACTTCGAGGCCGCGGCCCCGGCGGCGGAGAACGGCCGCCAGGTCGTCGCCCACCCGGGCTTCTACGCCCCGCCCGACCGCACCGGCGCCGACGTCGACCGCTATGCCCTGGCCTGTCTGCGGCTCGCGCTGTTCCTGCCGGTCACCACGCTGTTCGTGATCGACCGGGGCAAGGCGGCCCACCTGGCCGAGGTGATCGCGGAACAATTCCCGGACGTACCGCGGGAGTTCCTGGACGAGGCGGTCGCGGAGATCACGCGCGGCGCCGAGGTCGGCGCCCCCGCCTTCGTGCGGCCCGCGGACTGGCCGCACAGCCGGGACTCGATGGTCAAGGCGATCCTCGCCTCCGCCACCCCGGAACGCGACGACCGGCTCTTCCCGGGCGACATCGCCCAGTTCTCCGACGGCGGCGGCCTCGGCCTCGCCCACGGCGCGGCCGGTGTACTGCACGCGCTGGCCGAGACCGGCGAACGCTATGAGGAGGGCGAGCGCTGGCTCCTCGCCCACACCGACCCGCCCCCGGTCGGTACGCCGCTGGGCCTGTACGACGGGCTCGCGGGCGTCGCCCACGTCCTGGACCGGCTCGGCCACCGTCGGCGGGCCCTGGACCTGGTCGACGGCATCCTGGCCGAGAAGTGGCAGCACCTCTCCTCCGACCTGCACGGCGGACTGGCCGGCCTGGGCCTGGTCCTCGGCGAACTCGCCCGCACCACCGGCGAGCCGGAGCTCGGCGAACGGGCCGCCGAGGCCGCGGACATCCTCGTACGACGTCTCGCCGAACCGCCCGCGGAGAAGCGCCGGCGCCGGGCCGGGCTGCTGCGGGGCTGGAGCGGGCCCGCGCTGTTCCTGCTGCGGCAGTTCGAAGCGACCGGTGAGGCGCGGCTGCTGGAGGCGGCCGGGGTGGCGCTGCGCCGGGACCTGGAGTGCTGCGTGGTGCGCGAGGGCGGGGCGCTGGAGGTCGACGAGGGGTGGCGGACGCTGCCCTATCTCGGCGACGGCAGCGCCGGGGTCGGGATGGTCCTCGACGACTACCTCGTCCACGCGGCCGACGGAAGCGGGGACTTCGCGCACGTGCGCGAGGGGATCCTCACCGCCGCGACCTGCCGGTTCTACGCGCAGCCCGGTCTGTTCCAGGGGCGCGCCGGGATGATCCTGCACCTGAGCCGCACCGGCGCCGCATCGGACCGGCTCGCCGAACAGCTCGACGGGCTCGGTTGGTTCGCCATGGCCTACCAGGGGCAACTGGCCTTCCCCGGGCACCAGATGATGCGGCTCTCCATGGACCTCGGTACCGGAACGGCAGGCTGCCTCCTCGCGCTCGACGCGGCCACCGGGGGCACCGCCCGCCTGCCGTTCCTCCCGCCGCTCAGGCGGCCCTCATGACGCGGCTCCGCAACCTGACGGAGTCGTGACCGAACCCCGTCCCCACGGGTGAACACGGAAGGAAGGACACGACATGGCACTGCTCGACCTGCAGACGATGGAGTCCGACGAACACACCGGCGGCGGTGGCGGCGCGAGCACCGTCAGCCTGCTCTCCTGCATCAGCGCGGCGAGCGTTCTGCTCTGTCTCTGACGCTCCACCGAGCACCGTGAGCACACGGCTCCGGGCGGTCCGCTCCCCCATCGGGAGGGGCCGCCCGGGGTCCTCTCCCCTCCTGGATGCGAGGCCGCGGCCGACATGACGACTCGTGCCGACACCGCACCGACGCCCCCACTCACGAACGCCGCCGTCCGGCACAGCGCGGGCCGCTGCCTGGCCCTCTGCCTGCTGAGCACGGCCTCGACCGCGGTCGTCCTGCTGCTGCCCGCCGCACTCGGCCGCACCCTGGACCTGCTGCTCACGCACGCCCCCGCGACCCGCTGGGTGCTGTACTGCGCCGGGCTCGTCCTGCTGGCGGCCCTCTTCGACGCCGCAGAGACCACGCTGAGCGGAACCGTCGACGCGCGCACGACGGCCTGGCTGCGGCGCCGGCTGGCCGGGCATGTGCTGGCCCTCGGCCCACGGGCCGCTGCCCGTTTCGGGCCCGGCGACCTGGTCGCCCGGCTCGTCGGGAACGCGGCCCAGGCCGGGACGGCACCGGCCGCCCGCGCCGCTCTGCTCGCCGCGCTCGCCGGGCCCGTCGGGGGCATCGTCGCCCTCGGCCTCGTCGACTGGCGGCTCGCGGCCGTCTTCCTCGCTGGAGCGCCGGTACTGACGCTGCTGCTGCGCGCGTTCGCCCGCGACACGACCCGGTGCGTGGCCGACTACCAGGCGGTGCAGGGACGTATCGCGACCTCGCTCGCGGAGGCGGTGGCGGGCAGCCGTACCGTCCGGGCGGCGGGTACGGCGGACCGCGAGACGGCACGGATCCTGCGCCCGCTGCCCGAACTCTCGCGCGCGGGGCAGCAGATGTGGCGCGTGCAGGGGCGGGCGGCCGGCCGGGCGAGTGCCGTGGCGCCGCTGCTCCAGCTCGGGATCGTCGCCGTCGCCGGAGTGCTGCTCACCCGGCACCGGCTGACGGTCGGCGAGGTGCTGGCCGCCTCCCGGTACGCGGTGCTCGCGACCGGAGTCGGCGTACTGGTGGGCCAGTTCGCGAGCCTGGCGCGGGCGCGGGCCGCCACGGCCCGCCTCGGCGAGGTGCTCACGGAACCCGCCCCCACATACGGCGACCGCCAACTCCCCGCCGGGCCTGGCAGGTTGGAGCTGCGCGGCGTGACGGCCCGGCGTGGCGACCGCACGGTCCTCGACGGCATCGACCTGACCGTCCCCGGCGGTACGACACTCGCCGTCGTCGGCCGCTCCGGCACCGGCAAGTCCCTGCTCGCCGCGCTCGCCGGCCGCCTGACCGACCCCGACGCCGGGGAGATCCTGCTGGACGGCGTTCCCCTGCACGCGCTCCCCCACGACCAACTGCGGCGAGCCGTCGGCTACGCCTTCGAACGCCCCGCCCTCCTCGGCACGACGATCGAGGACACGATCGCCCTCGGCCTGCGCTCCCCCTCCCCGGCCCTGGTCCGCGAGGCGGCCCGCAAGGCCCGTGCGGACGACTTCGTCCGCCGTCTCCCCCACGGTTACGCCACCCGCATCACCGACGCCCCGCACTCCGGCGGCGAGTCCCAACGCCTCGGCCTGGCAAGGGCGTTCGCCCACGGCGGCCGCCTGCTCGTCTTCGACGACGCGCTGTCCAGCCTCGACACGGTCACGGAAGCCCGGATCGCCGACGCCCTGCTGGCGAACGGCTCGAAAACCACCCGGTTGATCGTCGCGCACCGGGCGACCACGGCGGCCCGGGCCGACGCTGTGGCCTGGCTGGACGGGGGGAAGGTACGGGCGGTTGGCCCGCATGCGGAGCTGTGGCGGAACGCCGGGTATCGGGCGGTGTTCGGGGACGGAGGGTCGGTGTGAGGGGCGGGGTCGGGGCGCGCGGGCTGCGGTTCCTGTGGGTGCGGTGGCGGGTCCTGCTGCGGCTGGGCGTGTGGTCCGTCGTGGAGGCCGGGCAGACCTTCCTCACCGGGTACGCCCCGGCGCGCGCCCTCGACCAGGGATTCCTGGCCGGGCGGGCCGGAGTCGGGCTCGGGTGGCTCGCCCTGGCCGGGGTCGGCGTGCTCCTGGGGGCCTACGGCACCGCGCGCGTGTACGCGGCCGTCGCCGCCCTGGTCGAACCCCTGCGGGACCGGCTCGTCGAGCGGGTGGTCGGGCGCGGGGTGCGGGAGGCCGACGGCGGAGCCCTGTCGGGGCTGACGCAGCAGGTCGAGATCGCCCGGGACACCTTCGCCGGGCTGGTGATGGTCTCGCGGTCGTTCGTGTTCACTGCCGTGGGCGCGCTCGCGGGGCTCGTCTCCCTCGATCCGCTGCTGCTTCTGGTCGTCGGGCCGCCGCTGCTGGCGGGCGTGGCCCTGTTCGCGGCGACGCTTCGGCCGCTGGCCCGCAGGCAGGAGGCGTACCTGATGGCCGACGAGGCGCTGGCCGAGCACTGGGGTGCGGTCTGCCCTGGCCTGCGGGACATCACGGCGACCGGCGCGGAGGAACGCGTCGCCGCCGACACCGGGGAACGTATCGACGCCGAACTCGGCACCGCCCGCTCCCTCGCCCGCTGGGGCGTCCTGCGCGTGGCGTCCCTCGCGATCGGCGGCCAGCTCCCGATCGTCCTCCTCCTCGCCGCCGCACCCTGGCTGCTGGCCCGAGGCGTCACCACGGGCGCCCTGGTCGGTGCCCTCGCCTACGTCACCCAGTCCCTGCTGCCGGCCCTGCGGAACCTGGTGCACGGGCTGGGCACGAGCGGATCACGACTGACGGTGGTGCTGCGCCGGCTGGCCCCGAGCGGACCCGGCCCCTCTGCCGCCGAGCGGCACGACGCCCCCGCCGAGCGCCCTCGTACACACCAGGACGCGCCCGCCCTTTCCCTCACCTCCGTCACCTTCGCCTACGGCCCCACCGCCGCCCCCGTCATCGAGGACCTCGACCTCGCCCTCCGGCCCGGCGCCCACCTCGCCGTCGTCGGTCCCAGCGGTATCGGCAAGTCCACGCTCACCGCGCTGGTCGCCGGCCTCCTGCGGCCCCGCAGCGGCACCGTCCGGGTCGGCGGAGCGCCCGTTCCCTCCCCGGCGGCCGTGGCGCACCGCGTGCTCATTCCGCAGGAGGCGTACGTCTTCAGCGGGACCCTCGCCGACAATCTCGGGCACTTCCGGCCGGACCCGGTGCCCGAGGCGGAGCTGCTCGCGGCGGTCGACGCCGTCGGGATGGGCCCGCTGGCCGAGCGGCTCGGCGGGCCGGGGGCCCGCGTCGATCCGGCGGCCCTGTCCGCGGGTGAGCGGCAACTGGTCGCACTGGTCCGCGCCTACCTGTCGTACGCCCCGCTCGTCCTGCTCGACGAGGCGACCTGTCACCTGGACCCGCAGGCCGAGGAGCGCGCGGAACGGGCCTTCGTGGAGCGGCCCGGTACCACCCTGGTCGTCGTCGCGCACCGGATCAGCTCGGCCCGGCGCGCGGAGCGGGTGCTGGTGATGGACGGCACGGGGACGGCGTACGGGACCCATGAGGAGCTGATGCGGGTCTCGGCGCTGTACCGGGATCTCGTCGGGAGCTGGACGCCCGGACCGGCGGGGCGTTCAGAGCCACCCCTCGCCCTGCGAGATGCGGATCGCGTCGATGCGGTTGCGGGCGCCGGTCTTGCGGGTGATGGCCGCCATGTAGTTGCGCACGGTCCCGTGGGACAGGTGCAGGCTTCCGGCGATCTCGGCGACGGAGGCCCCCTCGGCGGCAAGGGATAACACGCTCAACTCCCGTCTGGTCAACGGCATTTCGGCGGCCTTGAGGAAGCCGAAGCCGAGCGAGTCATGGACGAAACGTTTTCCCTCGGCGACCCGGCGGATCCCCTGCACCAGCTGGTCGGGCGCGCCCGCCTTGTCGACGTAGCCGAGCGCGCCCGCCTCGATCGCCCGCTTCAGCAGTCCTGGCCTGTTCGCAGTGGCAAGGACGAGGAGCCCCGGCGGTGTGTGGTCCGGGGTTCCCGGACGCAGGTCGCCGAGCGGCGGGATGCCGTACGCCTCCGCGCAGTCGAGGTCGGCCGCGCAGACGTCGGGCCGCAGGGACCGCACCCGGTGGGGTGCGCCGCGCCAGGGCGTGTCCTCGACCGTGAGGTCGGGTTCCCGGCGTAACCACTCCGCCAGGACCGATCGCACCAGACACGCGTCGTGCACCAGAAGTACCCGGATCACTGCCGCCGCCCCCTCAGCTCGCGTACGCCGGTTCCATGGTGTTGAGCGCGTGCCCATTGTTCGCGCCCGTGACCGTCCGTGGGCGCGAAGAATCGGCCATCGGGGTGCGCGGGGGCGCACGCGAGGCGCCCGTACACCGCTCCGCGCATCAACTGAGGGGGCATGGGAGAGGGGCGGCTGGGTACACGGCGGTTCTTCACCGGTCGCGGGCATCCCTGCGCCCGTGGCGAGCCGTTCCGGCGCCGTCCGCGCTCCGCTCGCCGTGCGCGTCCGGCCTCCAGGGGGCAGATTTGATCCCTGGGACAGGGGACCGACCGTGCGAGGAGGTGGTCGCCGTGTCCGACGGGCACACCTCCGGGCAGGCCCCGGCGACCGCGCGGACGCGGGTGGGGCGGCCGCTGCTGTCCCTGGCACTGGCGTCGATGATGGACGAGGTCCACGCGCACTCCGGCGCGGTGTACCTGCTCGCGGCCGAGGAACCGGTGCTGGAGATGGCCGTCATGGCGGGCCTGCCCCGGGCCTTCGCGGCGCCGTGGGAGCGGGTGGGGCTGAGCGCGCCGATCCCGGTGGCCGAGGCGGTGCGCGAGCGGCGCCTGGTCTGGGTCGGCGGCGAGGAGGACATGGCCCGCCGCTATCCGCGCATCGCGGTGGTGCTGCCGTACCCCTTCGCGCTGGCCGCGCTGCCGGTGGCGACCGCCTCGACGGCGTACGGCGCGGTCTTCGTGACCTGGCCGGGCTCCCATCCGCCGCAGCTGTCCGACCGGGAGCGGGAGCATCTGACGGCGGCCTGCGACCGGCTCGCGCTGCGGCTGGAGCGCGCCCTGGCGGAGAGCCGTCCGCTGCTGCCCGAGCCTGATCTGCTGGCCGCGAACGTGGTGGGCGGGACGGCCGGCACGCTCGGCACGGTGGAGGCGGCGCGGATGGTGGCGCGGCTGCCGTACGGGCTGTGCTCGCTGGATCTGAACGGGCGGGTGACCTTCGCGAACGCGGCGGCGGCCGAGCTGATCGGCGTCCCGGTCAGCGGGCTGCTCGGCACCCAGCTGTGGGCGTCGGTGCCGTGGCTGAACGATCCGGTGTACGAGGACCGGTACCGGGCCGCGCTGATCAGCCAGCACACCACCTCGTTCGTGGCGCTGCGGCCGCCCGGGGACTGGCTGTCGTTCCGGATGTATCCGAACACGACGGGGCTGAGTGTGCGGGTGACCCGGGCGCGGGCGGTGGCGGAGATGAACCGGACCGGTCCGCAGCCCGGTGACGCCCCGTCCCGGCTGGTGAGCATCTCGCAGGTGCTGACCCTGGCGGGGGCGCTCACCGAGGCGGTGGGCGTGCAGGACGTGGTGCAGCTGGTCGCGGACGAGGTCGTGCCCGCCGTCGGCGGTCAGGCGCTGGTCGTCCTGGGATCGCGGGCCGGGCGGCTGCATGTGCTGGGGCACCGGGGCTATCCGGACCCGCATCTCGTGGAGCGGTTCGACGGGCTTCCGCTGGCCGAGCGAACGCCGGGGACGCACGCGCTGAACACCGGGGTGCCCGCGTTCTTCGACTCGCGGCAGGAGCTGGAACGTCTGTATCCGTCGCGGCTCGCCACCCCGGACACCTTCGCGGCCTGGGCCTATCTGCCGCTGATCGCCTCCGGGCGGCCGGTGGGCACGTGCGTGCTCGCCTATGCCGAGCCGCACCCGTTCCCGGCGGACGAGCGGGCCGTCCTGACCAGCATCGGCGGGCTGATCGCGCAGGCGCTGGAGCGCGCCCTGCTCTACGACGCCAAGCACCAGCTCGCCCACGGCCTGCAGGCGGCTCTGCTCCCCCACTCGCTGCCCCGGCTGCCCGGTATCGAGGCGGCCTCCCGCTATCTGCCCGCCACCCAGGGCATGGACATCGGCGGCGACTTCTACGACCTGGTGCCCACGCAGGGTGTGGCGGCGGCCGTGATCGGGGACGTGCAGGGCCACAACGTGACGGCGGCCGGGCTGATGGGGCAGATCCGTACGGCGGTACGGGCGTACACGACCGTCGGCCAGGCCCCGGAGGAGGTCATGCGCAGCACCAACCGGCTGCTGATCGACCTGGGCGTCGACCTGTTCGCCAGCTGTCTGTATCTGCGGCTGGATCCGGCGCGCGGGCGGGCCGTGATGGCCCGGGCGGGTCATCCGCCGCCGCTGCTGCGCCGCCCGGACGGGAAGGTGCGGGTGCTGGACCTGGCGGGTGGTCCGCTGCTCGGCATCGACGGTCTGGCCGTCTATCCGACGACGGGGGTGGACCTCGCGCCCGGCTCGGTGCTCGCCCTGTACACCGACGGGCTGATCGAGTCGCCCGGCGTCGACATCGAGGACGCGCTCGCCGAGCTCGGGGAGCGGCTCGGTGCGGCCGGGGAGCTGCCCCTGGACGAGCTGGCCGACCGGCTCATCGGGGACCGTGCGGGTACCCAGGAGCGGATCGACGACGTGGCGCTGTTGCTGCTCAGGGCCCGGTAGGGGCCGGTTGCCCGGTCACGCGGCGCGGCCCGGCCCTCCCGCCGGAGGGCCGGGCCGTCCACTGCCGACCGGAACCGCGGTTGAGGCCGGTCAGTGGGTCGAGGTGAGCGAGCCGTCGTCCGCACCGGTGCCGGACTCGTCGCCGGCACCGGACTGGTCACCGACGCCCTCGCCCGACTGGTCGCCCGCCGTGGCGGACGGGTCGACCGCGCCGGCGCTCTCGTCGCCGCCGACCGCGTCGCCGCCGGCACCCACGTCACCGGCACCGTCGGTCGCGGAGGCGGACGGGTCGGCCGCAGCCGCAGAAGGAGACGGCGGAACCGGACTCCGGCTGAGGAGGGGAAGCTGAGGGCGTGGTGAAGCTCGTCACCGCGGTCCTCCCCCCGCA
>NZ_JBEYUY010000063.1:0-11756 GCF_040643775.1 Streptomyces sp. NPDC047081 | reverse complement strand
GGTCGCCCATCGCGCGGAACCAGGCGGGCGCGGCCTGTACGTCGGCGGCGAGCTGTTCTCGCAACGCCTGCACCAGGATCACGTCGAGCAGGCTGCCCAGCAGGGCCTGCTGTCCCGGCGCATCGCGGCGGGAGTCCGGCGAGCAACGCCGCGCACAGGTCGCCCTGGAAGGTGTACGCGTCGCAGAAGAAGGTGGTCGGGTTGTCGGATCCCATGTGTCGGGTGCCGCCGGGTGGGTTGGAGACGGGAAGGTCAAGGAGGGGAACCACGTCGGCGCCCGGGGCGTGTGCCATGAACTGTTCGGACGGTCCGCGGACCAGGACGATGTCGCCGGACAGCACGTGCCGGGAGCTGCTGGGCTCGGTGGTCCACAGGAACGCTTCGCCGCCGAGGGCGCCGTGGATCGCGAGCTCCGCGCCGGTCGGACGCCGCACTCCCCACTCGCCGCGCGCTGTCGCGTGTGAGAAAGCGACACCGCGCGCACGCGAACGCTCCAACGATGTGGTCGCGGCGGCCGTGCCGCTCGTCGTGACCAACATTCCGACACCTACTGGTCTGGCGGCCGGAGAACATGCGCACGATCGTCCAATGGCCGGACGACGACCGCAGTCGTGGCCCGCGCTGATCCGGGTTGGCAACAACGGCCACTCAAACTGAGCGAGAGAACGCAAGCCCGATGAATCGTCGCACTGTCGCGCCGCTTGTGGGGCGCGATCGAGAGGTAGAGGCGCTCGCTAAAGTCGTCATTGGACAGACCCCGCTCGACGCCGGAAGCTAGAGCAGAGGAGAATTAAGGTAGTAGCACGCGCGAATATGCCAGGTCGCACAGGGTGCTAAGATAGCCACCACGGGTAATGCCTATTTCTTCCGGAATCGTGGGAAGAGGGTCAAGGCGTTGCCGCGCTCGATGCCCTCTATTTCATCGGTCGTGAGGCCCTTGAAGCCCATAAGGTTTTCAGTGTTGTGGACAGCGGTTCGCTCCGGAGCGGCGGGCCAGTCAGTGCCGAACAGGATATTGCTGGGCTGAGTCACCTGCAGCGTCGGCAATAGCGAGTGAGGGCCGCCGGCGAGTGCGGTCTCGTAGTAGAGGCCGCGAAGGACTTCAGTTACGTGCGCGGGATTGATACTGGCGTCCTGGGGGCCACGACCCATCTCGGTGTGTTCTGCGATGCGCCATCCGAGTTGCGGCAGTGCGCCACCACAGTGGGCCAGGATGAGCGATAGCCCGGGATAGCGCTGGAACACGCCCGTGTAAAGGGCGTTGGTGACGCTGCGGGCTGTGTCGAATGGAAATTCGACGACAGAACTCGGGCGCCCCCGACCTAGTTCTATGAGCGTCGGGCCGTCGGTCGGATGAAGAAATACGGGGACACGGCGTCTGGCGAGCTCGGCCAGGATCGGCTCGACGCTGGGCTCTCCCAGGTAGCGGCCCTGGATATTCGAGGTGAGGAGGACGCCGTCAAGTCCAAGGTCGTCGAGGGCGTAGGCAATCTCGTTGAGTGCCTCATCGGGCCCATCGCCGGGGATGGCGGCGAACGCCCCAAAGCGTTGGGGGTAGTCGGCGATGAGCACGGCGAACTCTTCGTTGACCGCTCGACAGAAATTGACTCCACGCTCGGGCTCGTCCTCGGTGCCAGAGGTCAACCACGGAGTGGATAGAAACTGGACCGCGATTTCGTGCCGGTCCATAAAATCTAGTGCGGCGGCCGGAGTCCATTCTGCGGAAATCCGGTAGTTTCCGGCCAACCGAAATCCGGAGTCAAAGAGTCGACGGACGGAGCCGCCGAAGTAGTGGCTGTGGACATCGATTCGATTGCGACTCATGGAGTGCTCACATTAGATGGTGATCGAGTCGATCGGGGATTTGGCGGGTGGCTTCGGGGTTCGTCCAGAACGTCAAGACCTGTCCCTGTGACCCGGTCGCCCGCATACCGCCTTGCTCAGTGCTCGTGCATATTCGCCTCGCCTACCGCTTCATGCTTCAGGTGTTCGGCTCACTGACGCTCCTGGGCAAGACGAATACGGAACGGCTCTCGAGGCGGACAACCGCCCCGGCAGCCGTTTCGCCGCCAGGTCAGTGGTAGGCGCGGCGCTTGTCGACGATCATGGCGGGATCGACGAGCGTACCCTTGTTGATGATCGTTTCGCCGTCCACCGTGAGGGTGCAGTTGCACATCGGCATGTCTATGTGGCCTTTGGTGCTGCGCTGCGGGCCCGGGCCGGTGGAGAACAAGAAGTTGCCGGGGTAACTCCGGACGCCGGCATTCAGCTTCGCCATGCTGTGCTCGTAGCGCACCGCATCATCCCAGCGAGCCTTCGGGTTCATACCCCAGCCCAGGTGGGAAACCGCGAACGGGTCCTTGTCGTCCTTCGACAGCTGGCAGCTCGTAAGCCAGTAGCTGAACACCTGGGCGTCGAGCCCGCCGCCGCTGATCTTCGTGATGAACCCGTCATCCACCTGGAGTTCGATCGGGCTGTTCACGAGTCGCGCGTACGGCAGGATCCATATGTCGCCCGGCTGGATCACCACGCGGCCGTGAGCGGAGCCTTCTACCGGGAACATGGCGGCCATGCCCTGGCCCCAGCAGTCCATCTGGCCCGGCTCGTCGGCGAACCCGTAGTGCGCGAGGATCTCCGCCTTCGGATCCCGGGTCCACGTGAAGTCGGTGCCCGCGTCGCTGGACAAATGGAAAACTGTGCCGCCCGCGATCCGGTCACGTGCGGCGAGGACGGCAGCTTTGAGCTCCGGGGTTCCCTGCAGTCGGGCCAGTTCGTCCGGTGTGTCCAGGACATTGAGGATGCGTCCGCCGCCCTCCCGGATCGCGCGCTCCCACGGGGCGAAGAACCCCACGAATGTGGTGAGCAGCAGGTCTGTGTTCCGAAGCGCCGCGAGTACCGGCTTCGCCTTGAGCGGGTCCTCGCCGGTGACCTCCACGTTCGGGCCGTGTGCGAGGCGCAGTTCGAAGGCGGAGCTGCCAAGTTCGGCCGCCGCGGCGAGCGTCGCCGCCGCGATACGCGGGTCGGTGCCCACATCTGTCAGAAGCCCGACGGTCTCGTTCGCTCCGAGCCGGCACAGTTCCAGCTGTCGGCGGAATACCGACGTCAGCTCAGTCGTCAGCATGTCACTTGGGTACATCTCCTGCTTCTTCCTCTCGGCCTGACAGTGAGTTGCGGATGAACTCCTCAATCGCGGAGGCGAATCGCTTGTCCGACCCGCCGAGATGCCATGCGATGCTGTAGTGGTTGTGGCCCAAGATCCGGGCGATATGCGGCATTCCATTGCCCGCGGTGAGGCGAGCCTCGAGCAGGCGCAGAAAATGCTCTTCGAGGAATGGTGGGTCGTACTCGGCGATGGCGAGGAGCAGCGGTACACCGCTCTCGGCGAGGGAGGCCTTTGGGGACCGCTTGAGGTGCTCGCCCGGGTCGTCCCCGAAATACGCCGCATTGGGTACGCCAACGCTGAGGTCGTATATGCCGGACACCAGCACCGCGGCGGCGGCGGTCGGGGGACGATTCGCATGGCCGGCCAGGTAGCTCGCGACGTGGGTGGCGCCGGACGAGTGTCCCATCAGCACAATCCGGCCGGGTGCGACCCCCTCGCGTTTGAGCTGTTCCACAGCCGCGGCCACGTCCAGCGCGCCGGCCGGCCACTGGTCATGCGGAGCGATCCGGTAGTTGAGCGTCACCCCGGTCATGCCCGACCGCGCCGCCCAGTGGCCGATGTTGTCGTAGTACCACTTGCCGGCCGCGTGCTTGTCCCCGCCGACAAACCCCCCACCATGGACGAACAACAGCACCGGACCGGTCGTATCAGTGCCGGTGAACACGTCCATCCGGTGCCGCTCGTGCGGCCCGTAGACCCGGTCCCGGTCCACCCGTGCGGCCTCGCTGTGCACGTGATGCTGATGGAGCTTGAGTAGCCGTTCGGTAGCCGCGACCACGTCCGGCCCCAACGCGCGCCCGAGCGACGCGATTCCGGCAACACCCGCAAGGTCACCGGCGGGTCGGGATACCGGAGCCGTCAGGCCGGTTTCTGAGGCCATGTCCCCTCCCTCTCACTCGTTGGATTCTGGAAGTCACGTCGCGTTCTGGGCTGAAGAGGGCACCCGCCCGCGGTCTTGGACGTTGGCGGCTCGCACCGGCCCGAACTTGTCCCACACTCCGGTCGCGTCGAGATGCCAGCCACCGCGCCGACCGACCTTCTCGCTGAGCCGCTCGAAAGCGGCGTCGATGAGTGCGGTCCCTCGCCGGTCGAGATCGGCAGGCAGTCGGCCGTGGCTCAGCTTCGTCTGACCGGCGACCATGACATGGTCGATGTCCCGCGTCGTCGCCTGGGTGACGATGGAGTCGACCGGGTCGATGATCGGCCGCATGTGCAGGCGGTCATGGCGTATCAACACGAGGTCCGCGGCCTTGCCTTCCTCGATCGAGCCGCACACTCCCTCGAGACCGAGGGCCCTGGCGCCGGCGAGGGTGGCGCCGTGCAGCACCTGCCGGGTGGTAAGCGGAACACCCGCGGGAACGCCGATCAGTCCTTCTGCGTCGAGGATCGGCTGGTTCGCGTGTCCGCGTGAACTCTGCATGAGCACCCGCATAGTGGTGAAGAAGTCGCCGCTGTTGTTGGACACGATGTCGTTGCCCATCCCCGCCGTCATGCCGAGTTCGATCGCGCGACGGAAGACGGGGAATCCCACGGCCATCTGCAACTCGACGTCCGGCGTGCTGGACACCGAGCACCCGGCATCGCGCAACAGCGCAAGGTCCTCGTCGCTGCATTCGTTCGCGTGGGCGTGGATGTCGCCGGCGCGAAGCAGACCCGCCGCGTGCCACATCTTGACGTCAAGAACCTTTTGCGGCGACGCCATGCACTGAGTGTGCGCGGTCAGTGGGATGCCGAGTTCTGTCGCCGTCTCGACCTCGCGGCGGCTCTGGGAGAACGGCACCAGCCCGAGCTCGTTGAGCGCGACACCCATGCGCACCAGCCCGCTGTCGGAGGAGAAAGAGGCCGAACGGACGCGGGCACAGTCCTCAAAACGCTGCTCGACGCTGGTGAAGTAGGGGTTCTCCGTGGGGGAGTGGTAGAACCCGTAGCACCACAGTGAACGGACGCCCGCGTCGGTGAGGCCGCGTACCGCCTCGTCGGCATGGTCGGGCGAATTCATGATGTGGCAGAAGTCGATCGTGGTCGTCACCCCCGCGCCGAGCGCGTCGAGCGCGCCCGCGAACTGCCCCGCGTACACGTCATCGGCCTCGTGCAGCCCCGCATGGTGAACGCGGATGCGCCAGATGTACTCGGTCAGGTTCCAGTTCGCCGTCAGTGACCGCATCGTCGTCTGCCACAGGTGACGGTGGGTGTCGACGAATCCCGGGATCACCCAGGTTCCCGTGGCGTCCAGCCGCTCGGCGTCGCTGCCGCCGAGATCCGAGCCGACGGCCACGATCACGCCGTCCTCGATCAGTACGTCGGAGCGCCGGACCTCACCGCGCAGTGGATCTCCAACGAGAACGTCTCCGCCAGTGACAAGCCTGCGGTGAGGCATCTGCTTCTCCTTTGAAACGAATGCTGACCAAAGCGTGAACCCATACTCAGTTCGATCAATGAGCCACCGGCATCTCGCCGGCTGTCGGCGTCGTCGTGTGGTGCGCCGCGTAGTGCTGGGCGAGGAGGTCCTTGCCGTAGTCGTTACCGTTGGGCTCCCGGACGATGGTGTGCACGTGGAAGCGTTCCGGCTCGGTATTGGCGAGGAACACGCCCGGATGGTTGTCGTATTCGACCAGCAGCACGGGGGAGTGGATTCGGTAGTAGAAGGCGGAGACGTCGTCGTGCCCGCCGCGCCAGACGAAGCGCGTCTCGTCGATGTGACGCTTGACCTGCTCGAGCTTTTGCTCGGCGTGCAGGGATGGCAGACGGCGGACGTAGACCAGGACGAGGTCGAGCATGAGATCTCGCTGGCCGGCCGTCAGTTCGCCGCCGGTGATCCCTTCGGGGGGAAGCACGAGGTTGTCGCTGCCCGCACCGCCGAGATGACGGCCGTTCCAGGGCCCGGCCAGCTCGGATGGCAGGTCGCGAGACAAGATCGATCTGCTGAGCAGGAATCGGTCCTCCTGCGCGCGGGTGAGTGCCCGACGGAAGGTCAGCCCGGCCGCTGTCTCGTCGTCGAAGGCGCGGACTCCGGCATAGCGCCCGCTCAGGCCGAATGTCGGTTCGGCGCCGAGAAAGACCGGCGCGAGGACCATCTGGCTTCCGACGAAGACGCAGTGCAGGTCGACGTGGTGGCCCATGAGCTGCCATCCCCAGGGCTCGCCAGACGTGGGATCCCCGAAGATCGTGAACCAGTACGTGAACTCGGTCAGCGTGTCGAGGTAGTCATCGATGAGTTCGCCAAGCATCCCGTTCAGCTTCATGGCCGAACGGACGAGACCGGCACCCTCCGCGCTGAGGCTCGACTCGACAACGGCGAGTGCCAGTTCCCGCTGGGCCGTCGTCAGGCGTTCCAGGCGCATGCCCTTGGGAGACCAGGTCGGCACGGCGTTCGTCCAGAGCCGCCAGTCCGGGGAGCTCATCGGCAGTTGCGCGACGTTCAGTTGATAGGGAGCGAGCGAGTGGAGATAGGTACGCGCGGCATCGGCGACGACGGTCGGCCGGGCTCCGGTGTCGGCAAGGGTGTACAGACCGCGCCGCGGGGTCCCGTCTTCCGTGACGCCGACGAATGGCTCGGTGTACTTGCGGATACCCGCTGTCAGCTCGTAGGCGGGTACCGGAGGCAGTAGGTCGGCGTGCAGGATGCCATCGACGATCGGGAGGACGCCCTTCGCCTGCGGCATCGGCAGCGGGCTCGCGGATTGAGAGCCGTAGTCGGCATCGACTGTTGCGGTCATGGGCGTCATTCCTGATAGACGGTCGCTGGTGCATGTCTCGCTTATGAATGAAGGCGGGGAGGGGCCCAGCGTTTATCGGACGGGGACGGCCAGGTCGAGTTCGGGTGCGGTGAACAGCAGGCTCAGGTGGCGAGACCGGATCAGCCAGGTTCCGTCGTGCCACTCGAACTCGTCGGTGACGTCTCCGACCATCGCCGGCGTGACCGTGCTCCGCGGCGGCTCGCCGTCCTGGGCGAACAACAGCAAGCTGGAGACCGCGGTCGCGCGTGGCGGCTCGCCGTATCCCGCGGAGACGACGTGCAGGTTGCAGGCCAGGTGCCGGGACACGCGGGGCCCCCGGGCCGCGCGTGTCGCGTAGAGGGCATCGATCTCCGCGCGCCCGCGGAAGGTCCGCTCGCCGAGCCTCAGCTCGGCGTCAGGTGTGAAGAATGCCGATACCCCGCTGCCGTCCCGGTGATCGATCTCGAACCACACGGCGGTGACGACCGCGGCGAGCTCGGCTCCGAGGGTGGTCTGATCAAGGGCTGGCAGATGCGGCATCGCTGACACCTTCCTCTTCTGTCGTGACCTCGTCGTGAGCGCGAGCCGACGGACAGTCAGTCAGCCGGCCAACCGCCTGCACCGCCTCGGCGGCGCCGGCGGTCAGCAGCGCGGTGTCCGTGGCGACGACGACGAAGCGGTATCCGCGGGTGATGCGCTCCGCCGCTGCCTGGCCGCCCGGGGCCGTGATCCCCAGGTCGTGACCGGATCGGGCGCAGTCGGACTCCGCCGCCGCCAGCATGGACCGCAGTCGTTCGTCGTCTTGTGTGAGGCCGCTGGCCGCCGCCAGGTCGGCAGGACCGATGAGCACCGCGTCGATACCGTCGGTGGAGGCGATGGCGACGGCGTTCTCGAGCGCGGCTGGGCTCTCCAGCATGGCGACGATGACCGCTTCGCGCCCTCGCTGCAGGTAGGCGGGCAGACCGTCGGTGCCCCATCCGCCCGCGCGGCCGGAGTTGCTGACGCCACGCGTGCCCAGCGGAGGGAACCGGCACGGTCGGACGGCGCTGCGTGCCTGGCCCGCGTCGTCGACGTGCGGAAGCACCACCCCGGCGGCACCGGCGTCGAGCGGCGGCTGAACGTCCCTGGCCGCGTGTCCGGCTACCCGCACGAGCGCTGGGAGGCCGTAGCCCCGGGCGACTGCGATCATCGAGGAGACGGTCTCGGCGCCGATGGACGCGTGCTCGTTGTCGATTACCACGAAGTCGAGGCCCGCGAGCGCGAGGAGTTCGATGACCTCGGTGGCCGGCAGCTTGACGAACGTGCCGAGGCCAGGGCGCGTCGACGACCAGGGCCGGTTCACCGGACGAATTCCCCGCGAGGTTCCTGGTCCGGCGTCCCGGTGTATTCCCGGGCGTTGAGCACCCATCCCCGCTCGAGGAAGTCGATGCGGGGCGGGGCGAAGACGTCGACCAGGTGATGGGTGCCCTCGCCGACAGCCCGAGTCGTGTGGATGATTCCTGGCGGGATGACGGCGACCGACGGGCTTGAGCAGCGGATGGACACGTCGTCCCGCCACTCGCTCAGTCGGGGCGTCCACGGGGTTCGGAAGTGATGGATGTAGTCGCCGGCCAGCGTCACCGAAGCCTGCTCGAAGTCCTCATGGACGTGCGGCGAGAGCTGCTCCGGGTCACGTGGCCCCTCCTGTGGGGGAAACCAGTTCACCATGAGCGCCTCGGTCCGGAAGATCCGTCCGAAGCGTCCGGAGTCGGAGGGAATGCTGGACATCGGGTAAACCCGTACTGACCCGGCGGGGCCGGTCGGCGGTGCCTGCGGCAGCGGGGCGACTCCTCGATCCGGCACGGTGTATGCCGCTCGGTTGACCGCGGACGCCAGGACGGCGTCATTGCGCGCGGAGAAAACGCGCAGCACAGGGCAGGCCTGGTCGGAGCTCAGGTGGCTTGTGCCCGGCGGAACGACGACCAGGCCGGGCTCGTTGAGCACCGTCTCGCCAGTGCCGACCGTGATCCGCAGAGTTGCTCCGGCCTGGGCCAGCAGGACGAGGTACTCGTCGGCGACCGTCTCGGTCACGGTCTCGCCCGCGGTGAACTCGGTGTACATCACGCAGAAGTTCTGGCCGCGTACACAGGTGGAACGCAGGCTACCTGCGGCGAGATCACCGTTCACCAGGTCAAATACCTGAGGAGAACGTGGCATTCGATCGTCACCTTTCGCGGCCGTCCGTTGATTCCCGCCACGGCGGTGCTGTGCGGTCGGGTGTGTCCCTCAGCATGAGAGGCTCGCTTACAAGGATCAACGGCCGACTTCCTGTACTAAACTTCGGTGAAACCGAACGATCGGGGCTGGATGATGCCTTGATGAACCTGCGGCAGCTTGAGTGCTTCCTCATGGTGGCGGACGAACTGCACTTCGGGCGGGCCGCTGAGCGCCTTCACCTGAGCCCCGCCAGCGTCAGCGAGGCGATCGCCGGACTGGAGAAGGCCGTCGGCAGCCGATTGTTCGACCGGACCAGCCGACGGGTCAGCCTCACGGCGCATGGACGCGCCTTCCTGGCGGACGTCAGTCAGCCCTACGCGCAGTTGGAACGAGCGCACACGGCGGCCCTCGCCCGGGCCCGGCAGCGTCCTCATGTGCGCGTCGCCCACACCCCTGAGCTGGGACAGGTTCTCCTGCCAGGGCTCTACGCCGCAGGCTCCCGTGAACGTGACAGCGCCCTCGCGCGGTGGCTGCCGCAACTCATGCACACGCCCGAGCAGATGCGCGCCGTGGAAGAGCGGAAGGTGGACCTGGGGCTGTGCTGGAGCGTGACGGCCGCGCCCCCGCTCGCCAGTATCGCGTTGCGCGAGTTCCCCGTCGTTGCCGTGCTGAGCGCGGATGACCCGCTCGCGCAGCAGCCCGCCGTGCGACTCGAGCTGCTGAAGTCACGCACCGTACTCATGACTCCCTGCCGGGACAACCCCTTCATCGCCGGCCAGATGCAGACGGCGTTCGCGCGGGCAGGCCTGTTGACAGCCGAGGTGCGCGAAGTGGCGCGCTTCGACGAGCTCCCGCTGCAGGTCGCGGCGGCCAGGCTGGTCGGGTTGCACCCCGCGACAATCGCCGTGGCGAACCGTATGCCCGGAGTGGTCTTCCGCCCGATTGAGCCAGCACTGCCCGTGATCGCCTGTGTGATCCTGCGGGACGACAACACTGACCCGACGCTCAGCCAGCTCCTGGACGCGCTGCACGAAAGCGCGGCTTCGATCGATCTGTCGGCTGTATACAGCTGGAACTCCCAACCCTGACCGGTGGCGCGCTTGTCGGAGCGCAGCCGGTCCAGGGCATCACGGATTGATCTCGGCCTGTTCGGTGCCGGAAGGATGCGTACACCTCGCCGAAACGGCGGTAGAGGGCGCCGACGCCAGCGGCTTTGGCGATCTTCTCCATGGACGCATCGGTCCCGCCCCGGATGAACAGGTCGCGGGCGGCTTCGATGATCTGTCCACGGTTGCGCCTGGCGGCTGGGCGCAGTGGTGGCGACTACCTTGAAGCACGCCGCTGGGGTGCTTACTTACCAGCCCACCCTGATCACCAGCCCGGCCGACCAGAACCTCGCCGCGCCGTCGCCCGGTCCAAGGCCCAAGCTCACCGGGTCCGGGCTCAGCGGCCGGATCGGGATCTCCAGAGGGGCGATCTCGCCCGAGGGGCGTTGCTCGCGGGTGTGGGCGGGAACAGGTAGCAGCGGCGTGGATGCCCCGGTGTCGAGCGCGTGGTGCGAAGCGCGGAGCTGAACACCGTTCCCATGCCGACGAAAAGCCGTCGTGCGGGTGCAAGCCGGCGGTGCGGACCTTGGAGTCGTCCTCGCGGAAGGCGACGTCGCAGACGTGGCGCAGATTTTCGCTCTTCAAGCGGCCGCAGATTCAGCCAGTGAACTCTCGCAGGCCGGCCATGACTCCGGGCGGCAGCCCTGGTGACCAGGTGCTCCAGAGGCACGTTGCCAGCATCTCAGACAGCTGGCATTGACCGAATTTCAAACTTGGTCAAGAAGTATTACTGAATGGTACTATCGAGGCGTCACCTCTCCGTAGGCCCCCTGTAGGGCGCTCTACGCCGCCCATTGCTGGACCCGCGGAAAGCGCGGACCTGTTTACGACAGCCGACGGCATCCACCTCACCGCCCGCTCTCTGTCGCGAGGCCTGGGCAACCTCGTTGTCGCGCGCGGCGGCGCCTTGCCGCGCTCTGTGGCGGCAAGTGCTGTGATCCCGGTCCGACGCTTCGCGAACGGGACGCAAATTCGAAAGAAAGGTACGTTCCACCTATGGCAGGCATTGCAGGTGTTGGTCAGTCGGCTGGGGGCGGTTCACGGTGGGGCGGGACCCCGCGTGTCGAGGTCGCGGAGGGGGTGTTGGAGGGTGTCACCAGTGACGGCGTCAGCTGTTTCCTCGGTGTCCCGTACGCCGCGCCGCCGGTCGGCGATCTGCGGTTCCGGGCCCCTCGGCCCGCCCCCTCCTGGACTGGCGTCAGGAGCGCGGCCGCATACGGTCCGGCCTCGTATCAGATGACGTCAGACAACCTGAAGAACGTCGTTGCCCTGATCGCGAAGCGAGACCCCGGCGTCGAGGGGACCACCCCGGTGCCGCCCGCATTCGCTGAGGACACCATCATGTCGGGCTCGAGCGAGGACTGCCTGTACCTGGACATTTACGTGCCGCCGGGCGCGGCCGACGCGGGACCACTGCCCGTCTACGTCTACTACCACGGCGGCGCGAACGCCGGGAACAGCGCAGCCGGTACGCATGACTTCCAGCGTGGGGAGAATCTCGCGCGGGCGGAGAACATCATCGTGGTGCAGCCCCAGTACCGCGTCGGGGCGCTGGGGTGGGTTCATTTCGGCCTG
>NZ_JBEYUY010000062.1:0-15610 GCF_040643775.1 Streptomyces sp. NPDC047081 | reverse complement strand
GCCTGGACGGTCGCCGACCTGGCCACCGAGGCGTCGTTGTCACGCGCGACGTTCGCGCGCCGGTTCACCGCACTGCTCGGCGTCGCCCCACTGACCTACCTCATCGACTGGCGTAACGAGGCGGACACCGAGCCAGCGGCCATAGCCTCAACGGGTTGGTAGGCCCGGGTTCGGCTGGTCGGACGCACAGCTGATCAGCAGCTGGGCGGTGTGCGCGATGTGGTCGCGTAGCAGTCCTTGCGCGTGGTCGGCATCGCGTGCGAGTGCCGCATCGAGCAACGCGCGGTGTTCCCCGGGAAGATCACGGTCGGGTTCGTTGCCAAACGACACCGACCACTGCAGATACAGTTCGGCCTCCTGCCGCAGCCCACGAGCGGTGTCGAGCAGCCGCTGGTTACCGCAGCCGGCCAGCAGCGCCTGGTGGAAGGCAGCGTGGGCCCGCGACCACTCGTCGGACGGGCGATCCGGATCCTTCTGGACACGGAACGGTGTGCGTTCCAGAAGATGGTGCGCCGCAACAGCATCCGCCTCCCAGACCACGTCACCGTGGAGCACCGACAGGCGCAGGACGAGGGACTCGATCTCCACCCGTGCCTGGGTCAACTCCGCGAGGTCCTGGTGCGACAGGGGCCGCACCAGGTACCCCTGATGTGGCTTTGAAACCACGAGCCCTTCGGCTGACAGCCGTGTCAAGGCCTCGCGCGTGGCACCGACGCTCACTTTGTAGCGATCGGCCAGGATCGGGAACTTCAGCCGTTCCCCTGGCACCAGCCGGCCGCCGAGGATGTCGGCACGCAGCGCCTGGTGGATGCCGTCGGTGCGGGTGGGCCCGCCGCTGGTCGCCATACCTCACCCTATCAGTTTACGAATCACTATTGAACTTTCGAAAGTTGGTGGCTACTTTCGAAGTTGGCTATTTCGCGTCGACCAAACCCACCTACCGCCCTCAATCAGGAGTCATACCGTGCGTTTCGCTAGCGTCTCGAGCCGGTTGTCGCTGGTCACCGCGATCGACCTCGAACAGGCCAGCGGGGGACGATTCGGCACGAGCTTCCAAGGCGCCTACGAGCAGTGGGACGACCTGCTCGAGTTCAGCGCAACCGTCACTGACGAGGGCACACCGCTGTCGGACATCCCTGGGAAGGAATTCGGCAATCCGGCGCCGCGACCCCGGCAGGAGTTCGCCATAGGCCTGAACTACGCCAACCACGCCGCCGAGTCGTCGTTCGTGATAGGCGAGGAACAGCCGGCGCTCACCAAGTTTCAGACCTCCCAGACCAGTCCGTATGGGACGATCGCCCTGCCACCGGGCCAGGTCGACTGGGAAGTCGAGCTAGTCGTGGTGATCGGCCGCCCCACACACCGCGTCGCGCCGCGGACGCATGGCGCCACGTAGCGGGTGTCTCGGTGGGCCAGGACCTCTCGGAACGAGACCGACAGAGCGTTGGGCCCGCCCCGTAATTCAGCGTGGTCAAATCGTTTCCCGGTTTCGGCCCGGTCGGCCCGCTACTGGTGACCCCTGACGAGTTCGATGATCCCAACCACCTCGAACTGGGCTGCCTGATCAACGGCGAGCAGATTGAGAAGGACAAGACCTCAAACATGGTCTTCCCGGTGCCCGAACTGATCGCGCGGCTGTCCGCGATCACTCCCCCGCTGCCGGGCGACGTCAATTTTGCCGGTACACCACCTGGCGTAGAAATCGGCCGCAGCCCACAACAACTCCTCGCGCCCGGCGATGAAGTCATCGGCTACGTGCGGGGCGTAGGCGAAATGCGCCACGTGCTGGTGTCCGACCACTGACCCGCACGACCACGTTCGAAGGAGAACAAACATGGACCTCGGACTTCTGTTGCTCCGTTTGATCGTCGGCGGTCTCATCTTCGGCCACGGCGCCCAGAAAGCATTCGGCGTTTTCGGCGGAATGGGTCCGGCCGGCACCGCGCCCGTCTTCGAGTCGTGGGGCCTCCGCCCCGGCCGCCCGCTCGTGCTGCTTGCTGCCACCTGCGAGCTGCTCGGCAGCACGCTCCTCCTGCTCGGGCTGGCGACCCCGCTCGGCGCCGCCCAGACGCTGGGGACCCTGGCAGTCGCGGCGTGGGTCAACGCGAGGAACGGGTTGTGGGCGGCCAAGGGCGGCTACGAGCTCGCACTGCTGTACGCCACGGCGGCAGGCGCGCTGGCTTTCACCGGGCCGGGCCGCTATTCGATCGACCGCGCCTTCGAAGTCACCGACGAGTACGGAGTCGCCTCCGGGTTGGTCGCCGCCGCCGCGGCATTGCTCCTCGCTGGGGTGTTCATCGGCTACGCCCGTCGCAACCTCTCGCAGCAGGCACATCATGACCACTCCTGACCCCAAGGCTGCGGACGATGGTGTCTTGAGCGGGTGTAGCCACCTTCGTGTCGAACGACATGACTCGGTCGCTGTCGTCGTCCTCGACCGGCCGCCTGTCAACGCGCTCGACACCGCCGGGTATCGCTGCGCCGCAACGGAGCTCGCCGACCTGGACCGCGATGACGAGGTGCGAGCCATCGTGCTCACCGGTGCCGGCACCCGGGCGTTCAGCGCCGGCACGGACACTGCCTCCCTCACCTCCGTCAGCTCGGTCACAGAGGTGTGTGAGGCAGCGCTGCACTTTTTCACCACTCTCTCAGCGCTGGACACTCCGATGGTCGGGGCACTCAACGGACCCGCCGTCGGCGGCGGAGCGATGATTGCCGCCGAGTGCGACGTGCTGGTGGCGATCAGCACCGCGAACCTGGCCGTGCCCGAGCTGCAGCTCGGTTTCCCCGGCGGTGGAAGTCATCTCAAGCGACTGGTGCCGTATCCGACAGCCCTGAGGATGGTTCTCATCGGCGAGCGACCGGATGCATATCAGTTGCTGGCGATGGGCACGCTCGCTGAGGTCGTGGACACTCCGGACGCTCTACGGATCGCGGCGCTCCGCCACGCGCAGGTCATCGCAGGGCTTGACCTGGCCGCTCTCGTTCCCGCTCGCCGTATCATCCGCCAGGCCGACGCCATGGCGGCGTTGCAGGGGTACCGGGAGGAACTCGATCACCTGCGAGCAATCCTTCTGGATCGTTTGACATCGGACTAACCCCGAGCGAGTTCACTTTGCCCCGGCTCCGCCGAGTCGAGAGATGAGCCGCTGCCAAAGCGGTAATCAGCGAGGTTCACGTCGCGGGTGCGGCGCCAGTAGTCGACAACCCGCCATGGCGTGTTCGTCACGACGCGACCCTTGCTGTTGCGGTAGTAGGTGTCCATCCCGGGATGAGTCCAGATCATCGCCTCATGTGCGGCGTCGATCTCGGCGTTGTAGGCCACGTACGGTTCCGCACGGCACTCGGCGGTCCGCGCCCCTCTGCTCAGCATCTGCTCCAGCACCGCGCTGATGTGATGCATTTGCGCCTCGATGGTGAAGATCGTGCTTCCGCCTCCAGGGTTGGTGTTGGGGCCGTAGAGCATGAACAGGTTGGGAAACCCGGGCACGGTCACCCCGAGATAGGCGCGCGCGTCATCGTCGTCCCACTCCTCCCGCAAGTCCCGACCCGCAGCGCCGGTGATCTCCATCGGGTGAAGGAAGCGCTGTTGTTGGAAGCCGGTGGACAGAACGACGACGTCGGCCCGCACGACCTCGCCAGAGGCGGTCCTGATGCCCTCGGGAGTGACCGCGGCGACGGCTTCGGTGACGAGGCGTACGTTGTCGCGTCGCAGGGCTCGGTACCAGCCGTTGTCGAGCAGGATCCGCTTCCCGAACGGCGGGTATTCGGGTACCGACTTCGCCACCAGGTCCGGACGCCCGTCGAGTTCCTGCTCGATGTAGCGAGTGAAGGACTGCCGATGGCGGTCGTTGATCGCGTTGAGCGACCGCTCCGGGTGCGGCCAGTCGGGGTCCTTCTGGAACGCGGCATGGTTCCGGTCGTTGAAGGCCCAGGCCAGCCGGAACCGGTACCAACCGCGATACCAGGGCACACGCTCCATG
Organism: Streptomyces sp. NPDC047081; assembly: GCF_040643775.1. Classification (NCBI taxonomy): domain Bacteria; kingdom Bacillati; phylum Actinomycetota; class Actinomycetes; order Kitasatosporales; family Streptomycetaceae; genus Streptomyces; species Streptomyces sp. NPDC047081. The sequence continues at coordinate 11,627 of NZ_JBEYUY010000062.1, read as the reverse complement.
AGTAGCTGGACGGCAGCATCGATGAGGGCGAAGTAGTTGGCATTTGGCGCGATCCACTGCGGCGAGCGTTGGAACACCGTGAGCCGCCCGACTCGGTCGGCGATCGCTGGGACGACCTGCATGGCGCTGGCCCCGGTTCCGATGACCGCCACCTCCTTGCCGTCGAGGTCCAAGCGCTCGGGCCAGTTGGCGGTGTGGAACATCGGGCCTCGGAACGAGTCCATCCCGGGCAGGTCGGGAATCTTGGGGCGGTTGTGCAGTCCCACCGCGGTGATGACCACGCTGGCTTCGATCGCCCCCTCAGTGCCGTCCGCGCCCCTGTATCGAATCGTCCAGGCCCCGTCGCCCTCGTAGCGGGCCGCGGTCGCCTCGACGCCGAAGCGGATGTGGCGTCGGAGGTCGAAGTGATCGGCCATCTCCTCGATGTAGGCGGCGACCTCATCCCGCTTGCCGAAGTGCGCGTCCCAGTTGCGGGGGAAGAAGGAGAACGAATACAGATGGCTCGGGGTGTCCACTCCAGCGCCCGGGTAGCGATTCTCCAGCCAGGTCCCGCCGACGTCGTGATTCTTCTCCAGGATGGTGAAGGGCACGCCCAGCCGGCTCAGGTGGTGGGCGGCGACCAGGCCGGAAATGCCGGCCCCGATGATCACCACGGAGAAGTCTGGGGGCAGGAGGTTCGGGTCTGTCGGCGAGACCGGCTCGTGGTCGAATCCCATCTCGCTCGCCGTCATAGCGGCATATTCGGCCGGGACCGGTTCGCCGACACAGGCGGACATCATCGTGACGAGCAGCGTGGGGTCAGGGGACGATACTGCCGCCGACGCTCCGGAATGCCACGCCAGAATGGCCTCGACAGCTGCGGCGCGCACCTCTGTTTGACGGTCGGAGTCGAGCCCCCCTGTGTCGTTGTCGTCAAGCCCGCGCCCGCGAGTCGGGATGTAGGGCTCCTGGAGCCATTTCAGATCGCCGGTCAACTGGAACAACACCATGAGGAGCGTAGGAATGTTTCCCGCTTCGACCGCCGCCTCCAGTTCCTCGCGCCGGAATTCGGGGTCAGGGACGGGCTGTGCGAGCACGTGCACTCCTTGGGTGAAATCGGAGAGGCAGGCGGCCGTCAGCCGGCCTGATGCCCCGGGCTGGCTGCAGTCCGACCGTCACGTTGTAGTCGTGACTCGGTTTCGGATCAGCGACTCCTGCCCCGTCGAGCCGCGCGCGACACCGACCAGGCCACGAGCCGCAGGGTTCCCTCCGATGGTGTCGCCGACTCGAGGACCGGCGGCGGTGACACCGCCGTCCACGGTGATCGACTCGCCGGTCACGAACCCTGCGTCGGGGCCGAGGAGGAAGGCGATCACGGATGCCACATCTGAGGGTTCCCCGATCTCTGGCCACGGTTGTACGTCGCCAAGCAGCTTGTGCATGTGCCTGGCTCCCGAGCCGAGGATCGGGGTGTGGATGAAACCGGGCGAGACGCTGTTGACCCTGATTCGGTGGGGGGCGAGTTCCACGGCGACCGCTCGGGTGAAGTTGATGACGGCAGCCTTGGCCGCGGAGTAGGCCTGCGGTCCCGCGCCACCGCTGAGCCCGGCCAGCGAGGCGGTGTTGACGATTGAGCCTCCGCTTCCGCCGGCCTGCATCGCTCGTGCTGCGTGCTTGGTGCCCAGGAACACCCCGCGGGTCACGACGGCGAAGGTGTAGTCCCAGTCCTCGACTTCGACCTCGGTGATCGGGCCGAACGCACCGCCCACGCCAGCGTTGTTCACCATGGCGTCCAAGGCGCCGAAGTGGTCGACCGCGCGTGTGACCGCCGCCTCGACCGCTGCCTCGTCGGAGACATCGGTGCGCACGAAGTCGACACGGCCCGCCTCATCGGCGTCGAAGTCGGTCAGCATCGCCTCGCCTGCGGCGGAGTTGAAGTCCGCTACCAGCACACTCCAGCCGTCGGAGACGAGCCGGTCAACGGTCTTCCGGCCGATTCCGCTCGCGCCACCGGTGACCAGGGCGACTTTGCCTTCTGTGTTCATTCGGTTCTCTCCTCGTGCGAACTCCGCCGATCGCCAGAGGGGGCGACAGCTCTGGAGCTCTGAAAGCCGTACCAACGTCTGCGGTGACAACGAGCACTCCAACCCTGTCGCCGCTCATCCGTTCAACCAAAGATCGATTGGCGTCAGCTCATCGAGCGCCATTAATGGCCGTGGCTATTTCTCAACCTAGAATGACGTGGCCGAGGCCCGTCTCTATGTAAGGCCGCGGGTCCTGCGCGTCGTGCCAATAGACAATTTGGCCACCCGAGACCTTGAGCAGGCCCAAAACTTCTGGGGCACACAACTGTCTACCGTCGGCGTCATAGACTCGGTCTATGCGCTCCGTGAAGACCACCTCGCCATTTGCGGCAACATTGCCGATTTCAATCTCAATATTGCCCGCGCCCATTGCGGCCATGAACACGTCGAGAGTCTCCAGGGCCGCATTCTTGCCGACAGCGTCTGGGAACCCTGTGTTACGCCAGACCACTTCCTCCGCAAAGTACTCCTCGAATGTTGCTCGGATACCACCGGCTGTCCAATCGGCCATGAAAAAGCTGCGAATGACCTTTTCGGCTGACATCTCGACACCTTTCTCGATGTTGTCTGCCATCTCCGCGAGCCACTCGCTCCGGGGCTGGCTCACTTGCTGAGGATCCCGCCCGGGTCGACCCGGGCGAGCAGGTCGACCTCGTCGTCGGTGGGCCGGAGGTCTCCGGCGTCGGCGGCGACCGTGAAAGTGAAGCCGGTCCTCTCCCGGATCTCATCGACAGAGCGGCCCAGGTTCTCGACCAGGACGGGCACGTCACCCTGCAAGTCGAAGACGCAGAGCGGCGTCAGCAGGGCGGCTACGTTCCCTCGTGGTACGCCCGAGGCGTAGTGGACACGGGCCACGAGCGAACTCGGCTGGTGGCGGGGGGCGAGCAGGAAGGCCTGACGGACACGGGAGAGTCCGACCGGCAACCCCGCCGGGCCTGGTCCTTCGATCCCTGATTCCGTGACCCCGAGGTTCACCCGGCCCGATCCGTCGATCTCCAGACCACCGAAGAAGCCCATGTCGAAGGCGCCTTGTTCGAAGAGCAGGGCGATTTCCTCGTAGGGGAGCGTGGCCTGCGCACCGGTTCCCGCCTCGAACTGGGTGGCGGAGGGGAAGATGGTTTCCAGCGCCGGATTCCAGAAACCTGGTCCGCCACACAGCCATTCGATCTCCTGGCCGTACACGTGCCGCGCCAGCAAGATCGCCGCCATCGGAACGGGCGGCGCCGCCCCGACTATCGCTCGTCCGTTGGGAAGCCGTCGAGCGAGAGCGATCGCCATCAGCTGGCGTGGGCTCAGCGATACGCGGCTCACGCTGGTCCTCCCGGAGTTGTCGCTCGACTGGCTCGCTCGCCCGGCGCCGCCAGTGAGGTCGATCCCGACCCCGGAACGTTTTTCTCGGCCGCGATGTAACTGTCGATCGCGGCGCCATCCGCCGGGTAGCGGCCCTGGCTGGCCGCCGGCCACGCAGAGAGTTCGGTGACGGCGTCGATCCAGATGCCCGCGATGACCGAGCCGGATGGCCATTGCCCCGACTCGGCCCGAGACCACGAGTCGACAGTGGCGATCGTGTTGCGAGCTGCGGTGGCGAACATGAGATCCATGAAACGCGAGCCCGCGTAACCGAGGCTCCGGTTCCGGTCCGCCGCTTGGGCGTGCAGCAGCGCGAGGTCGATTGTCAGCGCACGGGCCACCTCCTGGTCCTCACCGGTGAAGGGGCAGCAAACGCGGGCGACGTCCGGCGAATCGCGCATGACGTCGCTGTCGGTCGTCAGGATCGGGACGAAAGGGACCCGCTGGGCGGCCGCGCGCAGGCCTGCACACAGGATCTCCTGGTCGCAGGGCCGACGGCGGACGGTTCCCGCAGAGACTTCCCGGCGTGTGGCGACCGCTGGGCCGCGTTCTTCGAAACCGACGTAGGGGCAGACGATCTCGCCGACACAGCCTGCGGAGACGAGGAAGTCCACTCCGATGCTCGCCGACGGGGCGGCGACGACGGTCAGTTCCTTGATCGATCGTTCAGCCAGCAGCCGTAGCAATCCCATGGGGACGTTCTGCTCGAAGTAGCCACCGATCGCTACCACCGAGCCCGGCCCGAGTTCATCGATGAACCGGTGGACGTCGCCGACCTGTGAATCCACCGCGCCGTCAGACATAGTCGAAATAGCCAGACTTGTGGCGTCCTGCTTCCTCCAGCGTGCCCACCGGCATGTACTCGAGGTCGATGGCCACCGAAAGCCGCTGGTGGAGGAATGCCTCGAGTTCGGCGCGCGGGGGAGCGCCGTCGCGTGCCTCGGTCCGTACCCTCAGGGGCCCTGGCAGGGTGTAGACACCTGCTGGGCAGACGATCCGAAACTCCGGGCCGACCCCGGCGACCTCCGCCAGGACGGCACGGACCGCCGATGGGAACAGGTTGACTCCCCGGACGATGAGCATGTCATCGGCCCGCCCCACGCACCGAATCCGAGGAGTTTTGCGCCCGCAGGAGCAGTCCCCCCAGCCGACGACCTCGACGATGTCGCGATGCCGGAACCGGACGACCGGTGAGGCCTCGCGCCGCAGATGGGTGTACACGATCTCGCCCTTCGCCCCCACCTCGAAGGGGAGTACCTTGCCCGACGCGGGATCGACGATCTCGAACCACACGTGGTCAGCCGCGAGGTAGTGCATGCCCGCGCCGACCTCGCACTCTCCCCAGACGATCGGCATGACGTCGGTTCCGCCCATCATCTCCGTAACCATTGCACCGCCCCATGCCTCGGTGAGCCGGGCACGGAAGGCCGGGTCCCCGCCACCCGGTTCACCACCCACAAGCACCTTCTCAAGACCGAGATCGGCAGGCTCCATGCCCCGCTCGACCGCCCTTTCGGCCAGGCTCAGCATGAATCCGGGAGTCGCGCACATCGCCGTCGGCCGGAACTCCTGCATCGACTCAAGCAGCTTGTCGCGGCCTGCTTCCGCGCCTACCGGCATCACGGTGGCTCCCAGTGCGAGGTAGCCCTCGACCATGCACAGCCCGCCGATCCAGCCACGACTCATCGAGAAGCCGTGCAGGACTGTGTCGGAGTCGGTCATGCCGCCGGCGGCGTACCCCCGACGGAGAACCTCCGTGAAGCCGGCGGCGTCTGCGTGCGTCAGCGCGATCGCCAGCGGACGCCCGGTGGTTCCCGACGAGGTCTGGATCTGCCGGACCATGGCACGCTTAACCGCCAGATGCGCCCCGAGTGGTGGGGAGGAGTCGATGCTGGCGCGCATATCCTCTTTCCACGTGAACGGGACGTCGCTCAGGTCCTGCAGTGACGGGCAGGAGTCACGCCGGAGTCCTGCGTGAGCGAAGGCCTTTTGGTGATACGCCGAATCGCGCCACAGGTGTTCCCACTGCTGTTCGAAGAGCTGCTGGCGGTGCGGCAGCAGCTCGTCCCACGCCGTGCTCTCCCAGTACCAGGCGTCGTCGCTCATGACCCACTCCTCAGGCTGCTTGTGCGACACGGACTCGCGCCGGTGCGACGGCCGCGCCGGGAACGTCGGTCTCGATCGAGAAGACGTGCGCCCGGTCAGTCGAGCCACGTTCTTCCACGCCGGTCACGATGTAGAGGGTCTGGGCGTCGCCCCTCGCGAAGCACAGACTCGTGACCATCGGCGTCGGCAGGTCGATGGTCTCCCGTTCCTGTCCGGAAGCGTCGTACCGGACGACCTTGCCCGCGAAGGCAAGCGCCAGCCAGATCGTGCCGTCCTGCGCAACCGCGATCCCGTCCGGCCGTCCCTGCGCTGTCTGCAGGAGCACACGGCGGTTGGAGAGATCCCCCGACTCCGGATCGACGTCGTAGGCGAATACGACCTGTCGCCCCGTGTCAGACATGTACAGCGTGGCGCCGTCCGGGGACAGCGCGACGCCGTTGCAGATCTTGATGTCGTCGGCGACTCGCCGGACGCTGCCGTCCAGCTCGACGAGGTAGATCGAACCCGCCGCGACCTTCACGGCGCCGAGATCGGCCTCCATGCCGTTGAAGGCGACCGAGCCGGCGTAGATCCGGCCCCGCCCGTCGGTGGTCAGGTCGTTGAACCCGAACCGCTGCTGCTCTTCGTCCCGGTCGACGAGGACCGCGGTCTGACGCCCTGCGGCCTTGTACGCCAAGTTCCGCCCGGTCACGACAAGACCTCCGTCGTCGTGCAGCACCAACCCGCCGATACCCCGTCGGTGTTCCACGATCATCGACGTCGATCCGTCCAGGCCGAGCCGGAACACACCGCCGTGACGCGCGTCGGCGAACACCAGCCCCGCACCTGTGTCGCGCGGGCCCTCCAAGAGCCCACCAGGACTCGAATACAGTTGCTGCAACCGCTGACTACTCATCTCGATCTCCACACTGTTGAGCCGATGGGACTGAGAGTTCAGCTGCGGCGCCCGGCCGGGGCGCGACCGATTCCGGACGCCGGGTGGACCCCCGCCAGGACCGTCTTCGCGTGATGTCGCGGCGCACCCGCGTCTACGGCGGCGCGTCGGCCTGGCTCAGATCTACTTGGTGCGGTCGAAGATCAGGACCTCTTCGCCGACGAAGGTGTACGCATGTGAGAAGTCCGAGAAATTCGGCTCATCGGCGGCGATCTCGGCCCAAGCCTTCTGCCCCTCTTCGGACTGCATGCCGGCGAAGAAGTCTTCCTCGCTGTCCCACCAACATTCGACGATGCCGTCGTAGCCCACGTCCACGGCGCTCCCCATGTCGCGGGGTGCGTTGATCGCGTCGACCACGCTCGGGAAGCCGGGGTGCAGCTGGATGTAGCGGCGCATACGGATGGCGTCGGCGTGCTTGAGCGCCAGCTGGGCGTGATGGTTCTGCCAGTAGTCGAGGAACTGCTCGTGCGTCATGCCTTCTTTGCGCCGGAGCAGGTTCACGAACTTCATCATGTCGGTGTCTCTCCTCGTCAGTGAGCGGTGGATTCCGCAGTGGTCGAGAGCCGCTCCTGGAAGAAGGCGGCGACAGCGCCGAGCGACTCTCCACGGTGGAATGTCTGGTCTTCGTGGTTCGCGCCGGCGAAGACGATCAGTGTCGCCTCTCCGCCGTCCTCTCGGACGTTGCCGAAGAGCCACCGGCTGTGTTCAAGACTCAACGTCGCGTCGCAGTCCCGGTGCGTCAGCAGCAGCGGTGGGCCCTGACCGTTGATGTGCGTGAGAGGGTTCGCCTCACGAAGGGCGTCCTGGCCGTCCCCCTCCCTCTTGCCCCCGACGAGGCGGGCGTAGAACGTGGGAGTCGGGGGCAAGACCATGCCGTCGCGCTGGGCGTACTCGATGGTGGAATCCGGCCCCGGCAAGCCAGGCGCGGGCTGCGCCGCTCCCCGTCGAGAGTCAGGTCCGCGGGGCCGAACCGGCTCACCATGGCTTGGACCGACGCGTCCGCGGCCGAACTGGCGGGATCCTGCGCAAGTCGCGCCAGCATGGCAGGGCTGCTCCTGCGGACGGCTCGCCGTGTCCGACCCGTGTCCGCCGGCGCCCCTCCGACCGGCCCGTACCCGACATTTGCGACCGTGCACGCATCCATCGCTCTGCCCCTTTGCAGCGTGAGGGTTGCTTCACCCGTGCGGTGGCGTCCGCCACAGCACTGTGTCATCCAAAGCGACACACATCGAAAAGTCAAGATACTTTCGAAAGTTTGGGGAGAGTCGGTCTTCGGTCGCGATATTCGCATCACTCGCGGACGGATCGGGAGCGCCACCGTGGCTCGTACTGACTCTGGCTCTGTGCTCGCCCGCGCAGGTGAGAGCGGCTCACGAAGCTCGCAGGCGTTCGAGCGTCTGCGCGGCGACATCCTGGCGGGCCGCCTGCTCCTCGGACAGAAGCTGCCGTTCGCTGACCTCACCAAGGAGTAGGCGTGCAGCATCGGCGCCATCCGGGAGGTGCTTCAGCGCCTGGCGGCTCAGTGAGTGGTCACCAACGAGGGGCAACAGGCTTTCGAGTCAGGGGCCATCCCCTCTGAAGATTTGGTAGACCTGACGGCAGCCCAGGTCAAAATCGAGGCCATGTGTTTCTTTACGCAATCCAGAATGGCGAGGTCAGCCAACGAGTAGTCTTTTGGGTCTCCGATGGGATCCCGCGCGCGATAATGAACAATACGCCGCCACGGTCTCGCTCATGGCAGCTGTATTCGATCACTCGGCCAGGACCGAAGCCGAGAGCGGAGCGTCGGACAGAACAGGCCGCAGGGGCGCTGGAGGGATAACCGGGATAAGGAGATGCGAGTCGTATCGCCCACCGGTGTGGATGATGTGTTCACCTGCATTACGAAGGTCGTACGCAAATGGCTCGAACCATCTCGGGTCACGGATCGAGTGTCCGGAGACAATCACACGCAAGGTTTCCCCGGCGTGCCAGAAACGACTCGTCGGCCAGAACCCGATCTCGACCGGAACGACCTCGCCCGGTGACAGCAGTTGCTCGACGCTATGAATGAGAACCGGCTCAGACGGAGTCGAGGCCGTCTCGTCGAGTTCGCGATGCGAGACGCGCAGCGTGGCCCAGGCCCCGTGATGCGGCTGGCCGAGAACCAGTGTCGGTCGTTCCGCGCCGTCCAGACCGAGCTTCTGCACGCTCACGAACAGATCGGCGTCGTCGGAGCCGTCTGCCTCGACCCAGAGTCGAAGCTTCATATAGCCGGTGATCTCGAGCGGTTCTTCGACCGTCAGGTCGAAGTGCGCGGTCCCCTTCTGGGCGTCGTAACGCACCTTCGACTCCACGTCGGGTTGCGTCCGCACCAGCGATCCCCCCGCAGCGTCCAGCGGCAATGTGCGCCACTGCGTGTCCGGTAGCGGGAAAGCCTTCTCGACTCGGCGGACCTCGTGATCGCGATCGCCTGCGTCCATGACGTCAATTCGTACTGGAGGTGTCAGCTCCCACCCGTTGGGTTCGCCCTTCAGGTAGCGATCGAAGAAGAGTCGCAGATCGGCCAAGTTCTCGGACGCGTACTGATCGGGCCACTCGAAATCACGATGCGCGCGGAGCCACTTTTCCGACGAAGAGATGCGCCTGAACGCGTCCATCACGCCCATCAAGTGGAAGTGGCTCCAACCGGCTGTCATATAGGTGGGGATCTCGATGCGTTCAAGCGGTACTCGCTTGCTTTCCCAGTACTCGTTGAGGTTCGGATACTCTCGCCTCATGGCGACGAGGTCCTCGACGGCTTCTGTGCCGTGCATCATTGACAGCAAGAACTCCGTGAAGCCGACCTCCGGGATTCCGCCGGGCGATACCAAGTGCCGGTACAGGTCCGTCAGCCCCTCCCAGGGGGCGATGGCCGCGAGATGAGGCGGACGCTCGGCCGCGGCCCACCATTGCGACGCGGCCAGCCATGAGTTCCCGGCCATGCCGACTTTCTCGTTGGACCATTCCTGTTGAGCGGTCCACTCGATCAGATCGGCGATGTCGCGGCCCTCCTGCGCACACCAGACGGGGATGCGCCCTTCCGAGTTGCCGGCGCCGCGGGAGTCCGGATTGATGACCGCGTACCCGTGTCGGGTCCAGTACAGGGGGTCGGGGCCTTCGAGCTTGGTTGCCTCCGAATACGTACCCGGCGGCACACCGGGCACGTTGTTGAGTCCGGCATACCCCGCCCGCTTCCCATACGGGCTCCAGGCGACGATCGCCGGAACGTCGACCGCGCCCTCGGGACGGTAGATGTCGACATAGATCGTCGTGCCGTCCCGCAGTGCCACTGCGACGTCGCGCTCAGCCACGATGCCGTCAACGACGGACGTGCCCGGCTCAAGGGCCGGAAACATTCCATGTGAGTCGGACGGCTTCCCTATCGGACGCCAGAGAACCTTCGACGCAAAATCATCGTTGCTACTGAATTCCATGTCTCTCCTCCTCGCGAGCAGCGAGTTCCACGTCCGGCTCTCGAGCCGCCGGGGGAAACGCCTGACGGCTGTCCTGCCCGGCGTACGGTCGACCTACGAGAAGCTCGGCGAACCTCCTAGCTCGCCGCGGGCACCGCTACCCCTTCCGTTGGTTTCGTCAAGTCGCAAGCGCTCGTGCGGTCGGCACCTGCGCATCCAGCTCGACGAGCGTGCGGTCCAGGTCGCCGACGCTCGGCACTGCGGCGTAGACGAAGAAGTCGGGCCGGATCAGAACCGCCTCGGCTCCCAGTCCCCTCAGCCAGGCGCCGTAGCGGCCGTCGACGTCCTCGAGGCCGGATCCGATGATCACGACCCGGACTTCGAGCCGGTCGAGTGCCGCCTGCGCCGCGCCGGAGAGGGTCGGGAACGGGCGGGTACTGAGGACGGTCCAGCCGTAACCGGCGAGATCGTCGAACAAGCCGGTGCGATGTCCTACCCGGACCCGAGCCTGGATGGCGTTGAGGCCCGCCGCGTCATTGCCGGCAGCCAGCACGCCCGGGCCGAGCCTCGGTGACTCGGGCGGCGGAGGTGGAGCGGACCGCAGTACCTCGTCCCGCCGGGCGGCGGCCTCGGGGTCGGTGACGCAGATGATCTCGCCGAAGCGCATGGACAGCTCGATGAAGTGCCGGACGTGCTCGGCACGTTCCGTGCCGTAGGTGTCGAGCAGAGCGTCGCCGGCCTTCCCGGCCAGGACCAGATCCAGCCGCCAGGCGAGGTTGTGCGCGTCCCGCAGGCCGGCGCAGAGTCCCTGTCCGGCGAAGGGTGGCATGAGGTGGGCGGCGTCACCCGCGATGAGGACCCGGCCCGCACGCCACTGCTGTGCCCACCGCGCCTGGAAACGGTAGACCGTGTGTCTCTCCAGAGTGGAGTTCCGTTCATCCAGGCCCCAAGGGGCCAGCAGTTCCCAGGCGCGTTCGGTGCGATCGAGGTCCTCCCGCCGCTCGCCGGGCAACGCCATGAACTCGAAGCGCCGACGGCCAGGACCGGCCGGCGTCAACGTCGTGGGGCGCGCGGGATCGCATAGTTGCCAGCCCAGCGGATCGAAGGTCATACCGGCCGGCGGTACGACGTCCACTATCAGCCAGTCGAAGAAGAACCCGAGGTCCTTCGAAGTCAGTCCCGCGAGTCCGGCGGTCGAGCTGTTCGCACCATCGCAGCCGACCAGGTAGGTCGCGGTGATCGTCTTCGGCGCCTTCTCCGAGCCGTGAGGGTGGGTCCGGAGCGTGAGCGCGACACCGTCGGACACCTCTTCGTAGCCGGTCACCTCCTGCCCGCGCAGCACTGTCACCGCGGGGAGGGTCCGGACCCGGGCATCGAGTTCCCGCTCCAGCTCGGGCTGCGAGAAGAAGTTGCCCACCGGCCACCCGGACGGTCCCGGCCCGCGCCAGTCCAGTTCGAGCAGGGTTTCGCGAGTCGCGTTGCGGAACTCGACGACACCGTCGAACGGTTCGAAGGCCGGGTTCGTGTCCGGGCGGATACCGACCTGTTGGAGGATGCGGGCCACCTCGTGGTCGGCGTGGACCGCCCTCGGCAGGGTGTAGGGCTCGGGGAACTTCTCCGCCACAACGACCCGGTGCCCCCGGGACCCAGGGCCCCGGCAAAGTCGTTCTGTAGGCCTGTGACGTGGTGTTTTGCAGGTGGAAGAGGCGCGCGGGCGTGTTCCGGTCCGGTTGGATGGAG
>NZ_JBEYUY010000061.1:0-18023 GCF_040643775.1 Streptomyces sp. NPDC047081 | reverse complement strand
GCCACTCGTCCTTCGCGAAGCCGATCATGACCTCGAAGTCCGGGTCGTCGAGGCCGTCGGCGGCGAGCTTCAGGACGGGCAGGTCGTGGATGAACTTCCCGTCGACAACGCCCCCGTGCGGGCGCCAGGCCACCGACGTGTCCGGGTGGAACAGGCGCGACATGACCGATTGAAGGGCGAGGAACTCGTCGGGGTCGATGGTCTGGAGGTTCTGTGCGCCGAGGATCTGCCGGTAGACCTCGGCGACGGCCCGTGCCTCGGGTTCACGCTGTGTGCACCAGGTGTTGAACGGCGACAGCGACTGCATGATCGCCCGGCGGACGTAGCGGCGGGCCTCCGGGTTCGCCACCAGATGCGAGACCGCGGTACCGCCCGCGGATTCGCCGCCGATCGTGATGTTCGCGGGGTCTCCGCCGAAGCGTCCGATGTTGTTGCTGATCCACTTGAGCGCGGCGATCTGGTCCTGCAGGCCGAGGTTGACGGCCTCCTCCAGCGTCTCGTCGACCAGGCCGAAATGAACCCACCCCAGCGCCCCGACGCGGTACTGGGGCTGCACCACGATGATGTTCTCCGCCCGCGCGAGATTCTCCCCACGCTGGATGTCGTGCATCGCGGCCGCGCTGTTCGAGACGTTCGCGCCGCCGTGGTAGTAGACGTACACGGGCAGCGGTCCGGCGTCGGCCGCGCCCGGCGGCACGTAAATGTCCAGGTACAGGCAGTCCTCGCTCGAATCGAGTGGCATGGCGTCCTGGGCGAACGTGGGCGGCACCGGGAAGGTTCCCTCGACGCCGGGGTCCCGCTTCCCGATCAGAGCACCGACGTCCTTGAGGTTGGCCAACGTCATCTGATAGGCGGGCGGACCGTATGCGGCCGCGCTCCTGACGCCCGTCCAGGAGGGGGCGGGCCGAGGGGCCCGGAACCGCAGATCGCCGACCGGCGGCGCGGCGTACGGGACACCGAGGAAACAGCTGACGCCGTCACTGGTGACACCCTCCAACACCCCCTCCGCGACCTCGACGCGCGGGGTCCCGCCCTTCATTGCATCGTCTCCGGCCTCCCGGCCGACACTAGTGTTATCCACCATGGCGTGAAATGTACCTTTCTTGAGATTTTGCGACATTTTTTGAGGGGTGTTGGGCGGAAGCGGCAACGCCGACCGTTGACGTCAGGTCCTGATGGCCTGGGCGAGTTTGGCGCCTACGGGGGTGCTGATCGCGCGGATGAGGCCGCGGCGGGCGTGATAGCCGAACCGGTTGGCGGGCATGAAGAAGTGCCGCATGCGCAGGGCCTCCTTCTGGTGGCGGGTGACGAGCGGCCGCAGCCGCTGCTCCCATGAACCGAGGGCGGCTGACAGGCTGTCCTCTTCGGCGAGCAGGCGGGTCAGGAGTTCGGCGCCTGCTATGCCCGTGCCGGAGCCTTGGCCGGAGTGGAGGGTCATGCACCAGGCGGAGTCGCCGAGCAGGACCACCCGGCCCTGGCTCCAGCGGTTCAGGTGGATCTGGCTGACCTGGTCGAACAGGACGGACTCGGAGCGGTCCATCGCGTCCAGCATGGCGGGTACGACCTTCCCGCCGAAGCCGGCGAAGGCCTGGCGCAGGGCGGTCGCGGGCTGCTTGCGGATCTCGGCGGCGGGCCAGGGGGTGCGGTAGAGGAGGAAGGCGACCGGGGGGTGGTCGCGGTAACTGTTGATCCAGGCGGAGCGGCCGGGGGCGGTGGCGATCACGGAGTCGCCGTCGCGGATGCCGGGCAGCGGGGCGTCCATCACGCAGGCGGCCACTACGTGGTCGAAGTCCTTGCGGTAGAGGTCCTCGGGACCGAAGGCCAGGGAGCGGACGGTGGAGTGGATGCCGTCGGCCCCGATGAGCAGGTCCGCACTTTCCACGGAACCGTCGGTCAGGGTCACGGTCACCTTGTCGCGGTCCTGTGTTACGGCGGCGGGTCCGGTGTCGTAGCGGATCTCCACCAGGTCCTGGACCGCCTCGTACAGAGCGCGTTCCAGGTCGCTGCGCAGGAGCATCCGCATCGGGGTGCCGTTGAGCTGCTGGGGCATGGCCAGGCCCGGGGTGAGCCGGCCGCTGGAGTCGGCCTCGAACATGCGGCCCTCGGGGTCGCGGCGGTCCGGGAGCGAGTCCAGGAGTCCCAGGCGTTCGGCGGCGCTGTAACCGGCGCCGTTGAAGCGGACGAAGTAGCCGCCCGTACGGCGCCTCGGCGCCCGCTCGATGATCAGGGGCTGCCAGCCGGCCCGGTGCAGGGTCAAGGCCGCAGCCAGGCCGGAGATGCCGGATCCGACGATGAGGGCGCGCCGGACGCCCTGTGGGGGGAGCGTCGAAGGGGTCATGGCTTGACCATACTCTCGATCGATACCGCGTGACCAATTTCGAAATTTGGTCACGCGGCCAGAAGGGTGAGATGCTGACGTCATGCCTCTGGATCACGTCGCCGCCCCCTCGTCCACCGATGACGAACGCGCCGAACGCATCCTGGCCGCCGCGCGCGAGCTGCTGTTGGCCTGGGGCTACAAACGGATCACCGTGGACGAGATCGCGCGCCGTGCCCGTATCGGAAAGGGCACCGTCTACCTGCACTGGAAGACGAAAGAGGTGCTGTTCACCGAGCTGCTGCGACGTGAGTTCCACGAGGTACTCGGCGCGGTCGCCGCCGGCATCGAGCGGGATCCGCACGCCGCGCTGCCCGGCAGACTGGTCCGGGAGGTCTTCGCGCAGCAGACGCGGCGCCCCCTCGCCCGAGCCATTCATGCCGGTGACAGCGAGGTCCTCGGAGCCCTCGCCACGCCTCGCAGCGGACTGACCATCGCCCAGGATCTCGGCTTCCGAGCGCTGCTCACCCGCCTGGTCGCGGCGTGGCGCACGCACGGACTGGTTGCGGCCACCGCGTCGGCGGCGGATCAGATCTACACCATCGACGCGGTACTGAGCGGATTCGTCGGCGGAGGAGTCGCCGTACTCCCGGACGACGGCGTCTCTCTCGACCACCGGGCCCACCTTCTCGGCCACACGATCGAAGCGGCTCTCGAACCCTCCCTCGAACCGATCGAGGCGACCGTGCGTGCAGGAGCACGTGAGGTTCTGACCGTACTGGCTGAAGCACAGGGAGCGCTTACCGAGAAGGGCTCGCGAGCAGCGAACAGCTGACTGGTGGGGGCCCGCGCGGGCCGATCGTCCAGCAGGCCGATGGGCACCAACGGTGTCCATCTCGGAAGAGGCGGGCCGCCCGATCGGGGAGCGGGACGGGCGACCCGCCGGTCACACGAGCTCTGCGGCTCTGGGCGGGTCCGCCCCTTCGCGCGCGCAGGTGAGGGCGGCCGCGCGCGAGGCAGCTGTCAGAGCTCCGGTGAGAACTGTGGGCAGTCGACCGGTGTCGGTGGACGCGCGCAGTGCCGCGCGTGCCGTCACGGCCTCGGCGCCCGGGCCGCCGTCCAGCAGCCGGGCGTCCAGCAGTCGGCTGACCAGTGCGGCCATGAACGCGTCGCCGGCTCCCACCGTGTCTGCCACCTGGACGCGAACAGGCGCGATGTCCTGCCGACCGTTGCGCCACCAGACCGTCGCGCCGTCGGCGCCCCGGGTGAGGACTACGAGCGCCGGCCCGCTGCGTGCCCAGCGGGCCGCCGTCACATCGGGTGTCTCGCCCGGGTGGAGCCAGGCGAGGTCTTCCTCGCTGGCCTTCACCACGTCGCTGAGGGTGACGAGTTGTTCAACCCGCTCCCGTTCCTCCGTCGGCGAGCGGAGCAGCGCGGGCCGCAGGTTCGGGTCGTACGAAACGGTGGCCGAACCCCGTAGAGCGTGCAGAGTGGTGAGGACTTGGTCGGCTCCCGGGCTCAGGGCGGTGGCGATGGAACCGGTGTGGACGTGCCTCGGCGGGCTGTCGCGCAGTGTTTCCTCGACGGTCCCGGACAGCGCCCAGTCGATGTCGAAGGTGTACCGCGCCGCGCCCGCGGCATCGAGTACGGCGGTAGCCGTCGAGGTGGCCGTGTCGACCACGGATCCCGGTGACAGTTCGACCCCACTGTTCTCCAGGTGTTTACGCAGCAGGTCGCCGAAGTCGTCGCGTCCCACGCGGGTGGCGAGCCGGACCGGGTGGCCGAGTCGGCCCAGTCCCAGGGCCACGTTGGCGGGGCTCCCGCCGGGGTGGTTCCGGCCTGACCCGTCAGGATCAACGATGACGTCCACCAGCGCTTCGCCGACGACGAGCACAGGGAGGCTTCCGGTCACGGCAGCACCTGGATCTTGCGGCCCTTGCCCGCCTGGAACTGCCGTAGCGCCTCGGTGTAGTCGTCCAGCGGCAGCCGGTCGCTGATGAAGATGTCCGGGTCGAGGACGCCGCCGGCGAAGAGTTCGGCGGCGCGTTCGTAGCTGTGCAGGACCGCCATCGAGCCGGTGATGGTTATTTCCTGGTTGTAGATGCGGTACGGCTCGATGGTGGCCCGGGTCGCGTAGTCGGAGACGCCGAACTGGAGGTAGGTGCCGCCCTTGCCGACCCTGCCCAGGGCGTCCTGGATGGCCTTGGCGTTGCCGGTGGCGTCGATGACCACGTCCCAGCCGCGCGGGCGCTCGATGGCGTCGGCGGTGGTCACGGCGTTGGTGCAGCCGAGGGTACGGGCGGTGCCGAGCCGGTCCTCGTTGATGTCGACCATGTCGACGGTGGCGGCGCCGGTGCGCTTGGCGAGCTCCAGCATCATCAGGCCCATGGTTCCGGAGCCGTAGATCAGGACGTTGCTGGCGAGCGTGGAGCGCAGGATGTCGTAGCCGCGTACGGCGCAGGACAGCGGCTCGATGAGCGCGGCGTCCTCGGTGCGGACGTGGTCGGGGAGCTTCACGCAGTTGGCGGCGGGGGCGACCGTGTACTCGGCCGCGCCGCCGGGGACGGAGACACCGATGGCGTTCCAGCGCTCGCACATGTTGCCGCGTCCTATACGGCAGTAGTGGCACTCGTGGCAGTACAGCGAGGGGTCGACGGCCACCCGGTCGCCGATCTTGAGACCGCTGACCCCGGCGCCGAGTCCGACGACCTCGCCCGCGAACTCGTGCCCGGGAATGATGGGCAGGGTGGGCGCGAACTCGCCCTGGAGGATGTGGAGATCGGTGCCGCACAGGCCGCAGGCCGATACGTCGATCACCACCTGACCGGGGCCCGGTGTCGGGTCGTCGACCGTCTCGACGCTGACCTGGCCGATCGAGCTGATGACGGCGGCTTTCACTTGACTGCTCCAAGGGACAGGCCCTGGACCAGCTTGTCCTGGGCGGCGAAACCGGCGATGAGCACCGGCAGGGAGATGCAGACGGCGGCGGCGCACACCTTGGCCAGGAACAGGCCCTGGCTGGTGACGAAGCCGGTGAGGAACACGGGTGCGGTGCCGGCGACGACGCCGGTGAGCACGCGCGCGAAGAGCAGCTCGTTCCAGCTGAAGATGAAGCAGATCAGCGAGGTGGCCGCGATGCCGGGGGCGACGACGGGCGCGACGATCCGGGCCAGGACGGTCGGCAGTCCGGCGCCGTCGATGGAGGCCGCCTCCAGGATCTCGACGGGGACCTCGGCGAGGAACGAACGCATCATCCACACCGCGATCGGCAGGTTCATCGAGGTGTAGAGGATGACCAGCAGGGCGACGTTGTCGAGCAGACCGGCGTTCTTGGCGATCAGGTAGATCGGCAGCAGACCGGCCACCGCGGGCAGCATCTTGGTGGACAGGAAGAAGAACATCGCGTCCGACCACTTGCGCACCGGCTTGATGGACAGCGCGTAGGCGGCGGGGATGGACAGCAGCAGCACCAGGAGCGTCGACATCAGGCTCGCGGAGAAGGAGTTGATCAGCGGCGGCCAGGGGGAGACGCCGGTGCTCGCGCCGAAGAACTCCTTGTACCCCTGGAGGGTGAGCGGCGCGCCGATGCTCGGCGGGTTCGTCGCGGCGTCGGACTCGCTGTGCAGCGAGGTGAGCACCATCCAGGCGACCGGGAGGAAGAACACGACTCCGCAGAGCCAGGCCAGCAGGCCGAGCGCGCCGCGCCGGCGACGGGCCGTGGCGCCCCCGTGGGTGTCGATGGTCGTGGCCATCAGCGGGTCTCCTCTCGGAGCAGGGACGAGACGGTCCGCAGGGCGAAGCTGCCCACCAGGAGGGAACACAGGACGACGATGACGCCCTCGGCGGAGGCCTGCCCGTAGTCGTGCGCCTGGTAGAAGGTCTCGTAGACGGTGTAGGGCAGGTTGGCGGTGCCCAGACCGCCGCCGGTGAGCGTGAAGACGGCGTCGAAGTTCTGCACCACGTAGATGCTGCCGAGCAGGGAGGCAAGCTCCAGGTAACGGCGCAGGTGGGGGAAGGTGAGGTAGCGGAACACCTGCCAGGTGGTCGCGCCGTCCACGCGGGCCGCCTCGACCGCGTCCATCGGGCGGCTCTGCAGTCCGGCCAGCAGGATCAGCATCATGAACGGCGTCCACTGCCAGATGAGCGACGCCTCCACGGACATCAGCGGAATCGACGACAGCCAGTCGGGCTGCGGCGGGTTGTCGCTGCCGAACAGGCTCCACAGCCAGGTCAGCGAGCCGTTGATCAGACCGTAGGTGGCGTTGTAGAGCGCGTGCTTCCAGAGCAGGGCGGAGGCCACGGGCACCACGAGGAACGGTGTGATCAACATCGTGCGGACGAAGCCGCGGCCGCGGAACTGGCGGTCGAGAAGCAGGGCCAGCCCCAGACCCAGCACCAGGCTGACCAGGACCACGGTGACCGTCAGCGTGACGGTCGTCAGCAGGGAGGAACGCAGCTGCGGGTCGGTGACCGCTTCCGTGTAGTTGTCCAGGCCCGCGAAGGACTTGTTGTCGGGGTCGAGGGCGTTCCAGCTCATGAACGAGATCGCCACGGTGCCGACGAACGGCAGCTGGGTGACCACGATCATGAAGATCAGGGCCGGGAGCAGCGGGGCCCGCCGGGCCCACGCCCCGCGGGGTCGCCGCCGGGGTGCTGCCCGATGGGCGGTCTGAGGCGCCCGGGGACGCTTGGTGAGCGAGTGAGTGATGGTCATCGGTACGTCTCCGCTGTGCTCCGGCGCCCCGGTCCCGCGAGGGCGGGACCGGGAGGCCGTGAGCGTGGGGTGGATCGGGAAGGGGTCACTTGTCCGCGTACTTGGCGGCGACCTTCTCGGCTAGCGCCTGACTGGCCTTCAGTGCCTTCTCGACGCTGGTCTTGCCGGCGATGGCGGAGCTGATCTGCTGGGAGACCTGCGTGCCCAGGTCGGTGAACTCGGGGATCCCGACGAACTGGATGCCAGGGGCGGGCCGGGCCTGCACACCGGGGTTGTTCGGGTCGGCGGACTTCAGCGCGTTCGCGGTGGCCGTGGCGAAGGCCGACGCCGCGGCGACGTACTTCGGGTTGGTGTACGTGGAGGTCCGCTTGCCCGCCGGGACGCGGGACCAGCCGAGCTTGGCGCCCACCAGGTTCTCGTACTTCTTGCTGGACGCCCAGGAGATGAACTTCCAGGCGTCGGACTGGTGCGTGCTCGCCTTCTGCACGCCCCAGGCCCAGGTGAACAGCCAGCCAGAGCTCTTGGTCTGCTCGACCGGCGCCGGCACGTAGCCGATCTTGCCGGCCACCGGCGAGTCGGAGGATTCCAGCGACCCGGCCGCGGACGTCGCGTCGTACCACATGGCGGTCTTGCCCTGCTCCATGTTGTTGAGGCACTCGGCGAACCCGGACTGCGGGGCGCCCGCCTCACCGTGGGCGCGGACGAGGTCGACGTAGAACTTCGTCGCCTTGGTGAAGGCGGCGCTGTCGACCTGGGCCTTCCAGTCCTTGTCGAACCAGGTGCCGCCGAAGGTGTTCACGACCGTGGTGAGCGGAGCCATCAGCTCGCCCCAGCCGGGCAGACCGCGCAGGCAGATGCCCTTCATCCCGGACTCGGCGCCGTCGGCCTTGGCGGCCAGGTCGGCGACCTGCTGCCAGGTGGGGTTGGCCGGCATGGTCAGCCCCTTCTCCTTGAAGACGTCCTTGCGGTACATCAGGAAGGAGGACTCGCCGTAGAAGGGCTCGGCGTAGATCTGGCCGGAGGCGGTGAGGGACTCCTGCATGGCGGGCAGGATGTCGCTCTGGTCGAAGGCGGTGTCCTTCTTGGTGTACGAGGTCAGCGGGGCGAGCCAGCCGTTCTTGGCGTAGATCGGCGTCTCGTAGTTGCTGATGGTCGCCACGTCGTACTGGCCGGCCTGGCTGGAGAAGTCCTGGGTGATCTTGTCGCGGACGTCGTTCTCGGGCAGCACCGTGAAGTTGACCTTGATTCCGGTCTCCTTCGTGAAGTTGGCCGCCGTGAGCTTCTGCAGGTCCGCCATCTGCGGGTTGTTCACCATCAGCACGTTGATGGAGTGCGAACCGGAGCCGCCGCCGGAGCCGCCGGCGCCCGCGCAGGCCGTGAGGAGAGCGCCGCACATGGCCAGCGCGCCGAGCGGCAGCGCGCGCCGCAGAACAGTGGATCTTGAGTTCATGATCGTCCCTTTTCATGAAATGTCGGGTGTGAGCGGAGAGGCGAGAGGGAGGAGATGTGGGATCGGGCAGGCAAGGGGGTGCCGTCGGAGCGGCTCCGGCGGAGACGTTCCTGGGTGGTGAGGGAGGGGGGCCTGGGCGGTTCAGACCCGGTGGACGCGGGGTCCCATCAGTGAGTAGCGGTGCGCCTCGGCGCTGGACAGTCCGGTGTCGGTGACGATCGCCTCGAAGTCGTCCACCCCGGCGAAGCGGCAGAAGCTGCTCGCGCCGAACTTGCTGTGGTGACCCATGAAGACGCGTCGGCGTGACACGGCCAGAGCCTTGGCCTTGACGTCGGCCACCACCGGGTCCGGGGTGGTCAGGCCGAGGTCGCGGGAGATGCCGTTCGACCCGAGGAAGGCCAGGTCGATGACGAATCGTTCGAGCATGCCGCAGGCCCACGAGCCCACGGTGGCGAGGGTCCGGGCGCGGACCCGGCCACCGAGGAGCAGCACGGTGACCTGCGGGGAGTCCACGATCGCGGCCGCGGTGGCGAGGGAGGCGGTGACCACGGTCAGGGGTCGGTCACCAGGGAGGATGGAGGCGAGGAGCTGTGGGGTGTAGCCCTCGTCCACGTACACGGTCTCGGCGTCACCGAGGAGCTTGACCGCCTCCGCGGCGATCCGGCGCTTGTCCTTGACGTGCAGGGTCTCCCGTTCGGGAAGACCCGTTTCGAAGCCCGCGCCCTCGACGGGGTAGGCGCCGCCGTAGGTGCGCCGTACCAGGCCCCTGCGTTCCAGGACGCCGAGGTCGCGGCGGACGGTCTCCGGCGCGACGGCCAGGTCGACGGCCGTGGTGGTGACCTCGACCCGTCCATGGTGACGAGCGAGCGCGAGAATCCGGCTCTGACGCTCTTCGGCGTTCATCGCACTCACCCGCCTTTCGTACCGGTCCGGGCACGGGGTGCCCGGTCTTGCCGCACATTTATACCAATCAGCTTTTGGCGCAAAGTGGCCCACAACGGGCCTGAAATCGCCCGATGCTGCCTGATGGGGTTGGGGGAAACTCCAGGTCAGAGCCATGGATGCCGATTTGTCCCGCTTCCTGATGCCCGCTCGTGCGGCCTTTGGTGCCCGGTTCGGGTGGAGGGCCGGGTGTGAGCGACGTCATCCCAGTTGACGTCGGGCGAGGTCGTACGCGGTGTCGTCCTGGAGATCCGGGCCGGCATCCCCGCCGGTGAGCGGGTGGTGGTTGCGCAGGACCATCGCGGGGGACCGCCGAAGGTCGGCGACGAGGCGTCGCAGTTTGTCGAGGTCGGCTGGGATCGCACCGCCGCGACCTTCCACGTCCACCGCGACACCGTGGGGCACTGCCTGGCACGGGTCGTCGAACTCCTCGGCGTCGGCTTTGAGGGTTCCCGGTGTGCGCATGGAGCTTTGGTTCGCCCCGCACGGGCTGGCTGCCGGGTGCGGGCGAGGAGGAAGACGCCCGCTGAGGGACCTCGTCATGAAGGGTTCTTTCCTGGAGCGTTCCCCGGGAGGTGTCGCTGGACTTCCGCATGCGCGTCGGTCACGGGCACGGTGAGGGCGAGCTGCGACGTGTACGGCGCAGTCCTCCAAAACGTCGAAGGCGCCCAGCCCGTTCTCGGTGACCAGCAGGGGGAGCCGGTAGCGGTCGTCGGTCTCGCGCAGGGTGACGCGGAATCCGACCGGGTCGATCTCCCAGCCGAAGGTGTTGGTCTTGAGATGGGGGTTGCGTACGGCGCGGTAGACGCCGGCCTCGCCGACCGAGAGGCCCGCGTCACCGGTGTGACCGACGTCCTCCGCGCCGCCGGTCGGGGCCGCCACCGTGTGGGAGAAGTAGTAGTTGAAGGCGATGAAGTCGGGGCGGGCGGCGGCCAGCGCGGCCTGGTCGCCCTCCGCGAAGACCGGTTCGATGCCGCGCCTGAGCAGGTACGTCCAGGCCGTGGGGTGGTAGCGGCCGTGGACGGCGACGTCGAGACACAGCCAGTTGCGGATCACCGCCTGACCCGGGCGCCCTCGGCGACCGCGGGGCTGAAGTGGCGGTCTTGCAGGTACATCTGCGGCCTACCCCGAACGTGCCGCGAAGCTACTCCTATGAGGCGAGCGGCAGTCACCAACCCCGGCTCCAGCACCGCCCACTGCTCGTCCGTGGGATCGCCCCGCCCCCATGAACCGGTGGAAACCGAGCGGAGTACGTCGGTGTCAGCGTGCGAACCCTGCAGGAGGGGCTCAGCGACCCTGACGAGGCGGCCAAGCCGAGCGTGACCGAAATCGCCTATACCTGCGGGTTCAACCACCTGGGACGTTTCGCCGTCGCTTACCGCGATCGTTACGACGTGAGCCCCTCCATCGCTCTGGCCGCCGGTCGTAGGACCCCAGCGGCGCACAACGGATAGCGCCTGGGAGTTGTCACGGCGGCTTGACCCGACGTCGCCGCCGGACGGGAGCGCCAAGGGACCCCAATGCGTGCGCGGACTCAATCACTCCTGTCCTCACGTGGGCGAGTTGGCCGATATCGGCTCCTGCCGGGGGGCTCGCCGCAGTGACGACGAAGGTGATTCGCCGAATGTCTCCCGGTACTCCACCGAAAAACGGCCCAGGTGGGTGAAGCCGTGATTGAGGGCGAGGTGAGTCACCGTCGCGCCGCTGGAAGGATCGGCTGTGAGGAGGGCCTCACGGACACGCTTCAGCCGAACCGTTCTGACGTAGCTGCGCAACGGCACTCCGAACTCCCGCCGGAACTCCGTCCCTAGCGCGCGCGGGCTGAGTCCCAGGGCCGCAGCCACTTCCTCGGGGCTCGGTGCCGTACTGTCGATCAGTGCTCTGGCCTTCGTGAGCAAGGGACGCGACACCTCTGCGGGCGGGGCGAGTAGCTGTTCCATCGCACTGTGGCGATGCCCGAACAGCAACGCCGTCAGCAGGTGATTGCGTAGCTCCGTGGCGATGGGAGGTGCAACGGGTTGCCCCGCCGCGCCGTCGACGGCCAGCCGCAATGCATGCACGGCGCTCGCCAGCAGGCCGGGATTGGGTGGCAGCCCCGGCTCGAACACAGGCACTACCCCAGGGGCGTGTGGGGCCAGACGGTGCAGGTGTTGGGCCACCTGGCTCGCCTCAACCTTCACCACCAGCGCCTCGATGCCGGGTTCGCCGACGAACCTGGTAGGTGTTCGAGCCGGGATCACCGCTGCGCAGGCCTGGGTGGCGGTGACCACGCCTCCGTCGAATTCAGCGCGGATGCGGTCCGTGGTCGGCAGTATGATCACGACATGGTCCTGTACTGGGCCGGCGGTCAACCGCACTGGCGCGCCGTATGCGACGTACATCAGTGTGGCGTTGTCAATCTGAGTGCGATTGAACGTCATCGCGAGTTGGTGACCCGGAGCGACTTCTATGCGGTGCTCTGAGAGTTCGCCGGCAACCTGACGGCGGGCAAGCTCGCCGTCTCTCGTCTGCAGCACTCGAAAGTCGCCGAGTGGCTCCCCAACACGCTCGCGATTCTGCATCTTTTCCTCCGGCGCACAGGACCTCTTCCGAAGGCGAGCACCCTGGGTCATGGGCAACCGGATCGTCGAGCTTGGTCGCAGTCCGGAAGTGGGCTTCACTTGCTGCCTTGGAGCTCAGGGAATCAGCGGGATTGGTCGCATCCGTCACAGCCGTTGCTCTCTTTCGTCGTCGTTGCACTGCGCCCACCGAGGATGTGGACGTGTTCGTGCGAGAGCGGAGCAATGCACGCCGCTAACGAGCGGGGAGTCGGAGATGCCCTCTGGTGTGACCCGGCTGAAAGGCCCTGACGGACGGGGGTGATACACATGTGACGCTAACCAGCCCACAGGCCCCCGACCATCCAGAATCGGCACGGCTGTCCGCCATGCGCGAGAACGCTCCGACCTGCAGTCGACGAACGCGACGGCATCCTCCAACCGTCGCTTCGCGCTGGAGCACCGCGCCGTCCGCGTCCACCGACGGCGGCTGCCGCGCCGATCATGGATAGTGGATAGCCGGTCGCGAATGTATCTGGGCCCAATGTGCACACACAACGACGTGGTCCATGGCACAGGAGGCCATCATGCCCGGGTCGCATCCGGTGGTGTACCCCCGCAACGGGTTCGGCGGTCCCTTCGCGTTCACGGCCAAGCCGCACTACGTCGTCGACTACGTGCACGCCGAGGGTAACCACACCCCGCACCGCTTCGACCCGTCGACGTTGACGTCCACCGCGTACGCCGATCCCCGCACCCTCCCCGTGCCGGTCCTGCGCGAGCCCGAGGGCCACCGGCTGAGCATCGCCACCGCGCCATCGAGGGCAGCCAGCGTGAAACCTCTCTGCCCCTCACCCGTGCAGTCCCGGAGTCGCGAACTCGTGGGACCCGATCAAGAAAGTAGGGCCGCATGACCGGGCGGATCGACCTGCACCACCACCTTTTCCCGCCGACTGGACTGGTCGGACGTACGATGCGGGCGCTGATGGAGCGAACGGGCTGGACGAACAGTCCGGTGACGACATGGACACCGGAGAAGAGCGTCGAGTTCATGGACCAGGCAGGCATCCGCACTGCGGTCCTGTCTCTGCCCAATGACATGGAGCAGGCCGCACCGATGGCGGAACGGCGCGCTTTCGCCCGTGAGGTCAACACCCTCGCCGCCGAGATTGTGGACACCCACCCCGGCCGGTTCGGGTTCTTCGCGCACCTGCCAACGCCGACCGACATCGACGGCGCGCTGGAGGAACTCCGGCACGCGTGTGACGTGCTCGGTGCGGATGGTGTGACGCTCACCAACGTGTACGGCACCGGCGAAGACGCGTTCTCCCTGGGCGACAAGGCGTTCGAGCCCCTATGGGCGGAGTTGGACCGCCGCAACGCCGTGGTGTTCGTGCACGGTGAGCAGACTCCGGGCCACAACCGTGCGCCGAACCGCTTCCTGCCCGTACCGGTGAGCGAGGTAGGGAACGAGACCTACAAGGCCGCGGCCGATCTCGTCACGAGCGGCCGCAAGCGGCAGTACCCGAACGCTCGGATCATCCTGTCGCACTCGGGCGGGAGCACGCCCTACCTCGCAGCACGCGTGGCCGGACTGGCCCAGCTCCTCGGGTGCGAGCTCACCCCCGAGGAGATCATCGAGGACTTCCGCACCTTCTACTACGAGACCGCGCTCTCGGGCTTCGAGACCAACCTGGTCGCGCTCGAGAGCTTCGTGCCTCCGGAGCAGATCATGTTCGGAACCGACTTCCCGGCGGTGCCGCCGAACGTCGCCGGCTGGTACACGAACAACGTCGACGACTACTTCGCCGACCGCAACGAGCACTTGCGACAGGTCATGTCCGGCAACGCGGAACGGCTTCTGCCCCGAATCGCGGCTTGGGGAGCCGATGCTCGTGGCTGACGATCCGACAGCGAACATCGTCCTCGCCGCCGTCGACGAGGGACACGCCACGGACGCTGTCGACCGCTACACCGGCGATGCGGTTTTCGAGACGCCGGCGGGGTGTATCGCCGGCCGCGTCGCGGTTGCCTCCGCATTCGCCGTGCGCGAGGCGGACACGGCGCGCCGGACCCGGCACGTGCTGACCGGCGTCGAGGTGTCGGCCGACGGTGACGCAAGTACCTTGACGGGGCGCTCACCGTGCACGTGGCCGACGAGGAACCCGCTGTGGCCTGTGGCTCGGCCGTTGGGCTGACAAGGACGGGTATGTGAGCGGTCACGTAATTACGTGACCGTCCACAGCGGTTGCTCGACGGCGTCAGGCAGTGGCTGGCCCACGAGGCCGCCGCCGGACGCGCCCTTCCTGCGGATGGTCAGCCCGGCCGTCTTTCACTTCCTCACTCTGAACTTCGTGCGGGCGGTGGCAGCGCCCGGGCAGTCTGGGAGTTGACCGGGGCGACGTGGGGTTCACCTGCGGCGGTGAGGAATTCCAGGACGCATCGATTCCACCGCTCCGCTTGCTCGATGTTCGCCATGTGCCCCGCGTCCTTGAGGTTCACCGCCGTGCCTCGCGGGATCCTTGCCGCGATTTCCTCCGCGTAGCCGGGCTCCCGTAGCTTGTCCTGCTCTCCCGCGACGACCAGTACAGGGACGGAGATCGACTCGTAGTCGGTGTTGTCGGGCTGTCCGAAGTCGCTTCTCGGAGGACGGCTGGGCGAGGTGATTCGAGCGGCTGCGGCCGTCTCGAATGCTCCCGGGAGGAGACTCGACTCGACCCGACGACGGATGTAGTCCTGGTCGTTCCACCAGCGCGGGTCCACGAACATCGCCTGGAGGGTCCTTTGCATCGCGGCGGCTGTGCCGTCGTAGTCCAGCATGGCTCGACGATGCTCGTTGTCGGGGACGAACCCGCCGCCGCTGGTGATCACCGCTCGGCGCACGGGGAGCCGAGGACTTGACGTGGCCAACTCGCGTACGAGGTAGGTGCCGCCCATCGACGAGCCGATGAAGTCCGCCTCTTCGAGCGCCATCGTGCGGACGAAGGCCGCGATATGGGCCATCATCCGGTCCGACCCTGAGACGAAGTCACGGATCTTGTCGGTTTCGCCGTACCCGAGCCAGTCCGGCGCCAGGACGCGGAAGTGGGCAGAGAGAGCCGCTAGGTTGAACTCCCAGGTCAGCCGCGCTGATCCGCCGAACTCGCCACTGTGCAGCAGGACAAGAGGGGGTCCCTCGCCGGCTTCGAGGTAGTGGGTGCGGATTCCGTCGACCGATACGAATCGCTCTGAGACCTTGACCATCTGGATTCACGGCCTCGCGACCTGCGGAGCAGGGCCCGCACCTGTGATCCGGCGGCGGGCCAGGGCTCGCCGCTCTTCGAGGACGCGGTGGCCCTTCTCGCTGATCGAGTCGGGCGTCCAGTCGAGTGTCGAATCGACCACCACCTCGACCGAGTTCACCCCTTCCAGCTCCGCGAGCCTCTCCTCGGCGTCGAGGACGAAGTGACCGGCCATCGTGCAGAGCGGGCTGGTGACCCTGAGGCGGACGGTGAGCCGGCCTGCGGCGTCGAGTTCCCAATCCCGCACCAAGCCCATGTCGAGGAGGCCCAACGGTGCCCCCGCAGCGACACTGCAGGGATCGTGGACTTCCTCGAGCGCGGTCGATATCTGCTCGTCCAGTGCCGAACTCATGCGCTGACCTCCGCCCCGCCGACGAGGCCCCAGCGGGTTCCCCAGGGGTCCAACTTCGTCCCGTCGTTGAATTCGGAGAACTCGTCATCGGCGATCCGCGCCTTGGCTTCCTCCGGATCGACGCCGACCATCTCCAGGTAGTTCAAACCGAGGATGCCTTCCTTCAGGTCGCGCGTGAACTCGAACCCGTATCGCTCGACGACGTCCTCGGGGAACTCGAGCGAGACAAATGATTCGAGGAGGAACTGGCAGTCGAGGATCGGAAGGGTGCCGGCGTAGAGGAGCTTGTTGAAGCCTCCCTGACTCATCAGGGCCGCCAGCGTCTCGGCGAGACGGCGGGGGTGGTGGACCCCCATCCAGGTCGTCGCCTCAAGGTTGGCGTACACGTTCGGGAACCGAGCTATCGCCCAGGCCGTCTCCTCGACGAAGGCCATTCCCGAGTGGATGATCTCGAAGTTCATCTCCGGGAAATTCATCGCCGCGCCGTCGAGGTCACTGACGCGGTAGGGGTCCATCGGCACCGGGCCGAGTGGCAGCGCCTTGTGAATCGCGACGACTTTGATGCCGAGGTGGGCCGCCTCCTCGAACAGGGGATAGGCGACCGCCGGATCGTCCATCCGCCAGGACTCGAAGGGATAGATCCGGTGGGGATAGAGCTTGAGGCCGACCGCGTTGGGTGTCTCGGCGACCTGCTCGCGCATCTCGGCGATGCAGCGATCGACACCCTGGGTCGGGTCGACGCCGACGTAGGGAAAGTAGCGTTGTGGCCAGCGGCGGGCTGCTTCGGCGTTCTTCTCGCGGCTGACGAGGCCGTCGTGGAACCAGGAGTCGAGCCGCAGGTTGTGGTGGGCGGCGAAGTCGGTGCCCGACTCGCGGAAGATCGTCTCGGTGGTGACCTCGATCGGCCAGTCCGCCACGGCGATCTCCCGCGGCAGGACCCGATCCTTCGGCAGGGCGGCTCGGACTCCCTCCCAGATCCCCGCGTGGGTGGCGCGCGCGATCCTGTTGTCCTGGACGTTCTGCTCTGAAAAGTCGTATGCGTGGACGATCGCGTCGACCACGAGCATTCCATCGATCACGGGTACCTCCGCAGGCTGATTTTGGGTGGACTGGAGAAGCGGGAGCGGTCGCGTAATTCCCCATCCTGGGTGGGCGCCGCCGACCACCTGGCCCATTGCGTGATGTTTTGGGTGGGGAATTACGTGACTGTCCACAAGGCAGAACGTGAAATGTTCTCAACCGTGCGTGTGCGCATAGTGGCGCCCTTCAGGTCGTGGCCAGCTCGCGGAACCGGCTGCCCTGGAAGACCAGCGGCGGCGTCTCCGGCTGAGCACAGAGCCTGTGGATCTCCAGCGGCGCGATGGTGTGATCGCCGACGGGTCCTCGTTGTACAGAGAGCAGTCCAGCCAGGCGCTGGCGCCGTGTACGAAACGCCGCCCTCGCTGCTGATGTCCCAGCCCAGCCCGGCGAAGCGGTCTCCCTGGTCACAGGCGAGCTGACCGCACGCGCCGTCCTGGCCCTCGGCGGGGACGCTGAGCCCGAGGCGCGGGCGAGCGGTGCGGGGGTGTAGTCACCCTCGGCGCGCACGTGGTCGACGATGTAGTGCGGATTGGCCATGAACGCGAACGGACCGCCGAACCCGCTGCGGGAGTATGCCACCGGATGCGGCTCGGGCATGATCGCCTCCTGCGCCATGGACCACGTCGTTGTGTGTGCACATTGAGCCTGATCACACCCGCGACCGGCTATCCACTATCCGCATGCGTCGCACGAGCCGTGGCGGGGGCTGCCCATTCTCTTCGAGCAGGGCATGAGAAACGTCCGCTCGACGACGAGCATCATGAGGCAATCCGCTCAACGAAAGTCCCTATGCTCTCAGGGAATTGACGGTCGACTCGATGGGTTCCCACAGCCGCGTCGTGTCTGGCTGGCGCGGAGCGGTCGTCGCGGCCTCTGCGTCGGCCATGGACGCGGATCGGGGGAGGAAGGCGATGACGATGCCCGCCAGCAGCGCGGGCGCGGCGAACCCCACGGCTGCCGGCGTGACACCGTCCTTGGCGGCGACGAGGATGGCGCCGTAGGTCGGGAGTGCCTCGGCTCTTCTGACCGGCGCGCTTACTGCCCGCTTCGACAGCGGGCAGCAGTGGTCCCGAGGGCTCAGTGCTGGGTTACGGAGGTTCGCCAGCGGCCGGGTGCCACACCGTGGTGGCGCTTGAAGGCTGCGGCGAAGGAGAATTCCGATGCGTATCCCACGGAGCGCGCTACTGCGGCTACGCCGGTGTCGCTGTCGCGTAGTTGCTCGCGTGCGAGCGCCATTCGCCAGTCGATGAGGTAAGTCAGTGGGGCGACGCCGAGCAGTGCGGTGAACCGGCGCGCGAACGTCGCGCGTGACAACGACGCCTCGGTGGCCAGGTCGGCGACCGTCCAGGC
>NZ_JBEYUY010000060.1:0-19690 GCF_040643775.1 Streptomyces sp. NPDC047081 | reverse complement strand
GGACCGCGGACCGTACCGGGCAGGCGGTGGCCGCGCCGTGGTCGGCCCGGCTGACCGCGCTGGCAGCGCGCCCGCCAGAGGGCGCGACTGCAGGGCGGTGAGTGCGTGGTCTGGAGAGGAGCGATGGCGGCTGGCGCTGGGCTGGCTTTCTGTGGTGCAGAGGCGTTGCTGTCAGCTGTCTCATATTCGTACGCGTCTGCGGGTCTGGCGGGCACTCTGGGCACAGGAAGGCGATATCGGCGGCTCGCCGGGGGAAACTGTGTCGGATACGGGGCTGTCGTGGAGCGTGAGACTGGCCGGCGTATGGGGGCGCGCGGAGTCGACCGTCACGAGGATTGTTCTCGCCCTTGTCTTCGCTCTGGGTCTGGTCGCCCAGTTCGTGAAGTCCGTTGGTGACGTGTTGCAGGGCAAGGTCTACCTGGGCGGGGCACTGCTCACCGTGGTGGGTTACGTGCTGTACAGCGAGGTGCAGCGCCTGAACGCGGCGCACACGGCCCACCAGGAGACGGAGCAGTCCCTGGCCGCCACGGTGCGTCGCCTCGAAGACGAACTGCAGCGGCTGAACCAGGTTCTGCGCCCTCTGGTGACGCCCGCGGCGTTGCAAACCGAGATCCGGCAGGCGCTCGAAGCCGGGGGAGAGGTGCACGTGGCGGCGATGAGTTTCACCGGAGAGACGTTCGTCAATCCGGTCAGGTCCATGCTGTACAGCCTGAGTACGGTTCCCGCGCGGAGAGTGCATGTGCGCGTTCTGGTACCGGATTTCACCGCGCAGATCGACGTCCCCGGCCAGGTCGGTGCCGGGGGCAGGATCTGCGACGCTCCAGAGTTCCGTGAGCAACACCGACGTGGCGTACGAGGGCCTCTACGACAAGCTGGATCTGCGCCCCGACCCGGACTGTGCTGCAGCTCCCGGACCGGACACGGCCGAGGGTGATCTCCTGGACATCCTCGGCGGCTCTCGGCTGGACCGCTGGTCACTGGAAAGCGGCGAACAAGACCGGAAAAGCCTCGCCCGCTGCCGGGACTTCTTCGAGACGCTCTGGCAGGGAGCCCGCGAACTGACGCCGCCGACGCCGCCCCCCGTCGGGCAGACGTCTCCTGAACCGCTACGTACGGCTGCCGGGGCGGAGTTCTTGGCCCCGCCTTGAGGCGACTCGCGTCGGCCCCACCCCAAACGGACACCTCCCGGGGCGACTTCAGCTCGCTCCGGCATTCACCAGGGAGTGGGTTTGGAAGTGGGGCCGCGGCTAGCCGCCCTCGGACGCCTGAGTGGAGCCACGCCGGGCCGCCCTGAGGTGGGGCCAAGAACTCGGCCCTAGCCACAGCTGTTGAGGTCGAACACGCCCCAGGCGGTGAGCGGCTCGGTCTGGACGTAGATCCTGCCCCGGGCCGATGACATGTCGGCGGCCGGGGGCAGGGCCATCGGGCAGGGTGAGTTGGCGGGCGTCCGTCGGCTCGACGGAAGTTTCGGTGTGTTCTGCGTTGGCGAGTCGGTCGCGCTCCTTGCCGTAGCCGCCGTAGAAGGCCACCCGGTCGCCGTGGACGGCCACCGCGCGGGCGCCCCTGATGCGGTTCGACCAGACCCTCACGGGCCGGTCGGGGCGGATCTCGACGAGCGGGAAGTCCGTGTAGGGGCACGCCCAGGCGGCGGTGTCCGAGACGTTCAGGGCGTAGCAGTCGAACAGGCCGGGGATGGCGGCGCCGTCGGAGGTCCAGGGGGGTGATGGCGCTCCAGCGGCGGATGCCGGCCGGATTTTCGTCGAAGTGCCCGACCCAGG
Organism: Streptomyces sp. NPDC047081; assembly: GCF_040643775.1. Lineage (NCBI taxonomy): Bacteria > Bacillati > Actinomycetota > Actinomycetes > Kitasatosporales > Streptomycetaceae > Streptomyces > Streptomyces sp. NPDC047081. The sequence continues at coordinate 17,912 of NZ_JBEYUY010000060.1, read as the reverse complement.
TATGGCCGGTCTCGTCCACGAGCAGGTGCTCGATGGTGTCCCCGACGGAGAAGGAGGAGGTCTCGCGGCCGTGCGCATCGAAGACCTGGACCTGGTTCGCGTCCTCGTGCCGGCGGGCGCGGGACGCGGCGACGACGAACCCGGCGTCAGGCAGGCGGTCCAGGTGCGGCCAGCGGGCTCGCACCGAGCTCGGCTCGGTGAGTTCGACATGGCCGTCCGGATGGACGGAGACGACCAGGGCGTCGAAGGGGTGGACATCGCCGCCGGGCTGGGACGGTGCGTGCTCCTGATGGGCGCGAGCGGTTCGGGCGAAGCCACTGCCAGCCGGAGCGCCGGGCCGCCGTACGCGCGATCGTGACCGCCTGGGGCGGGGACACGTCGCTCTACCTGGTGGAGTCCCTCAGGGTCTGTCTGGCGCGGCAGGGCATGCGGACACGGCGCATTCCGGAAGGGGATGTCGTACGCGTGCACGCGGCGTCATGGCGGCCCTGCCCCCTGGGCGGCGAAGGCCACGCGGCGGTCGTCTTATCGTCGCGAGCGTGGAGCCGCCTCCCGGCACGGGTCGAATGTTTTCCGACTGCGGCTCTCTGCAGCGGTTCGGGCAGGAGCTGAGGAACCTTGGGGCCGTTGCCGCAGGTACGTCATGTCCGAACGCCGTGGGGCCTCTGCGCTGGCTTCGGCTTGTCGGTCGTCTTCGTGGCCAGCCGGTCTGCGGCACCCCGGTAGGCCGCCCATGCAAGGAACAGGATCTCGACGCCCGCGGCGATGCCCGCGGTCCGGAACTTCCCTGAGCCTGTCGAAGGAGTGCCCAGCAGCACCGGGATCTGCCCCCGGGGATCCACGGTGACGGTGACGGTCTGGCCGGCTTTGAGGCCGTCCCCGGACACCGTGCCTGGCAACGGCTGTCCCGACGGATCGGCCAACTGCGCGACGTGAGCTGGCGGATCGGCACCCCCGTCGACCCAGTACACGTCGGTCACCGTCGCCCGCTCCTGTCGGCCTCGGGCGTGCAGCGCCCGCTGGTCCAGGCCGGTGTAGGTCTGGTACGTCACGACCAGAGCAGCGATGGGCACCACGATCATCGCGAGGACGACCCAGCCCTTGGACCAGCCCTCGAACTCCTCCATGTGCGGCACCATGAGCAGGAGGAGAAGGAACGCCAGGACATAGAGCGCGGGATATACAAGCAGCTCCACCCAGACGCTCTGCGTGACGTGCAGCAGGATGCCACCGCCACCCTCAAGGCCCAGGAACACGACCGTGGAGCCCACCAGGAACAGCGCGGTCAGGCCCAGCAGGCGCACCCGCCTCAGTATTCGCCCGGCCACAACACCCCCACCACCGAAATGTTCCGCGTCAACCCGCCACCGAGGAGCACAATCGACTCTCTTTCGCGCGCCTCGTTCAACGTCAATTGAACAGTGCGCCATCGACCCCGGTGGCATCAAGCGGATTCGACTCAGGGGCCCATGGCGAAGGCGCTCCGCACTGGCCAACCATCATCGCGAGTGGCCAACAATCCCTTCGAGTCACAGGGAACCGCGGTGCACCCGACGCGGTTTGAACACGTGCGCGATTTCGGGGTCATGGTGGACCTTGGAAGGTGCAGGCCGGGCAGGGGGGTGCGCGAGCGACGGGAGGTGCAGGCGGTGGATGACGGCGATTTCGTTGTGGTGCCGCAGGGCGGTCAGTGCCATGGGCGTGGGAGCGCCGCCGGGGAGGTCGTCTTCGGTGCCGGGGGTGAGGGAAATCAGCCGGTTGCCGTTGTGATCGATGGCAAGGGGTTTGGAGGAGGGAGGGAACATGGGGAAGTCTGCCCCGACTTCAACACGCCCAACGCTTGGCCCGGCAGGAGCGCGGTGGCAGCACGGCGCCAGGAGGGCTCCGCCCTGGCCTGGCGTGTAGGTGTTCCTCGCCCGCCGACGGGCTGCACGACCGGCTGCGCACAGCTGAGTTCTGCGATGAGTTCGGTGACGGCGGGCATCCTGAAAGGCCTCGTGTCCGGCGCTGGGGTTGGCGCACTTGTTTTGCACATCGGGTTTCTAGCCTTGCGTGGCACCGTTCACCGAGCGAGGGAGCCCACCGTGACCTTGATTGTTGCCGCCGCGTCGCCGTTTCACGGCCATGTCCAGCCCGTTCTCACGGTCGTGTCGGATCTGGTGCGGCGCGGGCACGAGGTGGTGGTCCTGACGGGTAGCCGGTTCGCCGAGGACGTGCGGGCGGCCGGTGCGCTGCATGTGTCGTTGCCGCCTGGCGCGGATTTCGATGACCGGCGGCTGGATCTGTATTTTCCCGATCGTGCCGCGTTCCCGCCGGGTCCGGCGCAGTTGGAGTATGACCTGAAGCATGTTTTCGGTGATCCGGCCCCTGCCCAGTATCGTGCGCTGCGGACTTTGCTGGCCCGCCGGTTCCCGGCTTCGGTGGTGATCAGTGATCCGCAGTTTTTGGGGGCGGCGGCCTTGAGCCTGTCGGCTCCGCGCGGGCGCCGGCCGCTCACTATCGGTCTGGGTATCACGATGCCGACGGTGCTGAGTGAGGATGCGCCGCCGATCGGGCTGGCGATGCCGCCGCTGGCGGGGGAGGGGGCGAAGAAGCGGCACCGGGAGATGAATGACCAGGTCAGGGAGGTTTTTTCTGGTGCTCAGCGGCACATCGAGGACAACTTCGGGGAGTGTGGCGTCGAGTTGCCGGGGTTCGTCCTTGACTGCATGGTCAGTGCGCCGGATCACTATCTCCAGCTGACTGTCCCGGAGTTCGAGTATCCGCGGGGTGATCTGCCGTCTTCGTTCCGGTTCGTGGGTCCTTTGCCGGCCGTGCCGCGCCCGCCGCGGCCGCTGCCGCAGTGGTGGGCGGATGTGGAGGGTGCGCAGCGGCCGGTGGTGGTGGTCACGCAGGGGTCGTTCGACAACCGTGATCTGGGCAGGCTCGTGCGTCCGGCGCTCGATGCCCTGGCGGGGGAGGACGTCCTGGTGGTGGCCGTGACGGGGCGCGCGGACGGTGTGGCGGTGGTCGAGGGGGCGGGGGCGGTGCCGGCGAATGCGCGCATCGGCGGGTACGTGCCCTTCGATGCGCTTCTTCCGTATGCGTGTGTGCTGGTCACCAATGGCGGGTACGGCGGTGTGCACGAGGCCCTGCGGCAGGGGGTGCCGCTGGTGGTGGGCGGCGACGGAGAGGACAAGCCCGAGGTGGCGGCGCGTGTCGAGTGGAGCGGGGCGGGGGTGGATCTGCGGACCGGGGATCCCTCGCCGCGGGAGGTCCGCGAGGCTGTGCTGAGCGTGCTGGCCGAGCCCGGCTACCGTGCGCGTGCGCAGGCCCTGCGGGCCGGGTTCGAGCGCCATGACGCGCTGGAGGCCATCGCGGAGGTGGTCGCGAGGGCCGCGTAGCCGTTCACGCGGCCCGTCCCGCCGTAGCCGCCCGTAGCCGTTCCTGCGGCTCGTCCCGCCGACCCCGGCTCGTAGCCACTCCCGCGGCTGCTGTCCTGCCGAGCTGTGCGCGTAGCCGTTCCTGCGGCTCGTCCCGCCGACCCCGGCTCGTAGCCACTCCCGCGGTCTGTTCCGCCGAGCCGTGCTCGTAGCCGTTCCTGCGGCCTGTCCCGCCGACCCCTCTCGTGGCCGTTCCCGTGGTTGCCGTCCGGCGGTCACGGCCCTGGTGCCACGCCCGGTATGTCCTGCTCCGTGGGGGCGGGCCCTGCCGCTGCCTAGCATGGGGACCAGAGGGGGGCGGGACGGATGACATCGATGCCATTGCGGTTCGTGGTGCTGGGGGAGTTACGGGTGTGGCGGGGCGGGGCCGAGGTGGCGGCGGGGCCGCCGCTGCGCCGTACCCTGCTGGCCCTGCTGCTGGCCCGAGCGGGTTCGCCGGTGGCGTTGGCGGACATCGTGGAGGCTTTGTGGGCGGATGGGCCTCCCGCGCGGGCGGTGAACATGGTGCACCGTCATGTGGGGGAGTTGCGGCGGCTGCTGGAGCCGGGGCTGCCGCAGCGGGCCGAGGGCAGCTGGTTGTTGCGGGGCGGGGGCGGCTACCGGCTCCTGGTGCCGCCCGGCTGTGTGGACCTGCTGGTGTTCCGCCGGCTTGTGGCGGGGGCCAGGGCGCACGGTGATGTGCGGCAGGCCGTCGCCGGGTACGCCGACGCGCTCGCGCTGCGCCGCGGCCGGGCCGCGGGATGCCCGGCCCGGGCGCCCGAGCATCGCGTCTTCGCCGAGCTGGACCGTGAGTACGACGCGGTGGTGCGTGAGGCGGCCGAGGTGGCGGTGCGCTGCGGCCGGGTGGAGCGTGTCCTGCCCGCCCTCTCGGAGAGCGCGGCCCGGCATCCGCTGGACGAGGGTCTGCAGGCCCTGCTGGTCCATGTGCTTGCGGCCGGCGGGCGCCGGGCCGAGGCGCTGGACGTGTTCCGTATGGTGGCCGGCCGGCTCGCGCGGGAGTTGGGTGTCGGTCCCGGCCCCGGGCTGATGGCCGCGCGGCTGCGGGCGGCCGCCGGCGGGGCATGCGAGGACGTTGCGGCGAGCGCCCGGGCCCGGCCGGAGGCCGTGTCGCCCGGCGCCTGGGTCCGCCCGTCGGCCGGGCCGGCCCGCCTGCCGCCCGTGCTGCCGGTCTTCGCCGGCCGACAGGCGCACCTGAACCGCGTGCGTACTCTGCTCGACGACGCCGGTGGCGAGCCCGCCCCCATGATCAGCACCGTCACGGGCCCGCCCGGCGTCGGCAAGAGTGCCTTTGCCGTACATCTGGCGCACGAGGTGGCCGGACGCTTCCCGGACGGGCAGTTGTATGCCGACCTGCGGGGCTTCGGCCCCGCGGCGCGACCCGTGCGGCCGCAGGAGGTCCTACGGGGATTCCTGGCCGCTCTCGGCGTGCCGGCGGCCCGCATACCCGAGGGGCTCGACGCCCGAGCAGCCCTGTATCGCAGCCTGTCGGCAGGGCGCAGACTGCTCGTCCTGCTGGACAACGCGCGTGACGCCGCTCAGGTCCGGCCTCTGTTGCCCGGCAGTCCCGGCTGTCTGGTGCTCGTCACCAGCCGCAACCGGCTCGGCGGCCTGGCCTCCGCCGACGGTGCCCACCCGCTGACGCTGGGCGCGCTGACGCCGGCCGAGGCCCGCTCGGCCCTGGCCCTGCGGCTGGGTGCCGGCCGGGTGGCCGCCGAGCCCCGTGCGACGCAGGAGATCGTTCGGCTCACCGCGCGGCTGCCCCTCGCCCTGGCCGTCGTGGCCGCCCGCGCCGCCGGCCGGCCCTCGTTGCCGCTGGCGACGCTGGCCGGACAACTGCGGGCCGCGCACGGCGGGCTGGCGGCGTTGGGTGACGCCGACCCCGCGCGCGACGTACGGGCGGTGTTCTCGTGGTCGTACGACGCACTCGGTGCCTCGGCGGCCCGCATGTTCCGGCTGCTGTCCCTGCATCCGGGGCCGGAGCTGACCGTCCACACCGCCGCGGCCCTCGTGGGTGGACCGGTCTCCCAGGCCCGGTCCCTGCTCGCCGAGCTGGCCGACGCGCACCTCGTCGCGGAGCGTACGCCCGGCCGGTACGCCTGCCACGACCTGCTGCGCGCGTATGCCACCGAACTGGTGGGCGCCACCGAGAGCGAGCAGGAGCGGCGGGCGAGCCGGCGCCGGTTGCTCGACCACCTTGTGCACACCGCCCGTGCCGCCGCGGTGTTGTCCGACCGCCCGACGGCCGTGATCATCCCCGTCGCACCGGCCGGGCCCTCGGTGTCGGCGGCGCAGCCCCTGGCCGACGCGCCGACAGCCCTGGCCTGGCCCACGGGCGAGCGGGCGGTGCTGTGCGGCGCATTCCGCCGGGCCGCCGGCCTCGGACTCGGCACCCGTGTCTGGCAGTTGGCCGGGTGGGCGGAGCGCTTGCACGAACGGTGGGGACACGGGCCGCAGTACCTCGCCATGCAGCGCACCGCGGTGAGGGCCGCCCGCAGACTCGCCGATCCCGAGGCCCTCGCCCCTGCCCACGGCGGGCTCGGTCGGGCCTGCAGGATGCTCGGACGGTGCGCCGAGGCCGACGGGCATCTGCGGGCGGCCCTGGGCGAGCTGGGCCAGCTCGCCGTCGGCGACGGCAACGGGCGGGCGCCGTGGCGTCTGGCCCTGGGGGAGCTGATGACGCGTCAAGATCGTTTCACAGAAGGGTTCGAGTGCGTGGCGCCCGTGCTCGGTCCGTACCGGGCGTGCGGCCTGCGCGCCGCGGCGCGCAGGGGCGGGGCCGGTGTGCTGGTGGCGACGGCCTGGGGACAGGCCTGCCTGGGTGAGGCCCGTGATGCGTTCGACCACGCGCATCGGGCACCCGCGCTCTTCCAGGAGCTGGAGATCCCGCTCGCCGGGGGCTGCACCGGGGACACCCTCGGCCACCTCCATCGCCAGCGGGGCCGTCACGACCCGTCGGCCGGCTGTCACCGGCGCGCCCTTGCCCCTGTCCGGCAGGCCGGTGACCTGTGCAACGAGGCCTGCGTCCTGGACCGGCCCGGCGGCGCCCCTCACGTGGCCGGTGATCCCGCCGAGGCTCTGCACGCCTGGCAGACCGCCCGGGACGCGCTGAAGGAATGCGATCCCGTCGGGGCGGCCGAGGCGCGGCGGAAGATCGACCGTCATCGGGGAAGGCCGCCGGTCACAAGCCAGGCACACTTCGTCCACTGCCCCCTGCCTACGCTCCCGCCACCCACCAACCCCCTTGCACCGGGAGCGAGTTACATGACGTACACGATGATCAACGGCAACCGGCTGTTCCACACCGACGAGCAACCGGCCGACGGCCGTGCGGGCGAGACGCTGCTGCTGGTGCATGGCGGAACCTGCGACTCGCACGACTGGTCGGCGCAGATCGGGGCGTTCGCGGCGCGGCACCGGGTGATCGCCCCGGATCTGCGCGGTCACGGCCGGTCCACCGCTGTGACGGGCGGAATGCGCCCCCGCGACTTCGCCGCGGACCTCGCGCAGCTCCTCGAAAACGTCGACGCTCCTGCGGTGGTCGTCGTGGGCCACTCGATGGGTGCCGTGGTCGCTTCCGTCCTGGCGGTCGAGTACCCCTCCCTGGTGCGGGCCGTCGTCGCGGTCGAGCCCAGCTACGGCTTCGAGGCGCCGTTCGCGCCGCAGCTGGCCGCCGCCTTCCGGGTCCCCGATCCGGCCGCTGCCGCGGTGGCGGTCCTGGGCGGGCTGGAGAACCTCGCCGCGGACGGGCCCGACGCGGACGCGCTGCGGGTCTGGCACCGCCGGCGGATTGTGGGCATGGATCCGATGACGGTACGGGACGTCTTCCAGGGCCTGTTCGACGAGGCGGCCGCCGCGCTGACGGTGCGGCCGGGCGTGGAGAGCTACCTGTCGCGGCGCGCCTGCCCGGTGCTGTCCCTGTCGGCGGCCGCCTCGCTGAAGGCCAAGGGGATCGACGGCGACTGGGAGGAGGCGTTGAGCCGGCACCCCTCCAGCGCGTCCGCGGTCCTCGAAGGGGTCGGGCACTGGCTGTTCCAGGAGCGTCCGGCCGAGTTCAACGCGCTGGTGATGGGCTGGATCGACCAGCTGCCGGCCGCCTGACCGCACGCGGGCACGCGCACGGGGACGGACATCACGGGGACACGGGGACACGGGGACGACGACGGTGACGATGCGGTTCGAGGTCTTGGGGCCGGTACGGGTATGGCGCGACGGGAAGGAGGTGGCGCTGGGTGCGGCCCAGCAACGCCTGCTGCTGGCCCAGTTGATGGCGCACGCGCCGGGGCCCGTGGCCATGGAGGAGTTGCAGCACGCCCTGTGGGGCGAGTCGCCGCCCCGTTCGCCCGCCAACGCGGTCTACCGGCACATCGGTGTGCTGCGCCGGCTGCTGGAGCCCGGGCTGCCGGTCCGCGCCCCGGGCCGGTGGCTGCTACGGGACGCGGGCGGGTACCGGCTGCACGCCACGCCCGGGACACTCGACCTGCTGCGTTTCAGGGAGCTGGTGGGGCGGGCGCGGCAGCGCGGGATCCGGGGCACGCAGGCTGCCGTGGCGCTGCTGCTGGAGGCGCTGGACCTGTGCACCGGGCCGGTCGCCGGCGGTGTCCCGGTGGAGGCGCGCTCCCACCCCGCATTCAACGCCCTGGAGCGCGAGTACCTGGCGGTGGTGAAGGAGGCCGCCGGCGCGGCACTGGCCACGGGCCGGGCCGGGCAGCTGCTGGCCGTGCTGCACCGCGCCGCGGCCGAGCACCTGCTCGACGAACCGCTGCAGGCCCTCCTCGTGCGCGCGCTCGCGGCCACCGGGCAGCGGGCGGCGGCGCTGGAGGCCTGGCAGCGCGTCCGAGCCCGGCTCACCGCCGAACTGGGCGTCGAGCCCGGCGTGGAGCTGCGGGCCGCGCAGCAGGAGATCCTGCGCGAGGACGCCCGTACGCATCCGTCCGCGCCACCCGCGCCACCCGCGCCACCCGCGCCACCCGCGCCACCCGGGCCGTCCGCGCCGCCCCTGCCGCCAGAGCTATCCGGGCTGTCCGGGTCGTCCCGGTCGTCCGAGCTGTCCGGGTCGTCCGGGTCGTCCGGGCCGGGCGACGGCGGCGACAGCGCGCCGGTCCGGCTGAGTGTGGTGGCCGATACTGCGGCCGCCATCCCCTCCGGTCCGGAAACCATCCCTCCGGCTGCCCCGTTCGTCCGCCCCGCCCAACTGCCCGCCGACCTGGCCGCGTTCGCGGGCCGCCGCTCCGAACTCGCCCAGGTGGCGCAGCTGTCGGCGAGGGACGCGGCGGGAGCCCGGATCGCGGTGATCAGCGGCATGGGCGGTATCGGCAAGACCACGCTGGCCGTGCGGTGGGCGCACCGCGCCGCCCACCGCTTCCCCGACGGGCAGCTGTACATCAACCTGCGCGGTTTCGACCCGGGCGGGATCCCGGCCGATCCGGCACAGGTGCTGCGCGGCTTCCTGGAGGCCCTCGGCGTGCCGGCGCAGCGCCTACCCGCCGCGGCGGACGCCCAGGCGGGGCTGTATCGCAGCCTGCTGGCCCGCCGCCGGGTGCTGATCCTGCTCGACAACGCGCTGGATGCCGGACAGGTCCGGCCCCTGCTGCCGGGCAGCCCCGGCTGCCTGGTCGTCGTCACCAGCCGCGACCGGCTTCTCGGCCTGGTCACGGCCGAGGCCGCGCGCCCCCTGGCACTGGACCGGCTCCCGGCCGCCGAGGCCCGCGAGTCCCTGACCCGCCGCCTGGGCGCCGACCGCGTCCTGGCCGACCCGGCAGCCGTCGAGGAGATCGTCACCCGCTGCGGGGGGCTCCCCCTGGCGCTGGCCGTCGTCGCCACCCGGGCCGCCGCCCACCCGCACTTCCCGCTGGCCGCGATCGCGGACGAACTGCGCACGGCCCACGGCAGCCTGGACGCCTTCACCGACGCGGACCCGGCCGGCGACGTACGGGCCGTGCTGTCCTGGTCCTACCGCGCGCTCAGCCCCGGCGCGGCACGCCTGCTGCGGCTGCTGTCCCTGCATCCGGGCCCGGACCTCTCGCTGCCGGCCGCGGCGGCCGTCGCGGGCAAGGACCCGGCGGCCATCCGCCGTCTGCTCGCCGAGCTCACCCGCGCCCATCTGCTCACCGAGCACCTACCGGGCCGGTACGCCGGCCACGACCTGCTGCTCACCTACGCGGCCGAACGCGTGACGGCGGAGGAGAACGCTCCCGAGCGGGAGGCCGCCGTACGCCGTCTCCTGGACCACTATCTGCACACCGCACACGCCGCCGGCCGCGTCTACTCGCCCTTCTGGAGACTGCATCCACTGCCCGCCGCCGCCGGCGGGGCGCATCCCGCGTCCTTCGCCGACGACGCGCAGGCACTACGCTGGTACACGGCCGAGGCACGGGTGCTGGCCGCCGTCGCCGAACGGGCGGCCGCCCGCGGCGACCACGCCCATGTGTGGGGCCTGGCCTGGGCACTGGAACGGTTCATGGACCGCCAGGGCCACTGGCACGACGGCGCCGCCCTGCAGCGCCTCGGCCTGAACGCGGCCCTCCGCGACGGCCACCGCACGGCCCAGGCCCATCTGCACCGCGGACTGGCCCGCGCCTCGGCCCGCCTGGAACGCTACGACGACGCCCGCACCCACATCCGCCACTCCCTCGACCTGTTCGCCGACCTCGGCGACCGGCTCGGCCTGGCCCACGCCCACCGCAGCCACGGCTGGCTCCTGGACCGCCTCGGCGATCACGGCGCGGCGCTCGAGGCGGCGGGCCGGGCCCTGGCCCTCTACCGGGCCCTGGGCGAGCGGGCCGCGCAGACCAGTGCCCTGCACGCGCTGGGCTGCAGTCATCTCCTGCGGGGCGAACACCACACGGCCGCCGCCTACTTCGAGCAGGCCCTCGGAGGCCTGGCCGGCCTGCCCACCGGTACCCGGTACGCCGAGGCCGGCGCCTGGGACAGTCTCGGTGTGGCCCGCCACCACCTCGGCGAGCACCGGCGGGCCATCGCCGCCTACCAGGGCGCGCTACGGCTCTACCGCGAGGTCGGCGACCTGTTCAGCGAGGCGGGAACACTGTGCCACCTCGGCGACACCTACCTCGCCACCGGCGACCCCGGCGCGGCCCGCACGGTCTGGGAACGCGCGGTGCGCCTCCTGATCCGGACCGACCCGACCGCCGCCGAGGAGATCCGTACGCGCCTGCTGGCCCTCGGGGACGCGGTACCCGCGCCACGCATCACCGCCGTGCCCGCCGCCGACGAGGACCTGCCCCGCACCGCCGGGGCGGCACCCGAGTAACTCACTCTTCGCGGGCCCGGGCGTCGTACGGGAGGGGCCCGTGCATCTGGCTGCCCGCGTCTCGTCCGACGGCCTTCGCCGGCCCGCCCGGCAGCGTGTCGTCGCCGGTGAGCCGCGCGGGCAGGCACAGCCCGCTGCGGGTATCGGTGCCAGGCCGCGGACAGAGCCGGCGCTCCACCGGATCACCGGTGAGCATGCACCGGCTCCGGCCGGGGCGGGCATTCGACCACAGGGGCCAGGCAGTGCGGCATCGAGGAAGGTCCGGGTGGGACGGCGGCCGACGTCCGGTGGGGCGCCGCCGCGCCGGCACGCCTCCGCGGGCAGGCGGCAGGCCTCGTCCCGGCAGCCGCGTGCTGGATCTCCCGGCTCGCTCCGCGACGGAAGCGCCCGGCGAGCGCGCCGGTGATGCGCGCCGCCCGGAGCAGACCCCGCCGTCACCGGTCAATCGTCCGCCCCTGGGTCAACTTCCTTCGCATACCAGACAATCGAACCGCAAGGCCGAAAAGGGGCGATCATCATCTCCCGTCACGCGCACCTCGCGACTGCCTCAGGGCGGCACGATGCCAGAAGACGTGGGGGAGGACCGCCTCCGGGTCCAGTGCTTCCCGACCAAATGCGAAGATCGAAAGCGGGGATGGGTGAAGTCACCGGTCGGGGACCGGAGTTGGTGAGGCCTCCCAGAGGTGAGCGCGGAAGCGGCCGTGCAAGCCGCGGTCACGGTTCCGGCGCTGCCGGTCGTGGCGCCCGGCACGACCGGCGCAAGGACTCCCGTGCATACGCGGCCGGGGTGTCAGGTCGTGCTGCGCAGGGCGTTCCAGGTGTCGTGGGCCACGATGCCGTCGGCGTCCAGCCCCCGCTCGGTCTGGAAGGCCCGGACCGCAGACTCCGTGTCGGGCCCGAACTCCCCGTCGACGCCGGTGTCTCCCACGCTGTATCCGCGCCTGGTGAGGATGCACTGCACCTGCAGTACACGCTTGCCGCTGTCGCCGAGACGGGTGCGTCCGTTGCCGGAGTAGTAGGTGCACTCGGTGAGCCAGGGCGCGGTTTTGGCGGGCGGGCTGTCGGCGGACGGTGCGGGGGAGGAAGCGGTGGCCTCCGGGGTGCTGCCGGCAGCGGAGGCGTCGTCGTGCTGCTCGCCGACGGAGTGGGAAGGGCCGGGCTGCGGGGCAGAGGCGGTCGCGTTCTGGCGGTCGTCGACGGCGACGCCGTCGACGTTCGGGCGCGGCTGCCCGTTCGCACCCGGGGACACCCGCGCACCGGAGCCGCCACCGGGCGCGGTACCGACGACCGTGGTGGCAGCGCCGTGCCCGGTGCCGGTGCCGGTGGCGGGCGGGCCCTGGCGGACGAGCAGTAACACCACCGCAACCACCGCGCAGACCGAGAGGCCCGCGACGGCGACCAGCCACGGCTTCCTCCGCCCCCCGGCAGAAGCAGAAGCTTTCACCGGCCCGTCCTCGGCCTCGCCCCCGCCTGCCGAGCCGGGCGGGGCAGCTTCGGGCTCCCGCGCTAACGGACCTGCCGGCCGGCCACCGGCAGCGGCAGACCCGGAAGGGGCCAGGTCCGCGACGGGCACGCGGCGCAGCACCTCATAAGCCCGCTGCCGGACTGCCACCCGGCCGGCCAGCGGCTGCGGCCAGGCGGCGGAGACAACAGCGCACGCGGCGGCCGCGTCGACGAGCTGCTGCGGGGCGGGCCGCCGCTCGGGCTCCTTGGCCAGACAGGCGGTCAGCAAAGAACCGAGCCGCCCGTCCGCCGCCGAGACCCGACCGATCACCTCGGGATCCGGATCCTCGTAGGCCACCCGGTGCATCACGTCGACACCGGTCCCCTCGCCGAACGGCGCCCGCCCCGCCGCCGCGTAGACGAGCGTCCCGGCCAGCGAGAACACATCCGAGGCCGTATCGGAGCGCCCCTCCCTCAGATGCTCGGGCGCCATGTAGGCCGGAGTCCCCACCCGGTTTCCAGTACCGGTGATCGCACTCGCGTCCGCAGCCTTCGCGATACCGAAGTCGATCACGTGCGCGCCCCCGGCGGACAGCAGCACGTTGGACGGCTTCAGATCCCGGTGCACGATCCCCTCAGCGCCGAGGTCCGCGAGCGCCTGCCCGAGCTCGGCGACCAGCCGCCAGACCGCGCCCGCATCCAGTACGCCGACCTCCCCGACGGCCTGCGCCAGATCGAAGCCGGGCAGATACTCGGTGGCCATCCACAGCAGCTCGTCATCGAAGCCGGTGCCGGCAAGACGCGGTGCGTGCCGGGTACGAAGCCGGGCGTGCACCGACGCCTCGCGCTCGAACCGGCGCCGGAATCGGGGATCGTCCGCGTACTCCGGCCTGATCACCTTCACCGCGGCCAGGCCGGGGCTGTCGTCGGCGGGACGGGCCAGAAAAACCCGCCCCATGCCACCGCTGCCGAGCAGCGCCATCGGCACATAGGGGCCCACACGCCGAGGGTCGCCCTCGCGCAGCGGTGAGGAACCGGTCTGCCGCAGCGCGGCACCCGCATCGTCCGCCGGCACCGGCCGCTGTCCCGACAACACACGTCTCCCGAAGTCACGTTCGTCGTACGCCAGTTCACCCGAAGGGGACACGAGGCTAACCCCGGCCCGCGCGCGCGTTCAGGCAATCGGTTACTTCCGTCGCGCGGCTCACCGGAAAGGAAAAGCCGGGCAGAGCCGATCCGCGCGGGGTGCCCCGATCCAGCAGACCGGTCGAGGCGGCCGGCGGCGCCCTGCACGGCAGCCGACCGGGAACGCAGAGGGCCTCGTTCGACGATGTCCACCGGTGTGCCGAACTACCCGAGACCGCCCACCGCCCACCGCCCACCGGATACCGGAAGCCCGGAGCCAACCGGCCCGGCACGCGTCCCATCAACCCGCCCGAAGGCCTTCGTCACGCACTCCAGCGTCAGCAACGACCGGCCTGCTGCTCAAAGCCGGATGCGGACCCCGCCCGGGGCACGGCCCATGGGGGGAGCCCGCAGACTCTGGCAGGACAGACCGCCCCCCACCACCTGGCGGCCCGCCGTCCGGGCGGACACGGCAGGGCAGTTGACGGATACCCCCGACCCGAGGGCCGGCCGGGGGCGTGGCGTGGCGGGGGCCGCCGCACCCCCGGGCGCCCGTGTTCCTGCACCAGGCCATGTGATGTCATGCCCGGGGAAGCGGCCGCGCCCAGACCGCCGGTCGCCGACCCCCGGGGGCCCACCCTCCGGGTGGCCGGGCTTGCAGGTCGGATCGAAGGGGCAGGGTGTGGAGAGCATCACCAAGAACAGGCAGTCACCCACCACGCTGCGCGCAATGGTCGAGCGCGCCTACGGTGCCGGCCGCGTGCCGGCCGGCGACGGCTGGGCGAGCGAGCTGGGGCACGGCTGGTTCAACGTCGCCTACCGCATCCGCCTGCGGGACGGCGCCCAGGTCGTCCTGAAGATCGCCCCGCCGCCGCAGGTGGAGGTGATGACCTACGAGCGCGGCGCGATGGCGACCGAACTGGCCACCCTGGAACTCCTGCGCACGCACACCGCGGTGCCGGTCCCGGCCGTCGACTTCGCCGACCAGAGCCGCGAACTGTGCGACGCCGACTACTTCTTCATGCCCTACGTCGACGCCGACAACCTCGGCATCATCGCCGAAACGCTCCCCGCCGCCGAGCGCGACGCCTACGGGGAACAGGTCGGCGCCGCCAACCGGGAGATCAACACGCTGCGCGGCACGGCCTTCGGACCGCTGACGGGGCCGGGGGATGCGAGCTGGCGGCGCGTGTTCACGAGCATGCTCGAAGACGTCCTGCACGACGGCGAACGCCGCAGCGTCGACATCGGCCGGCCCTACGACACCGTCCGGGCGGTGGTGGCCGACCACGCCGCCAGCCTGGAGGAGGTCACCCAGCCGCGGCTGGTCGAGTGGGACCTGTGGGACAGCAACGTCATGGTCCGCGACGGAAAGATCGTCTGCATCATCGACCACGAACGCGCCTTCTACGGCGACCCGTTGATCGAGGCCGGATTCACCGGCACCCAGCTGCCCGCCTTCGGCGATCCGACGGCCTTCCTGCGCGGCTACGGCCACGGCAACCTGACCCCGTCCCAGCAGGTGCGCCGCAGCCTCTACGGCCTCTACCTCACACTGATCATGGTCATCGAAACCGTCTACCGCGCACACACCGACACCCGCCAATACGACTGGGCCCGCACAAGGCTCGACGAGGCCATGGCCCTGCTCGGCCAAACCCACCGGTGACCACCCCCCTCACCCCGCCCCCGACAACACTGCCCGGCCGACAGCACTGCCTGGCTCGGCACCGAATACAACCCCGCTTCGGCATTACCAGCGCATGCCCAACTCGTCGAGATCGGCACGGCGTCCGGAGCCCAGCTTGGCGGCGCGCCGACGAGTGTTGTCGAGGAAAGCCCCCAACTTGACCAACTCGCCGCCGACGACCTCCACATGCTTACGAGGCACCGTCAAATGCCCCTCGCGGGCGTGAAAGGCCCGCGCAGCCGCAAGGTTGACCGCCCACCGGGCGTCCTGCGCACGACGGGCGAGCACCGGGACCCCGCCGTCCCCGACGGGCTCGATGCCGAGCGTCTCCAGGAGATACTGCTGCGCCGGCACCAACCGATCCCACGAGACCCTCTGCCCGCCGATCCACGCGCCCAGGTCCTCACCCTGCACGATCACCTCGCCCGCCACACCGGGAAGCCCGCCACCGGCCCGGACGTGAGCGAGAACGAGCCGATAGCCACGCTGCCAGCTGATCTCCCACTCCGGACACCACCCCGGATCCACGTCCTCCAACGCCTCCATACGGCTCTCCGACAACTCACCAGCACAGGAGACGAGCTCTCCAGCCGCACGCCGTACAGCGTTCACTCGGATCTTGCGGGCCGCCGCACGTTGGTTCTTCGCCCACGTCCCGATCGGGTAGCCCTCCCACACCACCGGAGCGGACGGCAGGAAATGCCCGTGCACGGCAGCGTACGAGCGGGCCACGGCCAGCCCCTCATCCCACGCACTCGCCTGCACAGACCACACCATGCCCAGCGCCTCCAACTCCACCACCCGAGCCGCCTCCAAAGTCCCGGCCGCGTAGGAGCGGCGCTGATCCGCGACCCACACCCCCAGCGGATGCCCACCGATCGCGGGCCAGTCCTCCGGCGTGACATACGTGTACGGCACCCGCAGCTCGCTCGCGCCGGTCTCCCGCCGCCACCGCGTCGCCGCCTCGATCCCACGCCGCCAATACACCCCCTCGGGGTCAATCACCCGCAGCCGAACGAACTGCGCCAGCGCCCCCGGATCGCGCCCCCCACTGAACCGCAACACCCCAGCCGCCCTCGCCGACACCGGCAACTCATCCTCACCAACGACGTCCTGCTCGTCCCCGAAGCCACCGCCCTCCGACCCCAGACGGCTGTTGCGCACACGAGGATCAGCAAACGCCTCGATCGTCTCCGTATCGTGCGCCCGCAGCGCCCCGAGGATCTTCACGAGGCTCCCGTACGCGTCCGAGGTAAGCAACTCATTCGGATCTTCGCCCGGACCAAGAAATACCGGCACGATCAGCGTGGCAATTTTCCCGGCACCAGGCTCCATACGCAGGGCGCGCCCAACCATCTGCACGATATCCACCATCGAGCCCCGAGCATCCGCGAAAAGCACCGCATCACATTCAGCGGTATCCACCCCCTCCCCGAGCACCCGCACGGAACTCAAAACCCGCAACCGCGCCTGAATATCGCGCCCCAAGAATTCGGGCCCACCGAGAAAATCAGAGGCAAACTCATCCAGCACCACGCGCCGATGCACCGGCGCGTGGCCGCCATACAGCCAATCCGCCCAGACCTGGTCTGCAGGCGGGAAGAACTCCGGATCATCCTCGGCGAGCCTAGCCGCTACCGCCGGCACCGAGACCGCCATCGCCTCCGCCTCGCTCACCCGACTGTGAAAGGACAGCACCCGCCGGAACCGCTCCTCGGCGGCCGCACGCATAAGTCCGGTCTGCACAGCCGCGAGCCGAGCGCCGCGTACGACGTCCGAACCGCTGTCCTCACTCGTGAGCACCGCATACAGCTCCGGATCACGGATATCCAGGCACAACACCTGATACGGCGCCACCAACCCCAGCCGGATCGCCTCCGACAACTTCAGCTTGTAGGCCACCGGACCGAAGACAGGCGAGCCCTCATCCATACTCGCCACCAGCCGCGGAGCAGCCCCCTCGGCCTCCCACACCCGCGCCGTCGCCGTCATGTACAACCTACGCACCGCAGGAATCTGCGCCTGGTCGTGCACGGCCGCCCACGGCTTGCCCACATCCCCACTGGTCCGGTGCGCCTCATCCACCACCATCAGGTCCCACACCGCAAGGCCGGCCGCATGCGCCCGCTGCAGAACGCCCAGACCCACAACGGCGTAGGTGGCGAACACCGTCACCGTCTCCGGACCAGACATCCAGGAGACCAGCTCCCGCGGGTCCGTCGTGCAGGGCAGACCCGCACTCTCCTCCGCCCGCAGCGAGCACACACCGACCATCGCACCGCGTCGCCCACCCTGCCGCCACGCAGCAGCCATCTGCGTCAGCAAGTCCAACGTCGGCACCAAAACCAGCACCCGACGCGCCGAAAGCCGATTCGCGGACTCCACTCCAATCAGGGTCTTACCCGAGCCGGTAGCGGCGATTACCTGCGTCCTCAAACCATCGGGCGGAACACCTGTACCAGGCTTTTCTGAGAGATTTCGAAGGACAGAGTCAACTGCCTCAAACTGATGCGAGCGAAGGACCATACGCGTCATTCCTATCCCTTTCATGATTCTGCATTCTGGGTCAATATCAGATTGGCCTGTATTTTGGATTCACTCGCACAGTCTGCCTGGATGGGAACGTATCTATTATTCCAAACTCTATCCGGCACTTAAGAATGACGCACATGGCTTGTCTGAGAGTATCTAAATTTGGTTGACTGTGTTGACTTTTCGGGAGGGGGGCATGAGAGTTGACGCAGGGTCAGATATCTCTAGCGCCCACCGCAGAGCCCCCCTGACGCCTCGCCAACCCTCTGTAGCCAGCCGTTCTTGCGGGATCGGAGCGCGGAGCGCACCGATCCCGCCTGGGAGACGGCGGAGCCGGCTCCCGTTCCGGGCCACGGAGTGGACCGGTAGGCCGGAACGGAGTTCTGGCCTATTCCGGCGGAGCCGGAATGCCGCCGCGTAGCGGCGGCGCGTC
>NZ_JBEYUY010000059.1:0-23706 GCF_040643775.1 Streptomyces sp. NPDC047081 | reverse complement strand
CGGCCCGGGACGCGGCGAGGGCGGCACGCAACGCCTCCGGGGAGCCTTCGCCGTCGTCCCGCGCCCCGGCCAGCTGCGCTGCCAGGGCGGCCGTGGCGGCGGCGTTACGGGCACAGCGGGCGTCCGCAGCGGGGTCGGGGGTGCCGGTGCCGAGGGCCTCGATGGAACGGGCGGACAGCCGCAGCGCGTTCGCCGCGCGGCCCACGGGGCTGGTCGGCACGAGCTCGGCGGCGGACTCGTCGACCCCGGCGTACCGGCAGGCGGCGACGGCACGGTCGTACGCACTACGCGCGCGCGTGCCGTGTGTTTCCCGCAGCTCCTGTGCCGACGGCGCCTGCGCCGAGGTGACCGCGCCCACCTCTTCGACTCCGCTCATCCCCAACGCCTCCTCCTCCGTGTCCCGGCCGGGGGCAGGGTGGCACGGCGGGCTCGAAGAGAACAGGGCCTGGCCGCAAGGCCGAGATGCGGCCTGGTTATCTGACGGGTCGTCAGTTATGGTCCCTTTGCCGTGCCGCTTCCGAAGGGGTGATTCCTGTGGAGACGCGTCCCGAGAGTCCGCAGCCGCAAGGAGATCCGCGCTGGGTCGCCATGGTCTACCAGCTGTCCTCGGCCTCCTGGCGGGTGTGTGCGGAGTCGCCCCACCGCTCCCCGGTGCAGTACGCGCTCGGCGAGATGGCGCACACGGTACGCGCGCGTGGCGGCGATCCGGCGATCAGCCTGTGGGGCCCGAAGGACGGCGGGTGGCAGCGGTACGACACCGCAGCGGCCCCGCCTGCTGCCGCGCCCGTGCCCGCGGCTGCCACCGATGCTCCCAAGGCGCCCAGCACCCACACGCAACGCATGGACGGCCGTCGTCGGCAGGTACTCCTGGCGGGCCTGACCAAGGCGGGCCTCTACGACCTCACACCGGACGACTTGACGGCCGTAGAAGCGCTTGTCGAGAGCCTGGACGAGACGACGGTCCGCAGGGTCGCCCAGTGGCTGGCCACGGCGAGCGGGGTGACGCAGGGGACGAAGGCGGCGGATCAGGCCGGATAGCGCCGGCCCAGTGCGGCCAGCGCCCGGGCGCGCTCCTCCACCACCGCCATGCGCGCCTCGCGCTCGGCCGTGGCCGTGTGCGCCGCGTGGCCGGTCACCTGCCCCTCCCACTTCCGGTAGAGCAGCCCCACCTCCCGGGAGAACCAGCCCCGGCTCACGGAGCTGAGCGCCAGCAGCAGCCCGGTGTCCTCGGAGGCCGGCAGCGCCATCCAGCCGCCGAGCGCCAGCAGCAGGTCGCGTCGTACGAAAAGGGTCGCGGGGTGCACGGGGGCGAGGAAGCCGTTCGCCTTCCAGGCGTCGAGGACGGTTCCGCGCTCGATGGGGCCCTCGTCGGGATCGTCGGGGAAACCGACGGTGGAGCCGTCCGGTAAGAGGTCCAGGACGCGTGAGGTGGCCCACCCGATGTCGGGATCGGCCTCGAGAACCGCCAGGTCACGCGCCAGCGCCCCTTCCACCAGCTGATCGTCGGCGTCCAGGACCTTCACGTACGCGCCCTCCGTGTGCGCGAGCGCGATCGTGCGGGCGACACCGGGGCCGCCGGCCCGCCCCTGCCGGAAGGTCACCCGCTCGTCGTCGGGGACGTACGGACGTACGCGATCCGTCGTCCCGTCCTCCTGGATCACCCATCGCCACTCCCATCCGGCGGGCAGCTCCTGCGCGCACAAGGACTTGTACGCGTCCTCCAGGAAGCCGGCCGACGGGGCGTGCACGGCGGTGACGATGATGATGCGCCCGGTCATGGCGCCAGGCTACGACCGTGCCCGAACGCGAAAACCCCCGGCCCGTGGGGGCCGGGGGTCCTGCGCGCAGACGGTCGGGTACGCAAGTTCGCCGTTACGTCGGTTGCGTCGGGGTATGGCGCGGAGGGGCTCAGCGCTGCAGGGGAGCGGCCGGCTCGGTCAGGTCGGTGTCGGTGGCCGTGTTCAGGGCCGTGTCCGTGGTGGCTTCCGAGTCGCCGGCGGGGCGGTTGCGGCAGCTGGGGGACTTGCCGTGGGCCTCGGCGCGGATGCGCTGCTTCATCGTGGGGGGCAGATCGCGGACGCAGGACCAGTACCAGGACCCGGACGGCGTAGGCATCGTCAGGTGTCGTGCGGTGCCGCTCGTGCTGTTGCCGCTCGCCTCGGTCTGCGTTACGGCCGCGGCGGCGGTCGCCGTGACGAGTCCGAGCGCCGTGCACAGCGCGAGGAGGGCGGTGACGATGGCGGTCCACAGCTTCATGACCTGGTTCTGGGCCATGGCCCCTCACTTTCGGGTTGGGCGATTTGCGTACTTTCCTCATGATGTGTATGGAGGCGGCGAAGTGTGGGACCGACGCCCATGGCGCGTCGATCTTCAGATGAACACCACCCGGATGGGTGCAAGGTGCGGAGAATGCCGCCAAAGGGATAGTTTGGAGTAACTGCTTCCGCTTCGACTGCGTTGTCCGGGGCGGGAGTTGGGGCTCCACACAGGTCACCGATCGGTATCGGTCGGTGTGTATAGTCGGGCGCCAGAGGTCCCCTACGTCAAGGAAAGACGAGGTCGCGCGGTGAAGAAGCTTCTCCTGGTCGCACTGGCCGCCATCGGCGGGCTCCTCGTGTACCGCCAGATCCAGGCGGATCGCGCCGAGCAGGATCTGTGGACGGAGGCGACTGACTCCGTGCCCACGGGTTCGTGAGTACCGACATCCGATTCTGAAGAGACCCCGGCCGTCCGCACGGTCGGGGTTCTGCGTTTCTCCGGCCGTTCCCGGTTGCGCGACTGCCGCCGGGGCGGTAGCGGACCCGGGCGTTTCGGACGCTCCCCTCCGATACGCGGATGAGCCGAGCCCCCGCGGGGCAGGATGGGCCACGATCCGGGCGACGACGAGGGGTGGCGCGTGATGGGGCGGCGTACGGCGTGGGGGCGCGGGACGGCCGTCGCGGTGCTGCTGTGGGCGGCGACGGCGCCGGTCTCCTGGTCGGCCTCGGCGGTCGGCACGGCGGACACCTCGTACGCCTTCGCGGCGGACGCGACGTCCGTCGACGGAGCGACCGGCACCGCAGACGCCCGGCCGCTCGACGCCGGCAAGAGCTACCGCAGCTCCCTCCCCAAGGCCGCGAAGCTCTACTACCGCCTGGACCTCGACGAATCCTCCAACGCCTACGTCTCCGTCACCGCCGTCCCGCGCGCGGGCGGCGGCAAGCTCACCGTGAGCGACGGCATCAGGGTGTCCGTACAGAACGCCGACAGCCACCCCTGCTCCTACGAGAGCGCCAACTTCGGCTCCTCCGGCAGCCCGCGCCCCCTCACGGCCTGGGGCGCCCGTACGACCTCCCCGCCGACCCCCCTGTGCACGGGCAGCGGCGCGTACTACGTGGTCGTCGAGCGCGTCGGTACGGCGGACTCCGCGGCCGGCACGTGGGACCTGGAGCTCACCACCGCGACCGAGCCGGCCCTGACCCGGACCGGAGCGACGAGTGCGCCCGGCGCCTGGGACTCCGCCTCGCCGGAGCCGCTCACGGGGGAGGCGCGAAGCCGTTCCGGGGGCGCGGGGTTCTCCCGGGCGGCATCCATCGACCAGGGCGTCTGGCGCACCGGCATCTCACCCGGGCAGACGCTGTACTACCGGGTGCCGGTCGACTGGGGGCGCAGGCTGTCGGCCACGGTGGATCTGGGCGGTGGGGGTGCCGGTGGTGCGGGGGCCGGTGGTGCCGGTTATGCCGTCGACGCGCTGAACGTGAGCCTCTACAACCCGGTCCGCGCCGAGGTCGCCGATGCCAACACGGGCTACGACGGCACCCAGCAGTCGGCCTCCCTCGCCCCGCTGCCTCCCGTCGCCTACGCCAACCGGTACGCCCGCAACAACACCAAGGTCAACGGCATGCGGTTCGCCGGCTCATACTACCTGGCGGTCCACCTGTCAGCCGGGGTGGCGGACGACTTCGGCGACGGGCCGTTCGACCTGACGCTGCGTGTGCGGGTGTCGGGTACGGCGCAGGAGGGGCCGGGGTATGCGGGACAGCCCGTCCCGGGGGACCTCTTCACCATCACGGCGGCAGATCGGCGGGCGGCGGCGCAGGGCGACACCGGGAGCGACGACACCACGATGGAGGCCCTCGCGGTGGGCGGCCTCGGGGCGGGCACGGTGGTGCTGGTGGTGCTGGGGGTGTGGACGGTGGTGGGTCGGCGGCGGGCCGGGGCCGTGTAAGGGGAGCGGGCTGCTGGGGCGCTGGGGGCGGCGCTGGGTGATTTCTGCGGGCGGCGGCGTGCGGTTTCAGATGTGGGTCAGCGCCCAGAAGCCCACGGCGTAGCAGGCCAGGGCCAGCAGCAGGAGGGGGATCGCGACCTTGGCCGGTGGGCCGCCGGGGCGTCGGCGCGCTCGGTGGGTGGCGCGGCGGTCGCGGGGCGCGAGGTCCGGCGCGAATTCCTGCGCGGGAGGTGGAACCTGCGGGTCCTGGGCGGTGTACGAAGCAGTAGAGGCGTCGTCGCGTAGGTGCGGTGCCTGGGCCCAGGGGCGGGGGGAGGGCAGGACGTGCGTGGGGTCGTGGGGGGAGACGTAGGCGGGGGTGTGCTGTTGGGCGCCGTTCGGGGTGTAGGGGGGCTGGGGAAGCGGCTGTGCTTGTGCCTGTACCTGTGCTTGCGCCTGGCGTTGTGCCTCGGCCTGTGCGTGGCGCTGTGGGTCGGGCCGGTGTTGTGGCTGCGGGGGCTGGGGAGCGGCAGTTCGGGAGGAGGAGGTGGTGGCCTCCGGGGGCGGCAGGTGGAAGCTGCCGGTGTCCGACATGCTCGGCGGCTGCGGGGGGCGCGATGGCTCTGGTCGGGGGGCGGTGGCTTGGCGGGGATCGGTCGGCGGTACGGGATTCATGGACGAGCCGGTGCCGGTTCGCGCTCCGGGGAAGCCGGTGCCTGCGCCCGCGTCTGCGGCTGCGGGCCTACTCGAATCGGCGCCCGGGCCCGCATTCGAGCCCGGCCCCGATCCCGTGCCCGGAGCTGTCCCCGTGCCTGCACCAGAGCCGGTTCCCGCGCCTATGTTCGAGCCGGTTCCCGCGCCCGAGCTGGTTCCTGGGCCCGAGCCCGAGCCGGTGCCCGTGCCCGAATCGAAGGCCGAGCCTGTCCGCGCGTCGGCGCCAGCTCCCGAATCCGGCCCCGAATACATGGCCGAGCCCGTCCCCGCGCCGGTGCCAGCCCCCGAATCCACGCCCGGACTTACCCCTGCGCCGATGCCGGCGCCCATGCCCCAATCCGGGCCCGAGCCTGTTCCCGAGCCGGTGCCAGAAGCTGTTCCCGCACCTGTGCCCGCGTGGTCGCCCGAAGCTGTTCCCGCGCCCTTGCCCGCGTGGTCGCCCGAAGCCGTCCCCGTCCCACCCCGTACCTCCACCCCCGGCGCCCGCTTCAGCGGCCCCGTCGTGGCGAAGCCCGGTGGCAGTGGGCCGAGTTGGTCGAAGATCTCGATCAGCTCGTCGTCGGGGCCCGGCTCCGGCAGGAGTTCCGCCGCCGCGGCCAGCGCCTTGCGCGCCCCCGTGGCCGTGCGGAACCGCGCCACCGGATCCGGCTGCAGCAGCGTCGCCACGACCTGCCACAGCGGCTCGGGAATCCCCGTGGGTGCACTCGGCGTCCCGTGCGCCGCGAAGTACTGGATCAGCGCCTTGGCATCGGGCTTGGCGCCCTCCAGGAGGTACAGCGCGACCAGACCCACGGCGAACAGGTCCGCCGGGAAGTCCGGTTCCGCGCCCATCATCTGTTCCGGCGCGAGATAACCGGGCGTCCCCACCACGAGGTTGGTCTCCGTCAGCCGCGGTTCGCCCAGCCGCATGGCGATCCCGAAGTCGGACAGCCGAAGCCGCGGCCGACCCGTACCGGTGGCCTCCAGCAGCAGGTTGGCCGGCTTGATGTCCCGGTGCACGACGCCTTCCCCGTGCACCGCGGACAGCCCCGACAGCAGCTGGTCGAGCAGCGTGCAGACGTAGGCCGGTGGCAGGGGACCGTAGTCGCCGACCAGATGGACCAGCGAGCCGCCGGCGACCAGGTCCATCGTGAACAGGACCTGGTCGTCGTCGGCCGCCCAGCTGGCCGGCGCGAGCACATGGGGGTGGTCGATCCGCAGCGCCTGCTCACGGACGAACCGCAGCAGGGAGTGGGCGTCCCGCTGCTGGAGCACCTTGGCGGCCACGTACCGGCGGCGCCGGTGGTCCCAGGCGCGCCAGACCGCGCCGACACCGCCGCGTCCGATCGGGTCGACCAGTTCGTACCGGCCGGCGAAGACCTCACCCATGGCAGTGCGTCGCTCCTCCCCCTTCGGCTACCCCCCTTGCTTCCCCCGCGATGAGCGATACGACTCCCCCTCGTCCCCCACGCACACTCGGACCGGGCCCGGCCGCCGAACCCCCTTCGGTGAACCGGGCCGCGGCTTCAGTTCTGGTGGGACTGGTAGTGCGCCACCGCGTCGGAGGTGCGGCCGGCGCCGTACACCCGGAGGAACTCTGCCAGTTCCGGATGGGTCGGGGCGAGAGTGTCCGCGGCGTCGATGATGTCGCCCGCCGCGGCCACGGAACGCAGCAGCGACTGGATCTCCCGGACCACCCGCTTGACCGTCGGCGCGCCCGAACTGCTCGTCGTGGTCGTGGTGTTGCTGAGCACGGATCCCCCCTGCGACTTCTTGATCTCCTCCATCCGGTCGGTGGCCTCGGCCGCGCTGACGCTGCCGTCCGCGACCTGCCCCGCCAGGTCCTGCAGCAGCTGCACCCGCTGGACCACCGCCGGGTTGCCGATCTTCGCCCGCTGACCGCTCATCAGCTGCGACAGCATCGGAGCGGACAGGCCCAGTACCCCCGCGAGACGAGCCTGGTTGAGGCCAAGATCGTCGATGAGCTTACGGAAGAGCGCCCCCAGCGGCTCCCCGTACCAGTTCCGCTGCAGTTCCCGCGCTCTTGCGGTCGCTTCCTGCTGTGCGGCGTCCATTGCGTCTCCCCATCGCTTCCCCAAGTACTGTGGTTCGCGACAGCGAACCACGCCGAGCATCTTACGGAGAGTGGTCGCCTGCGGGGACCCCCAATCTTTTTGCGAGATCCCGGGGAGGACCCGGTACTCTGGTCAGCGACGCCCGCCGGGGTCTGGTTGATCCGTGCGGACGCTTCATGCGAGGGGCCTTAGCTCAGTTGGTAGAGCGCTGTCTTTGCATGGCAGATGTCAGGGGTTCGACTCCCCTAGGCTCCACAACGGAACCCCTCCGACCTGAGAGAACCGGTCGGAGGGGTCTTTTGTGTGACGTGGGTCACGGGCGCGGATGCCGGGTCGTTGCACTTGTTTGCGCAAATTCGTGGGAGTGATCCCGTCGTGCGGGACTGCCGTGCAGGTCGCGCGGGGCGAATACGGACACGGGCCGTTGCAAACGTCATCATGTGGAGATCGTGTAAACATCACCGATGTTCCACGTGAAACATCGCTGTGGGGCGGGAGACCCTCAAGTCTCCCGCCCCACAGCGCAGTTCGGACCAGCCTGGGCTCAGGTCAACGGCCTTCCTCACCCTTGCCCTTGGCGGCCTCCTCGGCCTCCTTGGCCTGGACCTCCGGGTCGAGCACCGACTGACCGCTGCCGTCCACCGACGACAGCCGGTTCGACTCCGGAACCTCCGTGGCGGCAGGCGGCTCGACCAGCCAGTCCGGGTTCGCCTGCTTGTCCCACCACTTCCAGGCGGCGAAAGCGCCGCCCGCGAGCGCGCCGAGCACCAGCAGCACCTTCGCCGCCCTGCCCGCCCGCGCCCGCCGCTCGTGCTTACGGGTCAGCTTCTGGATCTCCTTCGGCGAGACCTGGCCGCGTAGCGCCGCAAGCGCCGCGACACCACGCGCGGCGGCCTCGTCCTTCATCGGGCCGGCCGCGGCCACCGCCTGCTCGATCCTCGGCCGGGAATATTCGGCTGCCTGCCGGGCCGCCTTGCGCGTGCGGACGGCGGCCTCGTGGGCGGCCTGGTCGACCTTCGGCGGCACATGGGTACGGGCCTGCTCCAGCCGCGGTACGACAAGAGCGTCGTACTGGACGCGGGCCTGACCGGCGGCCTGCGACACCTTCGGCGCGAGCCGTACGCGTGCCTCGTGTGCGTAGTGCGCGGTCCTGTCCTTGGCCGTCTCGGCGTAGGGCGCCACCACGTCCGCGGCGTGCAGCACGCTGTCCTTCGCCGAACCGGTCGCGGCGCGCACGCTGTCGATGCGGGTCACGGGTTCCTCCTCCTCGGTGGCGTACGGTAATTCGACTTTCCACCCTTTTACGGATCATGCCTGCCAACAGGTCCCCAGGCATGTGAGGGCGGGCATCCGGGTCATGAGGATGAATACGGGGCAACGAGAGCTTGTCGTCGACAATGCCACGGATCGCCGCCCGGCGCTCCGGTACCCGGGGGTACAAGGCCGGATTTCCGCGAACCCGTGCGAGGATCGGGGGGTCACAGGAAGACAACGGAAGGCAGATCGTGGCTGAGCAGCTTTACGCCACCCTGAAGACCAACAATGGCGACATCGAAGTCCGGCTTCTGCCGAACCACGCGCCCAAGACGGTCCGGAACTTTGTCGAGCTCGCCAATGGCGAGCGGGAGTGGATCAACCCGGCCACGGGTCAGAAGTCCACGGACAGGCTCTACGACGGCACGGTCTTCCACCGGGTGATCAGCGGCTTCATGATTCAGGGCGGCGACCCGCTGGGCAACGGCACCGGCGGCCCCGGCTACCAGTTCGAGGACGAGTTCCACCCGGACCTCTCCTTCAACAAGCCCTACCTGCTGGCCATGGCCAACGCCGGTCCGGGCACCAACGGCTCGCAGTTCTTCCTCACCGTCGCCCCGACGACATGGCTGAACCGCAAGCACACCATCTTCGGCGAGGTCACCGACGCGGCCAGCCAGAAGGTCATCGACGCCATCGCCACGACCCAGACCAACCCGCGCACCGACCGCCCGGTCAAGGACGTGGTCATCGAGTCGGTCGTCGTGGAGACCCGCGAGGGCTGACCGCGGCGAGACCCGGCCCGCCAGGGACCGAGTGCCCGCACAGCAGGAACCAAACGCCCCGCTCATCCGTAAAGATGGGCGGGGCGGTGCTTTTCGTCACGGCACCCGCACGACGACCAAGGGGACGCCATGGACCACGCGGCAGGCAGCTCGCAGGACGCCCAGAGCCTGCCCGGCTGCTACCGCCACCCGGACCGCGAGACCGGCATCCGCTGCACCCGCTGCGAGCGCCCGATCTGCCCCGAGTGCATGGTCAACGCCTCCGTCGGCTTCCAATGCCCCGAATGCGCCCGCGGCGACTCCGGCACGGGCCACCCTCCGGCCGCCGCACGCCCCCGCACGATCGCCGGCGGCAGCATCACAGCGGACCCGCGCCTGATCACCAAGCTCCTCATCGGCGCCTGCATCGCCGTCTACCTCGTCCAGCTCTCCGTCGGCGACAGCTTCACCAACCACTTCGAGCTGCTCGGCAAGGCCTCCTCCAGCGGTCTGCCGCCCTACGAGGGCATCGCCGAGGGACAGTACTACCGGCTCCTGACCGCGATGTTCCTGCACGCCAGCCCGATCCACATCATCTTCAACATGCTCAGCCTGTGGTGGATCGGCGGCCCGCTCGAAGCGGCCCTCGGCCGCGCCCGCTACACCGCGCTCTACTTCGTCTCGGGACTGGCGGGCAGTGCCCTGACCTACCTGCTCGCCGCCCCCAACCAGCCCTCACTGGGCGCCTCCGGCGCGATCTTCGGCCTCTTCGGTGCCACCGCGGTACTGATGCGCCGCCTGCGCTACGACATGCGGCCGGTCATCGCCCTGCTGGTGATCAACCTCATCTTCACCTTCGGCTGGAGCAACATCGCCTGGCAGGCCCACATCGGCGGCCTGGTCGCCGGCGTCATCACCGGCTACGCGATGGTCCACGCCCCCCGCGAGCGCCGCGCCCTCGTGCAGTACGGGACCTGCGCGCTCGTTCTGGTCGTGGTGGTGGTGCTGACCCTGGTCAGGACGGCCCAGCTCACCTGACGTACCCGGTTGTCCACAGCGGGTGGCGAATCTTGTGCATGATGTGCGGGAACAGCTGTGCCCCCTGTCACCGACCGGAGTTTGCGCAGGTCAGGCAGGGGGCGAACAGGCTTGCGAAGATGGGTGTGACAGTCGTATCGGCGTCAACCGGCTGTGGGTTATCCACAGATCGTCGTTCTTTTCCCCAGGGACTGTGGATTTTTCTCCAGGCTGTGGATAACTCAGCGGATAGCCGTGGGCAGAGCTGAGTTCACCTGCCCGTGGCCGGTCCTTCGACCGCTACTTCCACTGCGTGGAGACACCGAATCCGGCGGCGATGAAGCCGAAACCGACCACGATGTTCCAGTTGTCCAGTGCGTCGATGGGCAGCGAACCGTCGGTCACGTAGAAGACCACGATCCAGGCCAACCCGATGAGGAACATGGCCAGCATCACGGGTGCGACCCAGGCGCGGCTGTTCAGCTTGATGCTGGTCGCCTGCTTCGCCGGCGGCGGCGTGTAGTCGGCCTTCTTGCGGATACGTGACTTCGGCACGAGGGTCTCTCCTGTCGATGCGCTGCGTGGCCGCGCAGGGAACTGTGGCTGGCTCCGGGGCAGCGTACAAGGGGACTCTTAGCGCTCCCCCGGGCGTCCGTTAGCGTAGTGCTTCCGCGGTGCCGAAGGAGATAAGGGTACGTTGAGCAATTCTGCCGACTCCCCCCAGGCCGGATCCAGTCCTGCCGGGGGACGCCGTTTCCGGCCCGTGCGGATCCTCACGGTGGCCGTCTTCGCCCTCGCGGGGCTCATTTTCTTCACCAGTTTCAATACGGCCAAGGGCACCAATATCCGCACGGACACGTCCTTGCTGAAGCTTTCCGACCTCATCCAGGAGCGCAGTCGCAAGAACAAGGAGCTGGACGACTCCAGTGCCTCGCTGCGCCGGGACGTCGAGGCGCTGGCCGAGCGGGACGACGGCTCTACCAAGGCGCAGGACGAGAAGCTCGCCGCTCTGGAGAAGAAGGCCGGCACCCAGCAGGTGAAGGGCACGGCGATCACCGTCACCCTCAACGACGCCCCGCCGAACGCCACCGCCAAGCTGCCCGGCTATCCCGAGCCGCAGCCCGACTACCTGGTCATCCACCAGCAGGACCTGCAGGCCGTGGTGAACGCCCTGTGGCAGGGCGGCGCCAAGGGCATCAAGGTCATGGACCAGCGGCTGATCTCCACCAGCGCCGTGCGCTGCGTGGGCAACACCCTGATCCTCCAGGGCCGGGTCTACTCGCCGCCGTACAAGATCACGGCGGTCGGGGACCCCGACAAGCTGAACCGGGCGCTGTCGGATTCGAAGGCCATCCAGAACTACATGGTCTACGTGAATGTCTACGGGCTCGGCTGGAAAGTCACCCAGGACGGGACGGTGACTCTGCCCGGCTACTCGGGCACAGTGGATCTGCACTACGCCCAGCCCGTGCAATGAACGTGGATCGACCTGAGCCGTCCGGGAGCCGCCGGTGCGCGTCGTCGTCAGGACCGTCAGCGAGCTGTGCATCACGGTCGGCGCTCTGATCTGCCTCTTCGTCGTGTACGTGCTGTTCTGGACCGGGGTGCGGGCGGACGGTGCGATGAACCACCAGATCGACGTCCTGCACGACCAGTGGTCGAAGCAGACCGCGCAGCCCAAGTCGACGGCCGGGAGCTCGGCGGCTCCGAAGGAGCCGGCGCCGTACGCGCAGGGCAAGCCGTTCGCGATCATGTACATCCCGCGGCTTGGTTTCACGTGGAACAAGCCCGTCCTTGAGAACACCGCCGTGAACACCCTGAAGAAGGGGCTCGGGCACTACGCGGACACCGCGCAGCTCGGGCAGGTGGGCAACTTCGCGGTCGCGGGGCACCGGCGGACGTACGGCGATCCCTTCGTGGATTTCCCGAAGCTGCGGCCCGGGGACGCGGTGGTGCTGACCGACGGGACGACGTGGTTCACGTATCGGATCGACAAAGGCCCCTACAAAACCGTGCCCACGGACGTTGAGGTGATCGACCCTGTGCCACGTAAGTCGGGGTATACACAGCCGGGCCGATATCTCACGCTGACCACGTGCGATCCGGAGTGGGGGCACAGTCACAGGTTGATCGTGTGGGCTCACCTGGACTCCACACAGCCTGTGGACGAAGGCAAACCGGCGGCGCTGCGCCGTTAGTCTGGTGCGGGTACGGCGTGAGTCTGGTGCCGTGGGTGGAACGGAAGGGACGGCATGTACGGCTGGATCTGGCGGCATCTGCCGGGGAACGCGTGGATCAAGGCGCTGCTGTCGCTCGCGCTTGTCATGATCGTGGTCTACGTCCTGTTCCAGTACGTCTTCCCGTGGGCCGAACCGCTGCTGCCCTTCAACGATGTGACGGTGGACAACCAGTGAGCGCGCGCATTCTCGTCGTGGACAACTACGACAGCTTCGTCTTCAACCTGGTCCAGTACCTGTACCAGCTGGGCGCCGAGTGCGAGGTGCTGCGCAACGACGAGGTGTCCACCTCCCATGCGCAGGACGGTTTCGACGGCGTACTGCTGTCGCCGGGGCCGGGCACGCCCGAGGAGGCCGGCGTCTGCATCGAGATGGTCCGCCACTGCGCGGCCACCGGTGTCCCCGTCTTCGGCGTCTGCCTCGGCATGCAGTCGATGCAGGTGGCGTACGGCGGTGTGGTGGACCGTGCGCCGGAGCTGCTGCACGGCAAGACCTCGCTGGTCGAGCACGAGGGCAGGGGTGTGTTCGCGGGTCTGCCCTCGCCCTTCACCGCGACCCGCTACCACTCGCTGGCCGCCGAGCCGGAGACGGTCCCGGCCGAGCTTGAGGTGACGGCGCGCACGCACGACGGGATCATCATGGGCCTGCGCCATCGTGAACTCCCGGTCGAGGGCGTGCAGTTCCACCCCGAGTCGGTGCTGACCGAGCACGGGCACCGGATGCTCGCCAACTGGCTGGTGGAGTGCGGTTACGAGGGCGCGGTGGCGAGGTCGGCGGGGCTCGCCCCGGTGGTGGGCAGGGCCACGGCGTGACCGCACTGCGCCCCGAGCGCGAGTCCGACGCCTCGTACGGGCAGGAGTCGTACGAGGTGTACGAGGCATCGCCGGGTGCGTACGAGGACTGGTCGATCGGGCAACAGGCGTATCAGCAGCAGCCGGAGCATCAGGATCAGCCGCAGTATCAGGATCAGCCGCAGTATCAGGATCAGCCGCAGTATCAGGATCAGCCGCAGTATCAGGATCAGCCGCAGTATCTGCCGCCCATCGACGAGGAGACGGTGGCGCTGCGGATCCCCGATCCGCCGCCCGGCGAGTCCATACGGCCGTCTGCCGCCTCAGCAGTCACATCCGCCACCGGAACCCCTACGGGCGGCCGAGCGGCCCGTAGAAAGGCTGCCAAGGCCCGTCACGGGCGTCATGGGGCCGCGCGGCAGGAGACGGAGGACACCCCGGCGTCGTCCGACGCGCCGCTCTCCCGGGTCGAGGCGCGCCGGCAGGCCCGTGCGCGCAAGCCCAGCGCGGGTGTTCTGGTGAGCCGGGCGATCGGTGAGGTGTTCATCACCACCGGTGTGCTGATGCTGCTGTTCGTCTCCTACCAGCTGTGGTGGACGAACGTCCGGGCGCACGCGCAGGCGGACAAGGAGGCCAACAGCCTCCAGCAGGACTGGGCGAGCGGGAAGCGCGCGCCGGGCGAGTTCGAGCCCGGGCAGGGTTTCGCGATCCTCCACATCCCCAAGCTGGACGTGGTCGTGCCGATCGCCGAGGGCGTCAGCAACAAGAAGGTGCTCGACAAGGGCATGGTCGGCCACTACAGCGAGGGTGCGCTGAAGACGGCGATGCCGTCGGCAAAGACCGGGAACTTCGCGCTCGCGGGGCACCGCAACACGCACGGCGAGCCGTTCCGGTACATCAACCGGCTCAAGCCGGGCGACGAGGTCGTCGTGGAGACGCAGGACGACTACTACGTCTACAAGATGACGTCGACGCTGCCGGTGACCTCGCCCAGCAACACGAGCGTGATCGACCCGATCCCGAAGGGGTCCGGTTTCACCACGGCCGGCCGGTACATCACGCTCACCACCTGCACGCCGGAGTTCACCAGCAAGTACCGGCTGATCGTCTGGGGCAAGATGGTCGAGGAACGGCCGCGCAGCAAGGGCAAGCCGGATGCGCTCGTCAACTAGAGGCAGATGAAGAACGTGGCAGCGACCGCCGACGACACGCAGCACGAAGAGCACACGGGGGAAAGCGGGGAATCCGTGCCGTCCGATGCCCGGCGCCGCCCCGGCCGTATCGCCATGGCGGTCAGCTTCTTCGGTGAACTCCTCATCACGGCGGGCCTGATCCTCGGTCTGTTCGTCGTCTACTCGCTGTGGTGGACGAACGTCGTCGCCGACCGCAAGGCGGACAAGCAGGCCGACAAGGTCCGCGACAGCTGGGCCCAGCAGGACCAGGACACCGGCCCCGGTGCGCTGGACACCAAGAACGGCATCGGCTTCCTGCACGTCCCCGCCATGAAGAACGGCGAGGTGCTGGTCGAGAAGGGCACGTCGACCAAGGTCCTCAACGACGGCGTCGCCGGCTACTACATCGACCCCGCCAAGGCGACGCTCCCGATGACCGGCAAGAAGGGCAACTTCACCCTCGCCGCGCACCGGGACGGCCACGGCGCGAAGTTCCACAACATCGACAAGCTCAAGAAGGGCGACCCGATCGTCTTCGAGACGAAGGACAAGTGGTACGTCTACAAGGTCTACGCCGTCCTGGACGAGACCTCGAAGTACAACGTCAAGGTCCTCGCCCAGATCCCGAAGGAGTCGGGCAAGACGAAGGCGGGCCACTACATCACCCTGACGACGTGCACGCCGGTGTACACGAGCCGGTATCGGTACGTGGTGTGGGGGGAGTTGGTCCGGGTGGAGAAGGTGGACAGCGAGCGGACGCCGCCGAAGGAGTTGCGGTGAGGTGACTGAGCTCCTTGAAGGAGCTCAGTCGCTTAGCATGACCGAGGCCCGAAGCCGCAACTTGCTCTTGCAGCTTCGGGCCTCCTTGCGTCAGGCCGTGCCTACTCCAGGATCTTCAACGGCTCACCGGCGGCCCACTCCTCCAGCACTCCACGGTGTACGGCGGTGATCCCGGTCTCGGCGGCCAGGCGCAGCGCGTCCGGGGTGAAGGGGCACGTTGCCACGAACAGGGCTACGTCCGCGCTGTAGAGAACCTTCGCCGACCCGATGAGTAGTTTGGCGACGTGCTGCTCGAAGGTGCGGCCGTGCATGGCATCCATGGCGGCCATGACTCCGATGGCGGGCCGGTCGTCTCGTACCCCTTCGAGCCGCTTCAGGCGTTCGTGGTGCATCGGCACGACTGTCTTGCCGAGGATATGGGTGATGCGTTGGTCGATGCGGTCGTCGAGGGAGACGGCCTTGCTGTGGACGGAGTTTTCCACAGGCTGGGTACGGGCCAGGTACTCCATGTCGAGGAGGTACACACGGATCTGACGTGCTACTTCGCTGTCGCGGAGCAGCATGGCGATGTTGAGGACAGCTCGGCGGGAGAACAAGGCGAGGGACCTTGTGCGCGACTGGATTCCACTGAGTTCCTTGAAGGAAGTCAGTTCCGAACCTGTCATGTACCAGAGAAGTCACATCGCGGTCGTCACATGCATCCCGTCCGACAGCAGCGACAGCTCCTTGACCCTGTCGAGTACGTCCGTGCGTTCCAGCACGCTGTCGCGCAGGCTCTTCGATTCCAGCAGCGCCGATTCGTTGATCACGTTCTGCCCTTCCAGTCGTGGAGTGGCCGTGTGGGAGGGCAGAGCTCAGGCACCTCACCTCGTCGGATCAACTCGGTCGCATGCGAGAGCCCCGGGTCCTGTGGACAGGGCCCGGGGCTCGTCGTGTTGAGGGCGGTGGCGGTCAGCCGGTCGTGCCGCCGAAGAAGTTGGTGCCGCCGTTGTTGTTGCCGTTGCCGTTCTGGATGGTCGTCAGGTTGACCGTGGTGCCCTGGTTGACCGTGCTGCCCTGGCTCGGGTCCGAGGTGAGGACGATGGCGTTGTCGTCCTGGGAGCCGTTGATGTTGCCGACCTGCAGACCCGCCTGCTGGAGCGCCTGCTTGGCGTTCTTGAGGGTCTGGCCCTGGATGTTCGGGACCTGGACCGTGGTGTCCTGCTTCTTGCCCACGTTGAGCTGGACCGACGAGTTCTTCTTGACCGAGGTGCCGATCGTCGGCGTGGTCGAGATGACCTTGTCGACCTGGTTGTCGTCGGTGGTGGGAGTGTCGACGCAGTTGCCGGTCAGGCCGACGTCCTCGAGCGCGGACTTGGCGTCGTCACAGCTCTGGCCGCTGACGTCGGGGACGGCGACGGTCTCCGGGGCCTTGGCGACGGTCAGGGTGATCGTGGAGCCCTTCTCGACTTCCTTGCCGAGCTTCGGGTCCTGGGCGAGGACCGTGTTCGGGTCCTCCGTCGTGGACTCCTCGGTCTTCGTCTTGACGACGAACTTGTAGTCGTCGCCCTCCAGGATCTGCGTCGCCTCGTCGAGGGTCTTGCCTGTGACGTTCGGGACGGCCACCTTCGGGGCGCCGGTCGAGACGACGAGGTTGACCGACTCGCCCTTCTTGAGGGTGCCCGACTTCGGGTCCTGGGAGCAGACGTTGCCCTTGGTCTGGGCCTCGCAGGGCTGCTTCTTGACCGTGCCGACCTTGAGGTCGATGTTCTTCAGCTGGTTCGTGGCGTCGGTCTGGGACTGGCCGACGAGGTTCGGCACGCTCACCGTGTCGTTGCCGGCGTTGTTCCCGCTGAACGCCCACTTGCCGATCAGGATCGCGCCCACCAGCACCAGGACACCCGCCACGATCAGCAGGATCGTCGAGGTGTTGGACTTCTTCTGGCGCCGCCGGTCGGGGCGGTCGTCGTAACCGAAGCCGCCGTCGTCCGGGTTCATCGGCGGGAGCATCGACGTGGCGCCGGCGTCCGCGGAGCGCAGGGCCGTCGTCGGCTGGTCGTCGGGGTAGCCGCCGTAACCGACCGATCCCATCGCTGCCGTGGCCGCGACGGGCTGGCCGTCGAGGCAGGCCTCGATGTCCATGCGCATCTCGTCGGCGGACTGGTAGCGGTAGTTCGGGTCCTTGGTGAGGGCCTTCAGGACGATCGCGTCCATCTCGGGCGTGATCTCGCCGTCGAAGACGCTCGGCGGCTGCGGCTCCTCCCGGACGTGCTGGTAGGCGACCGCGACCGGGGAGTCGCCGACGAACGGCGGCCGTACCGTCAGCAGCTCGTACAGCAGGCAGCCCGTCGAGTACAGGTCGGAGCGGGCGTCGACCTGCTCGCCCTTCGCCTGCTCCGGCGAGAGGTACTGGGCCGTGCCGATGACCGCCGCGGTCTGCGTCATGGTCATGCCGGAGTCGCCCATGGCGCGGGCGATGCCGAAGTCCATCACCTTGACCTGGCCGTTGCGCGTCAGCATGACGTTCGCCGGCTTGATGTCACGGTGCACGATGCCGCTGCGGTGGGCGTACTCCAGGCCCTGGAGGATGCCGATGGTCATCTCCATCGCGCGCTCGGGCAGGAGCTTGCGGCCGGAGTGGAGCAGCTCACGGAGCGTGGAGCCGTCGACGTACTCCATGACGATGTACGGGATCGAGACCCCGTCGATGTAGTCCTCGCCCGTGTCGTAGACCGCGACGATCGCGGGATGGTTGAGCGAGGCGGCCGACTGGGCCTCCCGGCGGAACCGGGCCTGGAAGGAAGGGTCGCGCGCGAGGTCCGCGCGCAGCGTCTTCACCGCCACGGTGCGACCGAGCCGCGTGTCCATGGCGAGGTAGACCTCCGCCATGCCACCGCGGCCGAGCACCTGGCCCAGCTCGTACCGGCCGCCGAGGCGACGCGGCTCTTCCATAGCTTCCTACCAGCCCTCTCAGTCGGTCCCGACCGACACGGGTGTGCGGTCGGCGGCTGCCGTCCGGGCCTACCGTACCCGTCTGGCTTTGTGTGACCTGGCCAAGTGCGTCACCCGATACAGGACCGGTATCGCAACGTGCACCGATGTGAAGGCGACGTGAGCGGGGTCACTTCTTGGAGTTGATGACCGCCTCCATCACGCTCTTCGCGATCGGGGCGGCGAGACCACCACCGGAGATGTCGTCACGGTTGGCGTTGTCGTCCTCGATCACCGTGGCGACGGCGACCGGCGAGCTGCCGTCGGGGAGCTTGGCGTAGGAGATGAACCAGGCGTACGGGTTCTCGCTGTTCTCCACACCGTGCTGGGCGGTACCGGTCTTGCCGCCCACCGTCACGCCGTCGATCTGGGCCTTCGTGCCGGTGCCCTCCTTGACGACGGTCTCCATCATCGACTGCAGGATCTGCGCGTTCTTCGCGGAGAGGGGCTGGCTCAGCTCCTCGGGCTCGGTCTGCGAGATGGTGTCAAGGTTCGACGACTGGAGCTTGTCGACCATGTACGGCTTCATCAGCTTGCCGTTGTTGGCGACCGCGGAGGCGACCATGGCCATCTGCAGCGGGGTCGCGGCGGTGTTGAACTGGCCGATCGAGGACAGCGCGGTCTGCGAGGAGTTCATGTCGTCCGAGAAGACCGAGGCGCTGGAGCGGACCGGCGTGAACTGCTCGGAGTCGAAGCCGAACTTCTTCGCCTCGGCGAGCATCTTGTCGTTGCCGAGGTCGGAGCCGATCTTGCCGAAGACGGTGTTGCAGGAGTACCGCAGCGCGATCCGCAGCGTCGCGTTCTTGCAGGGGATGTTGCCCTCGTTCTTCAGCTCGGTCGTGGTGCCCTTCATGATGTACGGCAGCGGCGAGTCCGTGGCCTCGTCGGCGTTGGTGTACAGCCCGTTCTCCAGCGCGGCCGCGGCGGTGACCACCTTGAAGGTGGAGCCCGGC
Organism: Streptomyces sp. NPDC047081; assembly: GCF_040643775.1. Classification (NCBI taxonomy): domain Bacteria; kingdom Bacillati; phylum Actinomycetota; class Actinomycetes; order Kitasatosporales; family Streptomycetaceae; genus Streptomyces; species Streptomyces sp. NPDC047081. The sequence goes on along the minus strand of NZ_JBEYUY010000059.1, from coordinate 4,814 downwards.
GGGTAGGTCTCGCGCAGCGCCCGGTTGAGCATCGGGTCGGAGGCGTTGTTCTTCTTCTGCAGCGCGGTCCAGGCCTTGGAGTCCGTCGACGTGGAGTTGCCGGCGAAGGTCGAGGGGTCGTACGAGGGGTACGAGGCCAGCGCCAGGATCTTGCCGGTGGACGGGTCGATCGCGGCGACCGCGCCCTTGCCGCCCTGCTTCTTCAGACCGTCGTACGCCGCCTTCTGCGCGGCCGCGTTGAGCGTGGTGACGACGTTGCCGCCCTGCTTCTGCTTGCCCGTGATCATGTCGAGGGTGTTGCGGAAGAACAGCCGGTCGTCGGTGCCGGTGAGGATGCCGTCCTCGATGGACTCCAGCTGGTTGGCGCCGAAGGCCTGCGAGGCGTAGCCGGTGACCGGCGCCCACATGGGGCCGTTCTTGTACGTCCGCTTGTACTCGAGGTCGTTGAGACCGCTCTTGCTGGTCTTGGTGGAGCCGGTGATCGGGTCGCCGTCGACGATGATGTCGCCGCGCGGGGTGGAGTAGCGCGCGATGGTGACCCGGCGGTTCTTGGGGTCGTCCTTGAGGCTGTCGGCCTTGACGTACTGGAGCCAGTTGTCACGGATGAGCAGGGTGAGGACCAGGAGGCCGCAGAAGATCGCGATCCTGCGCAGGGGCTTGTTCATGACGGGCGGACCACCTGGGTCATCTCGGCGTCGGGGTTGATGGCGGGGGCGGGCGCCGGGCGCCGGGCGGTGTCGCTGATTCTGATCAGGATGCCGATCAGCGCCCAGTTGGCCAGCACGGAGGAACCGCCGTACGCCATGAACGGCATGGTCATACCGGTCAGCGGGATGAGCCCCATGACACCGCCGGCCACGACGAAGACCTGGAGGGCGAAGGCGCCGGATAGGCCGATGGCGAGCAGCTTGCCGAAGGGGTCGCGGGCGGCGAGGGCGGTGCGTACGCCGCGCTCCACGATCAGGCCGTAGATCAGCAGGATCGCCATGATGCCGGCCAGGCCCAGCTCCTCGCCGAAGGTGGCGAGGATGAAGTCGGAGTTGGCGGCGAACCGGATGAGGTCGGAGTGGCCCTGGCCGAGGCCGGTGCCGAGGGTGCCGCCGGAGCCGAAGGCCCACAGGGCCTGCATCGACTGCTCGGAGTGGCCGACGACGCCCTTCTGGCTGAGCGTGTACTCCTTCATCGGGTCGAGCCAGGCCTGCACACGCTGCTGGACGTGCGGTTCGAAGCTGGCCACGCCGACCGCGCCGGCCGCGGACATCAGCAGACCGAAGACGATCCAGCTGGTCCGCTCGGTGGCGACGTACAGCATGATGACGAACATTCCGAAGAACAGCAGCGAGGTACCCAGGTCGGTCTCGAAGACCAGGATGAGGATCGACATCAGCCAGACGACCAGGATGGGTCCGAGGTCGCGGCCGCGCGGCAGGTACAGGCCCATGAAGCGGCGGCTGGCGAGGGCCAGGGCGTCGCGCTTGACCATCAGGTAGCCGGCGAAGAAGACGGCGAGGGCGATCTTCGCGAACTCACCGGGCTGCAGGGAGCCGAGGCCGGGGACGCGGATCCAGATCTTGGCGCCGTAGATGTTGGCGCCGAGGCCGGGCACCAGCGGCAGGATGAGCAGAACCAGCGCGCCGAACATGGAGATGTACGTGTAGCGCTGCAGGACGCGGTGGTCCTTGAGGAAGATCAGCACGACCACGAACAGGGCGATGCCCAGTGCGGTGTAGAGCAGCTGGCGGGGCGCTGCCGTGAAGTAGTTGGGCAGCGACTGCAGCAGCTTCGACTGGTCGAGCCGCCAGATCACGACGAGCCCGAGGCCGTTGAGGAGCGTGGCCAGGGGCAGCAGCAGCGGGTCGGCGTACGGGGCGAACTTCCGTACGGCGAGGTGGCCGACGCCCGCGAGCAGGCCGAGGCCGAGTCCGTAGCTCAGCAGGCCGGCCGGCACCTTGTCGTCGATGGCCAGCCCCACGTTGGCGTACGCGAAGACCGGGATGACCACGGCGAACAGCAGGAGCGCCAGCTCGGTGTTGCGGCGGCTCGGGGCGCCGATGGCGCCGATCGTGGACGTGTGGTGCGTCGGTGTGTTGGTAGTACTGCTCATCGTGTGACGGGGCCTCTCACGGCTTGCCTACTGCTTACCGCACATCGAGACGACCTTCTGCTCTTCCTCCGAGAGGCTGGGGCCGGGGCTGGGAGTGGCGGTGGTCGCGGACGGGTTCGGGGTCGGGGACGTGGCCGGCTTCGACGGCGTCGAGGACGGTGTCGGTGACGACGTGGCCTTTGACGTGAGGGAGGTGCTGGTGGTTCCCGTGGTGCCGCCGGCCTGGCCCTGACCGGTCTTGGAGTTGGTCTTGCTCTCCGCCGCCTGCCGCTCGGCCTGCTTCTTGCACGCGGACGCCTGCACGGCCAGCTCGCCGATCTTCGTCTGGGCGTCCTTGAGGCCGCCCTCGGCGATGGTGTTCTTGACCTGCTTCTGCTGGTACGGCGGCAGGTACTTGAGTTCGATCTCGGGGTGGTCCTTCTCCACCTTCGAGAGCGAGACCCAGGCCAGGTCCTGGCTGATGCCGCGGTACAGGGCGACGTGGGAGTCGTTGGTGCCGACGTAGTACTGCGTCTGGGTCCAGCGGTAACCGCCGTACAGCCCGCCGCCGATGACGGCGAGCGCGAGGGCGCCGTAGAGGGATCTCTTCAGCCACTTGCGGCCCTTGCGGGGCTTGACGAAGTCCTCGTCGCTGTAGTCGGCGAAGCCGCCCGCCGGGATGTATCCGGTGGTGTCGCCGGAGCCGGGCGGGCCGAACTCGCCGCCCCCGCCCTGGCCCGGCACCTGCCGGCCGAGGTGGGAGGCGCGGCCCGCGGGCGTCTGCATGATGCCGGGGTCGTGGTGCAGGTGGTTCTGGTTCTCGGCGACCGCGCCGACCACGACCGGGGTGTCGGAGAGCTGCCCGGCGAGGGTGTCCCCGGTGTCCAGGTCCAGGACGTCGGCGATGATGACCGTGATGTTGTCGGGGCCGCCGCCGCGCAGCGCGAGCTGGATCAGCTCCTGCACGGTCTCCTGCGGGCCCTGGTAGCTGGCGAGGGTGTCTTCGAGCGTCTGGTGCGAGACGACGCCGGAGAGGCCGTCGGAGCAGATCAGGTAGCGGTCGCCGGCGCGGACCTCGCGGATGGAGAGGTCGGGCTCGACGTGCTCGCCGCTGCCCAACGCCCGCATGAGCAGGGAGCGTTGGGGGTGGGTGGTGGCCTCTTCCTCGGTGATGCGGCCCTCGTCGACGAGGCGCTGCACCCAGGTGTGGTCCTGCGTGATCTGGGTGAGGACGCCGTCGCGCAGCAGGTACGCGCGCGAGTCGCCGACGTGGACGAGGCCGAGGCGCTGGCCGGTCCACAGCAGGGCGGTGAGCGTGGTGCCCATGCCCTCCAGCTGCGGGTCCTCCTCGACCATCGCGCGCAGCTGGTCGTTGGCGCGCTGCACCGCGGTGCCGAGGGAGGTGAGGATGTCGGAGCCGGGCACGTCCTCGTCGAGCGCGACGATCGTGGAGATCGCCTCGGAGGAGGCGACCTCACCGGCGGCGGCGCCGCCCATGCCGTCGGCGATCGCGAGCAGGCGCGGGCCGGCGTATCCGGAGTCCTCGTTGCCCTCCCGGATCATGCCTTTGTGCGATCCGGCGGCGAAGCGCAGTGACAGACTCATGCGCACCTCGCCCGTCGGCTCCGGGTACATCCGCACGGTGCCCACCCTCCGGTCGGGAGCGCGCCGGGGCCCGTGGTGGGGGCCGCCGCTGCGTGCTCGCTCCGCTCGCGCCTTTTCATTGATGTAGCACTACTTCCGCAACTCGATGACTGTCTTGCCGATGCGGATCGGCGCGCCCAGCGGAATCGGCGTGGGGGTCGTCAGCCGGCTCCGGTCGAGGTACGTGCCGTTGGTGGAGCCAAGGTCCTCGACGATCCACTGTCCGTCGCGGTCCGGGTAGATCCTGGCATGGCGGCTGGAGGCGTAGTCGTCGTCCAGCACGATCGTGCTGTCGTGCGCCCGGCCCAGGGTGATCGTCTGGCCCTGGAGCGCGACGGTGGTGCCGGTGAGCGTGCCCTCGCTCACGACGAGCTTCGAGGGGGCGTTACGGCGCTGGCGGCCGCCGGCCTGCTGGCGCTGGGGCGGGGGTGCCGCCTGCTGCCGGGCGGGCTGCTGCTGGCGCCCGGCCTCTCGCCTGGACCCGCGCTGGGTGACGCGCGTACCGAACAGGTCGCTGCGGATGACCTGCACGGCCACGATCACGAACAGCCACAGTACGGCCAGGAAACCCAGCCGCATGACCGTGAGGGTCAGCTCTGACATTGCCCCCGCTTCACCCTTCGGCTTGCCGGTAAATGATGGTGGTGCTGCCCACGACGATCCGCGAGCCGTCGCGGAGCGTAGCGCGGGTGGTGTGCTGCCCGTCCACCACGATGCCGTTGGTGGACCCGAGATCCTGGATCGTCGAGGGCGTTCCGGTCCGGATCTCACAGTGCCGGCGGGATACGCCGGGGTCGTCGATCCGCACGTCGGCTTCGGTGCTGCGGCCCAGCACCAGCGTTGCGCGGGAGATCTGATGGCGGGTGCCGTTGATCTCGATCCAGTGGCGGGTGCGCGAGCCGGGCGGCGGCGCGCCGACCGGGCCGCCGCCGGCCCGCTGGCCGTACGACGCGGCACCGGGACGGCCGCCGGGCGGCGGTGCGGCGGGCATCGCAGGCCGACGGCGCGGCCCGCGGCACCTGGGAGTCCCGCAGCGAGCAGACCGAGGCCGGCGGCATGGTCGCCGAGCGCCTCGGCATCAAGCCCG
>NZ_JBEYUY010000058.1:0-24038 GCF_040643775.1 Streptomyces sp. NPDC047081 | reverse complement strand
TGGGCTGCGTGCTGCGTGTCGAACTCCGGGACCGGATCGCCGTGTTGACCCTCGACCGGCCCGGGCGGCTCAATGCCGTCGGCCTCCGGTGACCAACGGCCCACAGACCGGGGGCCGGTGCGCACGAAACCGTGGGAGCCGTGGTTCCCGATCGAGGGGCGAGTACGAGGAGTTGTGTGATGGCGAAGGCCTATCTGGTGGGCAGCGGAATCGCGGCGCTCGCCGCGGCCGCGTTCCTGATCCGCGACGGCGGCTTCGACGGCGCCGACATCCATCTGTTCGAGGAGCAACGCGACGTCGGGGGCAGCCTGGACGCGGGCGGCACACCGGAGACCGGCTACTCCATGCGCGGCGGGCGGATGTTCGAGGCGGAGTTCCGTTGCACGTACGACCTGCTGTCCGGCATCCCCACCCTCGACGACCCGGCGGTGTCCGTGACCGAGGAGATCCTCGCCGGGCACGAGGAGTTCGCCTGGGACGACGTCGCGCGGCTGGTGGACGGGGACGCGCGGATCGTCGACACCGCCTCGATGGGGTTCTCCGAGCGCGACCGGCTGGACCTGGTCCGGTGTCTTGCTGCTCCCGAGGGGCATCTGGACGGGAAGCGGATCACGGACTGCTTCGGTGAGCACTTCTTCACCACGAACTTCTGGTTCATGTGGTGCACGACGTTCGCCTTCCAGCCGTGGCACAGCGCGATCGAGTTCCGCCGCTATCTCAGGCGGTTCGTCCATCTCTTCCCGGAGTTCGCCTCGATGTCGGGCATCCACCGGACCCGCTACAACCAGTACGACTCGATCGTGCGGCCGTTGACGGCCTGGCTGCGCGAGCGCGGGGTCACCGTGCACACCGGCTGCCGGGTCGTCGACCTGGGGTTCACGCCGGGATCGCACAGCGGCACGGTGGACACCATCCACCTCTCCCGGTGCGGCGGCGAGGAGCAGATCGCCGTGTCGCCCGAGGACCTGGTCCTGGTCACCAACGGTTCCATGACGGACGCCTCCAGCCTCGGCTCGCACACGGCCGCACCGCCCCCGCCGGCCCACCGGTCGCAGGCGTGGCTGCTGTGGCACCGCATCGCCCGTGGACGCCCGGAGTTCGGCAACCCGGCCGCCTTCGACAAGTTCGTGAAGGAGTCCCGCTGGGAGTCGTTCACGGTCACCGCCAAGGACCCCGTGTTCCTGGAGGCGCTGGAGAAGTTCAGCGGCCGCGAGACCGGCCGGGGCGGGCTGATGACCTTCACCGCCTCCAACTGGCTGCTCACGATCGTCGCCAACCGCCAGCCCGTCTACCGCGACCAGCCCGACGGCGTCTCCGTCTGGTGGGGCTACGGCCTGTTCCCCGGGCGCGCGGGCAACCGCACGCCCAAGCCGATGACCATGTGCTCCGGCCGGGAGATCCTCGAGGAGGTGCTGCACCACCTGCCCTTCGACGAGGCGACCGCGGAGCGGGTCCTCGCGACTTCCACCGTGGTGCCCTGTCTGATGCCGTACATCACCAGCCAGTTCCTGGTGCGCCGGCGCGCGGACCGTCCCCGGGTCGTGCCCGAGGGCTCGGTGAACCTCGCGTTCATCGGGCAGTTCGCGGAGGTGCCGGACGACGTCGTCTTCACCGTCGAGTACTCGGTGCGCACCGCCTGGACGGCGGTGGCCCGGCTGCTGCGCCTCGACCGGCAGCCGCCCGCGGTCTACAAGGGGCACCACGATCCGCACGTGCTGGCCGCCGCCCTGGAGACCATGCACCGGAGGTAGGGGGCAAGGCACGACGACTGCGGGCCGGTGATCGTCCGGCGCACGCCGGTGCCGGTGAAGGCCAGGGTCGCGGCCGCCGCGACCGCGAGCAGGACCAGTCCCAGCGCGTACCAGCACAGGGCGCCGTACACCGAGCCCATCACCAGCGGCGGCACGAACCCGCCCAGGCCGCCCGCCGCGCCGACGACGCCGGTGACGAAGCCGACCTTGTCCGCGGGGGCGAGGAACGCCACCAGCGCGAACACCGCGCCGCTGCCCGCGCCCGGCGAGCCGGCCATGACCAGGCAGGCGAGGGTGCCCAGGGGTTCGAGGGCCGGGGTGAGGGACTGCAGCACCGCGCCGGCGACCACGGCGGTCAGTGCTCCGCCCAGCACGCGCACGAGGCCGACGCACTCCGCCAGCCAGCCGCCGCTCGGGCGGCATCGCGACCGCGAGCAGCACGAACCCGGTCAGCCGGTTCGCCGCGTCCGCCTGACTGAGGCCGTAACCGGTCTTCAGATACGTCGGCAGGCAGACGGAGAAGGCGACGTAGCCGCCGAAGGCCACCGCGTAGGGGGCGGACGCCTGCCAGGTGATCCCCGGGCGGAGGGTGGCCGCCAGCCGGTGCGACAGCGGCTCGGTGGGCACCCTCCGCCCGGGGCGTGTCGCAGGAACACGGCCGCCACCGCGGCGTAGGCCACGAGTACCGCGGCGGTGAGCAGGAAGGTCACGGCCGTGCCGTGGGCCTTAACCAGCTTCACCGTCGTCAGGGCGCTGATCGCGGTGCCGCCCATGCCCATGCGGAGGAAGAACTCCCCGAACAGCAGCGCGGCGAGGGAGGAGTGCCCGGCGAGCCCACCACGACCGGCACGGCCACCAGCAGCGACTGCTGGAAGGAGCTGAGCTCCAGGGTGTCCTTGAAACGGGGGCCGAGCGGGCTGAGCGGCGCCCATGCGCCCGGGCCGGCATCAGCCACGCCCTGCCTGGCACGGAGCCGGGTTGGCCGCCGTATCGCCTCTCCTCGTCGACGGCGGGCGACACGCGAGGCACTTCGGTGTCCGCAGCCACTGTCCGCGGCGCACGTCCCCGGCCACGCTGGGCCGACCGTTCTCTTCACGGGCCCGGCAGTCTCAAGTCGCGGATCACGCGGTTCGCCCCCGCGGATCGCCAGGGGCCCGTGGGGCACCGAGGGGGCCGTTCGGCCTCTGCGGGACCCGTGCCCGCCCGGCGAGGCTGGACAGTGAGGCTGTAAGGGGGAGACATGGGACACGACGGCTCGGCCCATCTGCTGCACCGGTTCGACCGGTGGATGTACCGCGACGGCCGCCCGGGCCGGCTGGCCCGCCTGATGAACCGGCAGACGGCGATCGCCGCTTCCGCCGGGCTGTCGCCGCGCCGGCTGGTCACGCTGGAGGTGTCCGGTCGCCGTACGGGCCGCCGTCTCTCGCTGCCTGTGGTGGTCGCGGATCACGAGGGCGAGCGCTATCTGGTGTCGATGCTCGGCGAGGACGTCAACTGGGTGCGCAACGTCCGTGCGGCCGGCGGGCGCGCGGTGCTGCGGCACGGCCGGCGCGTCGCCGTACGTCTGGAGGAGGTCGAGGTCGGCTCCCGGGCACCCGTGCTGCGCCGTTATCTCGCACTGGCACCGGGGGCCCGGCCGCATCTGCGGCTGGACCGGCGGGCGCCGCTGGAGGAGTTCGAGCGGATCGCCGACCGCGTCCCCGTCTTCCGCATCCTGCCCGACACGGAGAACAGCTGAGGTCGACCGTGTACACGACGCACACCCAGGGCCACCACGCCGCCGGCCACCTGGTCCGCGCGGCCGTCGCGGCGCCCTCGGTCCACAACACCCAGCCCTGGTCGTTCGTCCACCAGGAGGGCGGACTCGACCTGTTCGCGGACGCCGGGCGCCGGCTCCCGCTCACCGACCCGGACGGCCGCGAGCAGCTGATCAGCTGTGGGGCGGCCCTGTTCAACGTACGAACGGCCATGCGTCACCTGGGTTCTGCGCCCGTGGTGCGGCTGTTCCCCGCCCCGGGGGATCCCGCGCATCTCGCGCACATCGGCTGGGGGCCGTACGCCCGGCCGTCCGCCGCCGACGACCTCGCGTACCGCGCCCTGTGGCAGCGGCGCACGCACCGTGGGCCCTTCCGGCAACTCCCGCTCCCGGAACCGCTGTTCGGAGAACTGCGTACGCATGCCCGGGCCGAGGGCGCCGAGTTGTACCAGGTGGAGTCCCGGCCCGCCCGGGAGCACCTCGCGGAACTGGTCCGCACCGCCGAGGCCATGCGCCGCGACGACCCCGGGCAGCTCGCCGAACTGGCCCGCTGGACCCACGCCGCCCGGGACGGGTACCAGGACGGCGTCTGCCTGGACGCCTGCGCCGGCCCTTCTGACGGCACCGGCCTGATGGGGCGCGAGTTCCTCCGTCCCGCGCGTGAGCTGCCCGCCGCACCCGCGGTGTGGCCGTCCGGCACGGGACTGGTCCTCCTTCTCACCACCCGGCACGACACGCCTGAGGACCGGCTGCGCGCCGGCCAGGCCCTGCAGCGTGTCCTGTTGCACGCCACGGTCCGCTGGACCGCCGCCGCCTTCCACACACAGCCCCTCGAACTGTCCGGGCTGCGCGAGCGGATCCGCACCTCGATCGCCCGGGGTGAGTTCCCCCAGATGATCCTCCGCCTCGGCCACGCCGCCCGGGGGCCCGCAACCCCGCGCCGGCCGCCGGAAGCGGTCCTCACGGAGCGGTGACGGGAGCCCGGTCACCGGTACCACAAGGCGCGGGGACGGGCTCGCCGGGCCGCGCCGCGAAGACGGAACGCGCCGCTGCGATGTGCCCTGGTGAGCAGGCGGGTCCAGCGTGCCACGGCGCCCCGGGCCCGCCGGGGCACCCGGACGCGGGGTACCCGCCCGTTCCGCAGACCGGGCTCGCCCGGCCGGGGAACCGCGACGACCGGGCACCGGGCGCGTCGCAGCACATCGCGGACCACCGAACCGAGCAGCAGGCCGGTGACGCCGCCGTGACCGCGGATGCCCACGACCAGACCGAGGGCGTGCGCGGACTCCTGGACCAGGACCCGGGCCGGACGGCCCCGGACCACTTCGTGGCGGACATCCACCTCCGGGTGCACCGCCCGGTGGGCCTCCACCGTCTCCGCAAGGAGTCTGCGCCCCTCCCGCAGGGCCGCCCGCTCGTCCAGCACGCCGAGCAGCGGTGTGTGCCACACGTACACCACCCGCAGCCGCGCCCCGTGCCGGGCCGCCGCCTCGAAGGCGTGGTCGACGGCGGCCACGGAGTGCCGGGAGCCGTCCACTCCGACGTCCACACCGACGACGAAGTACGGCCGCCCGTCGGCCCCACGCGCATCGCCGACGACCACGACCGGGCAGTGGGTGCGTGCCATGACCGGCAGTGCGAGGGACACGGAACCGATCGCCACGGCCGCCGCGGTGCGTGCCTGATCGCGCAGGAGCCGCACCGGATCGCCCGCGGCGAGCACCGTGGAGACCTCCAGCCGCGGGTGTCGGTCGAGGATGAAGCCGACCGCGTCGCGCAGGGTGCGCTCCGCCGCCCCGCGCCCGTGGCCCAGCGTCGCGAGGGTGTGGACCAGCCGGAGGGGGACGTCGCGTCGGGCGGCCTCGTCGGCGCCCCAGGCGAGAGCCGGGCGGTGGGTCGGGCCGGGGCCGATACCGACCACGATCGGTGGACGTCCGGGTGTCGTCATCGCATCCCCCGCCCGTCGTCGGCGTCCTCGCTTCCGCGAGGATGCGGCGGCGGCCCGGCCCGGCGGCAGAGGACGAACGGCCCCTTTGCCCGGGTCCGGTGGATCCCGCAGGCTGAAGACGGCGGAGATCGGCGCGACGCAGGGACCGGGAGGCGGTCGTACCCATGAACGGGCAGGTCACCGGCGGTTCCGGGGAGACGCGGGTACTGGTGGTCGAGGACGACCGCGGTATCGCGGACTCGCTGGTGCGCGGGCTGCGGCAGGCCGGCTACACGGTCGACGGCGTCCGCAGCGGCCGGGACGCGCTGGCGGCTCCCTCGGCCGACGTGGTCCTGCTCGATCTGGGGCTGCCGGACATCGACGGCATCGAGGTCTGCCGGCGGCTGCGGGCCAGGTCCGACGCCGCGATCATCGCGGTGACCGCGCGGGGCGAGGAGGCGGACCGGGTGGTGGCCCTGGACGAGGGGGCCGACGACTACCTGGTCAAACCCTTCGGCCTGGCCGAGCTGATGGCGCGGATCCGCGCCGTGCTGCGGCGCAGGCGCCCGGCCGGGCCGGAGATCCTGCGGCACGGGCCGCTGGCGGTGGATCTGCGCACCCGGCAGGTCTCCGTGGCGGGCCGTCCGGTCGCGCTGACCCCGAAGGAGTTCGGCATCCTGGAGTGCCTGAGTGCCGATCCGGGCCGGACGGTGAGCCGGCAGGAGATCCTCGAACGGGCCTGGGACGCCCACTGGTACGGCCCCACCAAGGTGCTGGACGTGCACGTGACGGCCCTGCGCCGCAAGCTCGGCGTGCCGGGGCTGATCGAGACGGTCTACGGGCACGGCTTCCGGCTCGGCGCCGTCGAGGAGTCCGCGGGGCCGCCGTGAGACGCCGGATCACCCTGACGTTCCTCGCCCTGACCACCGTGCTGCTGGTGCTGGCGGTGGTACCGCTCGGGGTGCTCATGACGGCCCGGGAGCGTGTGTCCTTCCGCGACGACCAGCGCTCGGCGACCCGGGTGATCGCGGCGGCGGCCGAGGAACACCTCTCCGACCACCGGTCGGACGCCGCCATGCGCAAGGAACTGGAGGCGGCGGCCGACGCCGGGGACTGCGCCGCCGTGTACGACGCCGCGGGCCGCCCGGTGGCGAGCACGCCGTGCTCCGCCGCACGGGGTGAGGAAGCCGAGGAACTGGTGGAGCGGGTGCTGGCCGGACACGAGCCCGAGCCGCCGGAGAACGAGGGCCGGCTGCTGGCCGCGGAGCCGGCCGGCGATGTACGGCAGCCCGCCGGGGCCGTCGTACTGGCTCGTTCCGCGGATCCGCTCGACGCGCGGATCGCCGCGATCTGGGGCTGGTCCGCCGCGATCGGCGCGCTGGGGCTCGCCGCGTGCGTCCTGTTGTCGGTCCGGCTCGCCCGCTGGGTGAGCCGCCCGCTGTCGACGCTGGACGCGACGGCCCGGCGGCTGGGCGAGGGGGACCTGGGCGAGCGGGCGGTCGTCGATGGCGGGCCGCCCGAAGTGCGGCGGCTGGCGGCCACGTTCAACACGATGGCGGGTCGTACGGAAGCGCTGGTGCACGGTCATCGGGCGGTGATCGCCGATGTGTCGCACCAGCTGCGCACCCCGCTCGCCGCGCTCCGGCTGCGGCTCGACGTGCTGGCCGCCGGCGCCGCGGCAGGGACGGCGGCGGAGCTGGCCGCCGCCCAGGAGGAGATCGCCCGGCTGTCCCGGCTGGTCGACGGACTGCTGGCGGTGGCGCGCGCCGAGCAGGTCACGCCCCGTCCGGTCGCCGTGCGGGTCGACGAGGTGGTGGCGGAGCGGGTGGCCGCGTGGTCGCCGGTCGCCGAGGAACGGGGCGTCATGCTCACGCAGACCCCGGGGGCCGCCCTCACCGCAGCAATGGGCAGCGGGCATCTGGAGCAGGTCCTGGACAACCTGATCGCGAACGCGCTGGACGCCGTGCCCGACGGCGGGAACGTCACGGTCGGCCACCGGGCGGCCGGGGGCTCGGCCGAGGTGCGGGTGCGCGACGACGGGCCCGGGATGGACGCGCGGGCGAAGGAGGTGGCCTTCCACCGGTTCGGCAATCCGGAGGCCAGGAACACCGGTCTGGGGCTGGCCATCGTCCACCGGCTGGTCACGGCCAACGGAGGCGTCGTACGGCTGGAGGACACTCCGGGTTCGGGGCTGACCGTCGTACTGGAATTGCCGCTGTGGACGGGGTCCTCCGCGGCGGCTCCTTCGCGGGGCCGAGATCTTAACCGGTTCTGAAGGAGAGTTGAGCAGGTTCCCGGGAGCCGGTGGCAGAGCCTGGAGATGCACGCAGCCGAGAGAGGGCCGCCGATTCCCCGGGAGCCGCTGCCATGTCGTATCCGCCCGACGACTTCGACCGACCTGCCGCACCGCCCGCCGGCGCGGCCCGCGCGCGCGATCGCGGCGTGGCGCGGATCCGTGGCCTGACCCGGTGGATCGCGGTCGCGGCGGTGGCCGGCGCCGCCGCCCTGGGAACCGTCTACACCCATGTGCTGCCCGGGAGTTCGGCCTCGCCCGCGTCGCCGGGCCCGGCCGCGCACAACCCCGTGGTGCCCTCCTCCTCCCCGGCCGCCCGCAGCTCGGGCGGGGACGACGAGGGCGGCGAGGAGGGAGACGACGGAGGCACGCGGCCCGCCCTCCAGGTCCCTGCGCAGCCGCCCACCCCCACCCAGCAGCAGCCCCAGGCCACGACGGGGGCGTCATGACGGTCCCGACCGCGACACCGCCCGCCGAGGTGAGGTTCCCCGCCCTCGGCACCACCGCTGTCCTGCTGGTCACCGACCCGTCCGCGCTACCCGCCGCGGAAGCGGTGCTGCGTGCCGAGCTGACCGCCGTCGACGCGGCGTGCAGCCGTTTCCGGCCGGACTCGGAACTCACCCGGGTGAACCTGTCCGCGGGCAGCCCGGTGACCGTGGGCATGCGGTTCGCCGAGGCCCTGCAGGCCGCGCTCCGGGCGGCCGAGCTCACCGACGGCGCGGTCGACCCGACCGTGGGCCGTGCGGTGATCGCGCTCGGCTACGACCGTACGTTCGCCCGTCTCCGTCCCGAGGACGCCCGCCCGCTGCCGGTGTTCCGGCCCGCGCCCGGCTGGCGGCGGATCGCCTGGGACCCGCGCACCGCGACCCTGTGCCTGCCCCCGGACACGTCCCTCGACCTCGGTGCGACCGCCAAGGCCCTCGCCGCCGACCGGGCCGCCCGGCGGGCCGCCGTCATGGCGGACTGCGGGGTCCTGGTCAGCCTGGGCGGCGATCTGGCGGTGGCCGGTCCCGCGCCGGACGGCGGCTGGCGGATCGCGCTCGCCGACGACCACGCCTCGCCCGTGCCGCACGGCGGCCCCGCCGTCACCGTGACCAGCGGCGCGCTGGCGACCTCGGGCACCCGCGTACGCACCTGGCGCCGTGCGGGTCGCCCCGTGCACCACATCGTCGACCCGGCCACCGGGGAACCCGCCGCGCCGGTCTGGCGCACCGTCACCGTCGCGGCGGGCACCTGCGTGGACGCCAACACGGCGAGCACGGCGGCGATCGTCCGCGGGCACGCGGCCGTCGACTGGCTGCGCGGTACCGGGCTGCCCGCCCGCATGGTGGCCCCGGACGGCCGTGTCGTACGGGTCGGCGGATGGCCGTCGGAAGCCACGGTGCCGGGAGGTCCGCGATGACGAACCTCGCCCTGGTGGGCAGCCCGCTCTGGTACGCCAGTCGCGCCGGCGGCACCCTCGCGCTGGTGCTGCTCACCGCGACCGTGGTGCTCGGCGTCGCCTCCGGCGGTCGGGCCGCGCCCCGCACGGTCGGCCGCTTCGAGATCGGCCTGCTGCACCGCAACCTGTCCCTGCTCACCCTGGTGTTCCTCGTCCTGCACGTGGTCACCGCGGTGCTCGACCCGTTCGTGCACCTGGGCTGGGCGGTGACGGTCCTGCCGTTCGCGGCCGCCTACCGACCGCTGTGGCTCGGCCTCGGCACGGTCGCCCTCGATCTGCTGCTGGCGGTGCTGGCCACCAGCGCGCTGCGGCTGCGGATCGGGGTGCGCCGGTGGAAGGCCGTGCACTGGCTGGCGTACGCGGCCTGGCCGTTCGCGCTCTTCCACGGCGCGGGCACGGGCACCGACACCCGGCTCTCTCTCCAACTGTGGCTGTACGCGGGGTGTCTGGCCTCCGTCGTCGGTGCCGTGTGGTGGCGGCTGGCGAAGGCCGGTCCGGGGCGGGCCGCCGGGCGGCTCGTCGCCGCCGTGACCGCGGGCGCCGTCCCCGTCGTCCTCACCACGTTCCTGGCCGCCGGACCGCTCCAGCCCGGATGGGCCCAGCGTGCCGCCACCGCGACGGCACTCCACCTCGGAGGAGGCCGGTGAACGCCCCTGCCCCGACGGCCACTCGGCACGGCACCGACACCCGGCTGCTGAGCGGCTGGTGCGCCACCGGCCGCCCCGCCGACCTCACCGACCACCTGCGCCGGTACGGAACCCCACCGGTCACGGCGGTGCGCGGCAACCGCCACGCCATGCCCCTGGTACGGGCGTTGGAGGCGGCCGGGCTCACCGGCCGGGGCGGCGCCGGGTTCCCCACCGCCCGGAAACTGCGGGCGGTGGCGGCGGGGCGGGGCCGGCCCGTGGTCGTCGTCAACGCCATGGAGAGCGAACCGGCCAGCCGCAAGGACCAGTTCCTGCTCGCCGTCGCTCCCCACCTCGTCCTCGACGGTGCCGTGCTGGCGGCGGAGGCGGTCGGCGCCGACACGGTCCACCTGTGCGTGCCGCGCGGCCGTTCGGCGCAGTACTGGCAGCTAAGCAGGGCGATGGACGAGCGTCAGGACGTATCTCTCGACGAGGTGTCGCTGCGGCTGCACGCCCTTCCGCACGCGTACGTCTCCAGCGAGTCGACGTCCCTGGTGCGCTGGCTCGACGGGGGCGAGGCCCGTCCGCTGGGCGCCCCGCCGCGCAGCCACGAACGGGGCGTCGGACGCCGCCCCACGCTGGTCCACAACGCGGAGACCCTCGCCCACCTCGCTCTCGTCGCCCGCCACGGGCCCGGCTGGTTCCGGCAGACCGGGACCCCGCAGGAACCCGGCACCACACTGGTCACGGTCTCCGGCTCGGTCGCCGCGCCCGGTGTCCTGGAGGTCGCCCTCGGCACACCGCTCGCCACGGTCCTGGACCGCGCGGGCGGTCCCGCCGAACCGCTGCAGGCGGTCCTGCTCGGCGGGTTCGCCGGCGGCTGGCTCCCGGCACAGCACCTGGGCGCCCCGTGGTCCCGGCAGGCCCTGGCCCCGCTGGGTGCCGCGCCCGGCGCGGGCGTGCTCGTCGCGCTCCCGCACTTCGCCTGCGGGCTCACCGAGACGGCCCGGATCCTCGCCTACCTGGCCGCGCAGAGCGCCGGGCAGTGCGGCCCGTGCCGCTTCGGCCTGCCCGCGGTGGCCGACGACTTCGCCACCCTGGCCGCCGGGCAGGCCGACCAGGTCCTGCTGTCCCGGCTGCGCCGCCGCACCGGTCTGCTGCCGGACCGGGGCGCCTGCCGTCACCCCGACGGCGCGGCCCGCCTCGCCACGTCCGCCCTCGGCTGTTTCGCGGACGACGTCGAGCACCACCTCACCCACGGCGCCTGCCCGGCCGCACACCGGCCGCCCCGGCTCCCCGTGCCGCCCGCGACACCCCCGGAGACCTGGCGATGACCCACACCCGGACCCTCCGCGTCGACCGCACCGCCTGCACCGGCCGGGGCCTGTGCGCCGAACTGCTCCCGGAACTCGTCGACCTCGACGAATGGGGCTACCCCGTCCTGCTGCAGATCACCGTCCCCACCCGCCTCCGCAGGCACGCCCGCCGCGCCGTCGCCGCCTGCCCCGTCCTGGCCCTGCGTACGGACCGCGACGGAGGCTGACCGGCCCGACCGGCACGGTGGACGGGCCCGGCGGCCCCTGGGCCGGCCTCCCTCGCAGGGTCACGCTGGGAAGCAGGACGGGCCCGACGCACCGGGTCCCGCCGCAACGGCAACCGCTCGGAAGGTGATGACCGTGTCCAGCAGGCCAACCGCCGCCGCGCTGGCGGCCCTGGTACTGATCGCCGTGCCCATCGCCGCATGCTCGACGAGCGGCGGCGCCTTCAGCGGCACGTCCCAGAACCGCTCCGTGATGGGCGGCAACTTGCAGTCGTGGGCCCCCGGCATGATGGGCGGCACCCTGCAGTCCTGGGGCCCCGGCATGATGGGCGGGTACTACTGGCTGCCCGGCGACGGCGTCCCCGTCACCACCCTGGCCCGGGCCCGCACTCACGCCGACGCCTTCGCCCGCCGGTTCGGTCTGCGTGTCGGCGAGGTCATGCAGTTCTCGCGCAACTTCTATGCCGAGCTGCGCACCCCGGCCGGAAAGCCCGCCACCGAGATCCTCGTCGACCCGGCGGACGGCGACACCGGCATCGAGTACGGCCCCGCGATGATGTGGAACACCGAGTACGGCATGCACCAACGCGGCGCGATACCGGCCCGTTTCACGCCGGCCCAGGCCCAGGCCCGCGCCCGCCAGTGGCTGCGCGACCGGAGCAGCGACCTGACGGTCGGCGAGGCCGAGGCGTACCCCGGCTACTACACCCTCCACACCCTGCGCTCCGGGAAGATCGACGGCATGCTCTCGGTCAACGCCTCGACCGGCGCGGTGTGGGACCACACCTGGCACGGCCGCTACATCGCGACCGGCTGAGGACGGCCCGACGGGGGCCGGAAGGAACCCGCTGGGGCCGCCCGGCTCCAGGCGTCCGCCGCCGCGGCTGCCCATCGTCCCGTCCCATGGAGAACGACGAGAAGCGCGACCGCCGCACCGGCGCGCCGACGCGGGCTGGCCGATGGCGGGGCGGACGGCGAGTGGGAGGGATTCCACTGGGACCGCTGGGCCCACGACAAGGTGGTGCGCTCCACCCACGGGGTCAACTCACCGGCTCCTGCTCGTGGATGGTGGACTGCTCCGAGTACGAGCCGCCCGGCTGCCCGCGCGGGGCGTCCTTCTCCTGGTACACCTGTTCCCCGGCCGGGTGCGCCACCCGTACGTGCGGGGCGAGTTGCTCAAGCTGTGGCGGGAGGCCCGACGGCGTCTCGGCGACCCGGTGGCGGCCTGGGCCGAGATCGCCTCCGACCCCGCGAAGGCCCGCGCGTACAAGCGGGCCCGCGGCAAGGGCGGCCTGGTGCGGGCCGACTGGGACGAGATGAGTGAGCTCGCCGCCGCCCATGTCCACACCGTCAAGACGTACGGCCAGGACCGCGTCGCCGGCTTCTCCCCGATCCCGGCGATGTCGATGGCCTCCTTCGCGGCCGACGCCCGTTTCATGTCGCTGATCGGCGGCCGTACCAAAGCACGTTCGTGGCCCCTCAGTGCGTCAGGTCCACCCCGTACAGGCTGCGTCCGCCGACGAGTTCGCGGCCGGTGACCAGTTCGGGCGCTATGCGGATGAACACCTCTTCAGGCGAGGGCACCCAGGAGCGCGGGCCGGTGCGCACCAGCCGGGCGTGTTCGGCCGGGTCGGTCACCACGTTGGCCGAGCCGGTGACGACGACGCTCCAGCCGGCGTGCGCGGCCGCGTCGACCTCGTCGGCCTCGAAGGCGACCACGACGCCGTCGACGGCACGGACCAGCTCCGAGGCCGCCGAGGTCCGCAGCAGGACCGCCCCGTCGCCGTCCAGACAGAAGTTGACGGGCAGCACCGCGGGCAGCGCCTGACGCGTGTGGACGATACGGCCGACGGGCACCTGTGCCAGCAGACGCAGGCACTCCTGCCGTTCGAGTTCTCGGAAACCGTCGTTCGGATACATGGGCCAGTCCGTCTCTCGCCTGGGTACAGCGCCGGAGCGTTCCCTCCATGCTGCGCCGGGCACGGGATGGGGGTGAGGGACCATCGGTCCCGGTCCGGCCGGAGAACGTCCCGGGTCACGCCGTGATGCGCCGCCCGGTGATGGACACGGGGTCGATGCGCACCCACTCCTCGCGGTTCCCGCCGGCCCAGGGCGCGCCGCGGGCCAGTCCGGCGAGCCGCGCGATCTCGCCGGGATCCGTCACGGTCCGGGCGTGTCCCCGCACGAGGACGCTCCAGCCCGTGCTGAGGGCGTCGTCGATGCGGTCGGCCTCGAAGGCGACCTGGCAGCCGGACGCCTGGGCGGGCGTGCTGCCGGGTTCGGTGCGGAAGACGATCGCGCCGTCGACGACGCTGTAGTTGACGGGCACGACGACGGGACCCGAGGCGGTGGGCACCGCGATCCGTCCCACGCCGTGGTCGGCGAGCAAAGCCCGGCACTCCGGGACGCTGAGCTCGACGAGGCGGGCACCAGGCGCGGGTCGCCCGCGGCCGGGCGGCAGACCGGCGTCGCCGCCGGTGAGGTCGCGCACGGTGGTCTCCAGCACCTCGGCCAGCCGCAGCAGGACGCCCGAGCCCGGGACGGCGCCGGGGCGCTCCTCCAGGTACTTGAGGTAGCCCGGCGCCATTCCCGCCCGGTCGGCCGTCTCGCGCCGGCTGAACCCGAGTTCCGCGCGCCGCGCGGCGATACGGCGCCCGAGATCGCCCAGCGCCTGCCCCTGCGTCTCCCGGGACGGTGCCTGTTCCGCCATGGCCCGTCACTTCCTCTCGTACGACCGGGCGCGGACCCGGCGCCGGGGTTGTCCCCTGGGCTCAGTTTGTCCGGTTACGACGCGGTGCGCTTGGGCCGGTCGGCCCTGCCCACGCGGCCGGACGGAGCCGTTCCGGGCCCTGCCGGTCAGGTGAAGACGATCTGGCCGCCGGCCGCGTACTCGTAGAACTCACCGACCGTGATGATGCCCCGGGACCTGCCGAACAGCCACGTTCACCACGACCCGGCCGCCGTCGAAGTCGCCCAGCGCGTGCCACGGGCCTATCGCGCCGGGCAGGTCGTAGAAGGTGAAGACCCGCTCTCCCCAGCCCGGACCGGTCAGCCCTTCGGTCTCCTCCGGCAGGAGCACGGCATCCGTGGCGATCACGAGGACGTCGTACGACGGCCGGATACGGACGCGAACGGACAAGGTGATACGGCTCGGCGAGCCCGAACGGCACGAACAGCAGGCCGGGCCGGCAGAGGTGATCGTCGTGCTGGTCGACGACCGTGATCCGGTACGTGCCCTCGCCGTACCGGCGACATGGCCGAGCACCCACCGGGTGACGCACAGATGGAGGGGCACCGCCGTAGCGGTGCCCCTGTGCGGGCTGTTCGGGACTGCCGAGGTCAGAGGAGCCAGCGGTTGCGGCTGACGAAGGGCAGTCGCGCCCAGGCCTTGCCCAGGCCCCAGGTGGCGCCGGCGCCCGCCGCCGCGAGGGCGATGAGGACGACGGCGTAGATGACGTGGTAGTCGGTGAACGGGTTGGTCGACATGCTCAGCGAGCCGTCGGACAGGTGCTTGGCGGGCGGCCACTCGGCGATCCACATCAGCGCCATCATCGCGGTGCCCGCGACGGCCGCGATCCGCAGGCCGATGCCCGCGATCAGGGCGACGCCGATGCCGAGCAGGCCGAGCATGAACAGCCAGTCCGCCCAGCCGGCCCCGGCCCAGTCGTGGAACGTGGACTCCATGGGACCGGCGGCCACCGAGCCGAGGAAGCCCTTGGTGGGCGAGCCGCCGTCGATCCAGCCCTTGCCGGACGGGGTGGCGTAGCCGAAGCCGAAGGTCTTGTCGAGGAAGGCCCACAGGAAGACGAACCCGGTCAGCACCCGGAGCCCGGCGAGGACGTGGGCGCTGGTGGCCGTGAGGGTCAGCGTGCCGGCCTCGTCCCCGGAGTGCCGGGCCGTCTCGGACCGGTGCAGGGACGGAAGGTGGAACCGCACGTGCCGGTGCGGCTGGTCGTGGACTGCCATGGTGCTCATCCCTCTCTAGGGGTGATGCGCGGGTTGACGACTGTCGTTGTGGTTTCAATGTCCCGCTGCGGCGGCCTGTGTCGCAGGGGCTGCGCGGCCCGCCGTGCTGGGCCGAACGTCCCTGCCGCAAGGGCCTGTTCAGCCGCGGGGGCGGCGGGTCGAGGCCCGGTCAGACGGCCGGCACGAGGATCACGGGGCAGTGCGAGCGGTGCAGCAGGGCGTGCACGACCGAGCCCGGGCGAAGGCCGTGTCCGTCCGCGCGGCGGTGGACGCCGATGACGACGACGTCGGCCTCACGGGTGGCCTCCAGCAGCGCGTGCGCCGGCGAGCTGCGCACCGTGCGCGACTCGACGCCGACCAGGGGATGCCGCTCGCGCAGCTCGGCCATGGCGAAGCGCGGCACGGCCGACTCGCTGGCGTCGCGCTGGGCGAGTTCTCGCTGGCCGGGGCTGGTCGCGGGGAGCATCGACGGCAGCTCGGGGCCGACGTGGCGGTGGGCCCAGGAGTGCAGGACGCGCAGCTGGGTCTCGCGCCGCTCCGCCTCCTGGAAGGCGTAGGCCGCCACGTCCGCGTCGGCGTCGCTCTCCAGGCCCAGCACCACCTCGCGGCCCTTGTCGCAGCGGTGGTCGCCGCGCACGACGAGCAGCGGGCCGTGCGTGTGCGCGGCCAGCCGCAGGCTCACAGAGCCGAACAGCGTTCCGGTGACCCCGCCGAGCCCGCGATTGCCGACGACGGTGAGGACCGCGTCCTCGCTCTCGCGCGCCAGGGCTTCCACCGCACCGCCCTCGACGGCCACGCTCTCGACCGGCAGACCGGGATGACGGGCGCCGATCCGCGCGGCGGCCGAGGCCAGCACCGGGCCGGCCTCGTCGAGATCGGAAACGGCGTGGACGATCCGCAGGGCGGCACCGCGGCGCTCGGCCTCCTGCGCCGCCCAGTCCAGGGCCCGTACGGAGATGAGCGAGCCGTCCACTCCGACGGCCACGTGCTGGGAAGTCATGGCGATGGTCCCTCCTGTGTTTCCCTCCGGTCGTGTCCGGACGGGGCCGAGCCCGCAAGGGGCCCACCTTTCAGGCTCCGGCGGAGAACCGGCCGGGGAACGGGGCCATGGGTCCCGCCCCGCCGGAGAGTGACCCCTCGGGGCGGTGTTCGCGCCCGCAGCGGGCCGCCCGGCCCGCCCGGGCCCGGGAGCAGGGCCGACCGGCCCTTCCGCCGGATCCGGCGCCGGGTTTTGATCTGTCTATGGCCGAGAACCGCACCACGATCGCGTCCTGCCACACGGAACGCACCGTCGGCGATGCCACCGTCGTGGAACTGCGCGGCGAGATCGACATCCTCACGGAGTCGGCACTGTCCGTGCGCATCGACGCCCTCACCGCCGGGACGTGTCCCGATCTGGTGCTGGATCTGCGTCCCGTGACCTTCATCGACTGCAGCGGACTGCGCCTGCTGTGCCGGGCGCACAACCGTGTGCAGGGCCGGCAGGGCAGGCTCCGGCTGATCGCCGACCGCGATCGCCTCATGCGCATCCTGCAGCCCGCCCGCCTCGCCGGCGTCTTCGAGATCCACCCCGACCTGCCCACCGCGCTCTTCGGTGCGCGCCGGCAGGACGCTCTCGCCGCCACGGCCGGCTGACCGGGCCCCGCCCCGGGCGGGACCCGGTCATCTCATCGCCGCGGCGTCCTGGCGTCGAGCACGGCACCGGCCGCGCGCCGTGGGGTGGCGGGGCCCTCCGGGCCGTAGCCCAGGCGGATCAGCATCTGCGCGTGGCCGGTGTGCTCGGGGTCCGGGCTCACGAAGCGGCGCAGGTCGGGCCATTCCATCGGCTGGTGCAGCAGGGACGCGCGCATGCCGAGGGCCGTGGCCACCAGCAGGACGTGTTCGAGCGCCTCGCCCGCGCGCAGCCAGTCCGTACGGCGGTCGTGCTCGGTCCTGAGCAGGGCGATGACCGGGGTGGTCTCGAAGTCCTGGGCCGACAGCCGCTCCGCGTGCCGCGCGGCGGTGAAGTCGCGCATGGGGATACGTTCCCGCGCGTCCTGCGGGCCGAGTACGGTCCACGGCAGGCCCACGTCGTTCGCGTCGTCCGGGTCCCGGTGCACCCAGCGGCGGCTCTCCGTGCCGCGGTCGGAGTCGGCGCGGTTGCGGTACTCGGCCTCCGCGGTGAGCCGGAGCAGGCGTGCCGTCTCGGCCCCTTCCAGGAAGCTGAGCGCGGCGCCTTCGGCATGCGCGGCCTCGGCGAGTTCGGCCCGTGCCGGTGCCGCGACCGGCCGGTCGGAGAACGGGAACCGGCTGCTGTGCCTGCGCCAGATCGCCGGATACAGGTCGCCGCGGTGCTGCGCGGTGTGCCGGCCGGCGGATCCGGTCAGCCGCAGGGTGGCGAGCAGCCCCGGCTCCCCGGGGCGCGGCAGCAGCCGTACGACGGCCGTCCAGCCGAAGTGGACCACCGCGACACGAAGGTTGAAGACGGACGCGCCCACCGACAGGTGCAGGGCGCGGCCGACCGGATCCGCGTGACGCAGGCTCCGCTCCGGGTCCGCACGCACCTCGAATTCGACGTCCTCGGGGTTCAGCCGGAAGCGCCACGGCTGGCTGTTGAAGAACGAGGGCGCGGCCACGGCGGCGGCGACGCAGGTCTCCAGTGTCTCGGCGTCGAGAGGCGTGGATCGCATGGTGCCCTCCCTCCCGCACTGGTTTCGGAACGGGTACGGATGCCTTCGAGCGTGAGCCCCTGCGGACGGCCTGGAGAGGGGCCGATGGTCCCTCGTGGGTGGCCGGTCAGGCACACCGCGCGACCGGGACGCGGGCCGCCCGGCCGAGGGGGTTGAACGGCCCATGCGCGGCCCCGACTTGGTCCCGGTCGGCCCCACTGCTCCCCCTGTCCGGCCCATGCCGCGGCGCGCCCGCAGCCCTCACGTTGGTCGCAGTGACTACGAGACGGAGCGGGCTCATGCGTACTGGCAGGCGGACGAAGCAATGGCTGTGGCGGTGGCGGCCCAATCCGCTGCGCCGTCGCGACGACGTTCTCGAGGCGTGGCTCGTGCTGGCCGTGTGGGCGGTCGTCGCGGTGGGCGGGACGCTCGCCGGCGCGGTCACCGCCGGTGCCGCCGACGGCGTCTTCGCGCGGCAACGCGCCGAGCGCACGCCCGTACAGGCCGTCGTCGTCTCCGATGCCGCGCAGTCCGCGGCAAGGGGTTACCGGTCCCTGGTGACCGTCCACTGGACGCAGCCCGACGGAACCGCCCGTACCGACACGACCGTGGTGAGCAGCACGCCGAGGGCCGGATCGCGGCTGGAGGTCTGGACGGACACGAAGGGCGAGCTGACAACCGCGCCGCCGAGCCCGGCGGGGGCGGCCCTCGAAGCGGCGTTCCTGGGCGCCACCGCCGCGCTCGCCGCGACCGGCCTGGCGGCCGGGGCCGGCGCCGCGGCACGCTGGAGGCTGGACCGGCGCCGGGAGGACCAGTGGGGCCGGGAGTGGGACACGGTCGGTCCGCGGTGGGGGCACAAGACCGGCTGACGCGGTAGCACGCCGAGATCCTCCCGACACGTGACCTGCGCCGCCCGAACGCGGATACTGCCGACTGTGGCCGGGGTATACGGGCCCGGACCGGACGCGCGTCTCACCAGGAGGAACCCATGAAGATGTTGATCAACGTTCCGGAAACCGTGGTCACCGACGCGCTGCGCGGCATGGCCGCCGCCCATCCCGAGCTGACCGTCGACGTGGAGAACCGGGTGGTCGTACGGCGGGACGCCCCCGTGGCCGGAAAGGTCGCCCTGGTCTCCGGCGGCGGCTCCGGGCACGAGCCGCTGCACGGCGGGTTCGTGGGCCCCGGCATGCTGTCGGCGGCCTGTCCGGGCGAGGTCTTCACCTCGCCGGTCCCCGACCAGATGGTGCGGGCCGCGGCGGCCGTGGACAGCGGGGCCGGGGTGCTGTTCATCGTGAAGAACTACACGGGTGACGTGCTCAACTTCGACATGGCGGCCGAGCTCGCCGAGGACGAGGGCATCCAGGTCGCCAAGGTGCTGGTCAACGACGACGTGGCGGTCACCGACAGCCTCTACACGGCGGGCCGCCGCGGCACCGGCGCGACGCTGTTCGTGGAGAAGATCGCCGGCGCGGCGGCGGACGAGGGGCAGCCGCTGGAGCGGGTCGAGTCGGTCGCCCGGCAGGTCAACGAGAACTCCCGCAGCTTCGGCGTCGCCCTCAGCGCCTGCACCACGCCCGCCAAGGGCAGCCCCACCTTCGATCTGCCGCCCGGCGAGCTGGAGTTGGGCATCGGCATCCACGGCGAGCCCGGCCGGGAGCGGCGCGCGATGATGACCTCGGGCGAGATCGCCGAGTTCGCGGTGAACGCCATCCTGGAGGACATGCCGCCGCGCAACCCGGTCCTGGTCCTGGTCAACGGGATGGGCGCGACACCGCTGCTGGAGCTGTACGGGTTCAACGCCGAGGTGCAGCGGGTGCTCGCCGCCCGCGGTGTCGCCGTCGCCCGGACCCTGGTCGGCAACTACGTCACCTCGCTCGACATGGCGGGCGCCTCGGTCACCCTGTGCCAGATCGACGAGGAGACGCTCAGGCTGTGGGACGCGCCGGTGAAGACGCCGGGCCTGCGCTGGGGGATGTAGGGCAGCGGGCAAGCGTGTCAACGTACCTACCACGCAAGGAGATCCAGTGCTCGACGCCGACTTCTTCCGCCGTTGGATGACGGCCACCGCCGCGTCCGTCGACCGTGAGGCGGAACGGCTCACCGCCCTCGACTCCCCCATCGGGGACGCCGATCACGGCAGCAATCTGCAGCGCGGTTTCCGGGCGGTGGCCGCGGCGCTGGAGAAGGAGGCGCCGGACACTCCGGGTGCGGTGCTGACGCTGGCCGGGCGGCAGCTGATCTCGACGGTCGGCGGCGCGTCGGGGCCGCTGTACGGCACGCTGCTGCGCCGTACCGGCAAGGCGCTCGGGGACGCCGCCGAGGTGAGCGAGGAGGAGTTCGCCCAGGCGCTGCGGGCCGGGGTGGACGCGGTCATGGCGCTCGGGGGTGCGGCGCCGGGCGACAAGACGATGATCGACGCGCTGGTGCCGGCCGTGGACGCGCTCGGCGACGGTTTCGCCGCGGCCGGCGCCGCCGCCGAGGAGGGCGCCCTCGCGACGACCCCGCTGCAGGCCCGCAAGGGCCGGGCCAGCTATCTGGGCGAGCGGAGCATCGGGCACCAGGACCCGGGGGCCACCTCGTCGGCGCTGCTCGTCGCGGGGCTCCGGGAAGCGAGCGGGGCGAACGGTGAGTGACGACAAGCTGGTCGGCATCGTGCTGGTCTCGCACAGCGCCGAAGTAGCCGCTTCCGTCGCCGAGTTGGCGAAGGGCCTGGCAGGCGGCGGCACCGCCGTGCCCGTCGCGCCGGCGGGCGGCACCGAAGGAGGCGGGCTCGGCACCAGTGCGGAACTGATCGCCGCGGCCGCCGCGGCCGTGGACCGGGGCGCGGGCGTCGCCGTCCTCACCGACCTCGGCAGCGCCGTCCTCACGGTCAAGGCCCTGCTCGCGGAGGGCGACGAACTCCCCGCGGGCACACGCCTGGTGGACGCGCCGTTCGTGGAGGGCGCGGTGGCCGCGGTCGTCACGGCCTCGACGGGCGCCGACCTCGCCTCGGTGGAGGCGGCGGCAGCGGAGGCGTACACGTACCGGAAGGTGTGAGGCCGGCTTTCAGCCAAGGCCGGCTGACACTGCGGCGAGGGCCGCGCGCATCGTCCGTGTCAGCTCGGCCTCCGCCGCCGCGCGGTCCAGGTCCGTGTCGGCGCTGCTCCAGGCGTAGTGCTCGACGGCCGCGCGCAGGGCCGCGTTGAACATCGCCGCCTGGATGGCGGGCCGCAGGTCGTCGGCGGGCAGCCCGGAGCGCTCGGCCAGGGCGCGGGCGAAGGCCGGTTCCGCCTCGTCGTACGTCTGGAGCCAGACGGCGCGCAGGCCCGGTTCGGTGCGGGTCAGGCGGACCAGGGCCCCGACGGTGGCCCGGTCGGGGCCGGCGACGATCCGCAGGTCCGACGTGATCTCCCCCTCGAAGATCTCCTCCAGCGGCTGCCCCCGCCCCCACTCCCGCAGCCGCGCGGCGAGCATGTCGATGCCGGCCGTCAGCAGCGGTCGTACACACGCCTCCTTGCTCGGGAAGTAGCGCCACACGGTGCGGGCCGAGACGCCGACCGCCTGCCCGATCTGTTCACCGGTGGTCGCCGCGACGCCCTGGGTGACGAACAGGTCCACCGCGGCCCGGGCGATCTCCAGCCGGATCTCGGCCTTGCGTTCGTCGGTCAGGGGCGGTCGTCCAGTGCGTCCGCGTGCGGCGGTCATGCGGTCCTCCGGCTCGGGGTGATCACTCCTCCGGAATTCTCCACCACGACTTTATGTCACTTGACGACATTAAGTCGTATGGTGGTGATCGAACAGGAACCACAGGAACAGGAGCACCACATGGCCGGCGGATTCGACGGACGCAGCGTGATCGTCACCGGAGCGGGCTCGGGCATCGGCCGTGCCGCCGCGCTGGCCTTCGCCACGGAGGGCGCCCGGGTCGTGATCGCGGACCTGAACGCGGAGGGCGCCGAGAAGGTCGTCGCCGAGATCGAGCAGGCGGGCGGCACGGCCGTCGCGGCCGTCGGCGACCTGAGCGACCAGGCCGTGGTGGACGCGGTGGTGCGCACCGCCGTGGACACCTTCGGCGGAGTCGACGTCCTGGTGAACAACGCCGGGATCATGGACCGCATGTCGGCGCTGGCGGACGTGGCCGACGCCGAGTGGGAGCGGGTGATCCGGGTCAACCTCACCGCCCCGTTCCTGCTCACCCGGGCCGTGCTGCCGCACATGCTGGAGGCGGGCAAGGGCGCGATCGTGAACACCGCCTCCGAGGCCGGCATCCGGGGCAGCGCGGCCGGTGCCGCGTACACGGCCTCGAAGCACGGGGTGGTGGGGCTGACCAGGTCGCTCGCCGTGATGTACCGCAACCAGGGCATCCGCACGAACGCGATCGCCCCGGGCGGGACGGCGACCGGCATGATCCCGGACATCGACGGCGAGGCGCACGGGCCGAAGACGCTCGGCCCGTACTTCGGCAACGTCGGGCGGGTCTCCCAGCCGGAGGAGCAGGCCGCCGCGATCGTGTTCCTCGCCTCGGACGCTGCGAGCAACGTCAACGGCGTGATCCTGCCGGTGGACAACGGCTGGTCGGCCGTCTGACCCCCTACTTGGCGTTCTTCACGAAGAGCCGTGCCAGCCGCTGTCCGGTCGCGACGGCGGCCGCGTGGTCCTCGATGGGCTTGACCTGCGAGTCCTTGAAGACGATGTAGGTGACTCCGGAGGGCGTGCCGCCGCCGCGCGGGTCCGGGGTGATGCCGAGGCCCTTGGCGGTGGCGTAGGACGCCTCGCCGATGATGTCGTGCGGGCCGACGTCGCCGACGACCGCGTACTGCACCCGGTCCCGGTAGACGACGGCGGCGACCGCGCCGCCGTGTACGCCGTGGTTCCGGTGGTTCCAGATGCCGCTCGCGGCCGGAACCACGATGTACGGCAGGCGTTCGGCGCTCAGGTAGCGGCCGTCGGTCTGCTGGTAGGCGGTGAGCGGGGAGAACAGCGGGTCGCTGCGGCGGTTGCAGCGCGGGCCCGTCTGCCCGTCGCAGTCGATGTCCATGTCGGCCTTCCAGAAGACGGCGTCCCGGGTGCCGCAGACCGGGATGTTGGCCGGCGTCCCGTCGTCGGCGCGGTAGCGGCCGCGGGAGATCTGGGCGCAGTCACGCACCTTGGCCAGCAGGTCGGCGGCACGGACGTCGCCCTCGCGCCAGGCCACCGGCTCCTCCCGGATGCGGAAGTCTGCGGCGGGCAGCACGGCGGGAGCGAGCAGGGCGGCACAGGCCGCGACCAGCGTCAGCGACGGGACACGCACGATAAGGGACCCTCTCCTGGGGGACACTGACGGACACTCAGCCCAATCTGGTGCCGTTCCGATCATGCGGCCACCGCAGGGGGTCCGGACGGTGCACACCCGCGCCCCGGCAGGGATGTCCCGGAACTGCGCGCAGGGGCCGGGGACCTGAGCCCGTGTCGGCTCCGGCCGCCCGGCCGCCCGCGTCACGGCGCGGGAACAGCGACGACAGCGGCCCGCGCCACCGGCATGAACTCCCGAGCCCTCATGGAGAGTTCGGCCGTGAGGAGCTTCAGCATACGTAACTCCCGCGAGCGGTCACCAACAGCCTCCGGTCCCACCCGCGCTCTTGATGCGATCCCGCCCACCGCGCCATATTGGTCCGGACCATTGCATCGCGCCGTCCGGGGAGGCAGAGCCGTGCGTCGTGCCGCCGTTCTCCTGTACCGATCCCTCGCGCTGTGCACGGCCGTGGCCCTGCTCGGGGCCTGCGGGCGGAGCGAGGCGGACGAGGGCCGCGTGCCGGGCGCGCCCACGGGCGTCACGGCCGCCGCGGGCAGTTCCACCAGCGTGCACGTGATGTGGAACGCCGTTACGGCCGAGCCCCCAGTCGAGGTGTACGAGGTGTACCGCGGCCGCGCGAAGGTCGGGGAGGTGCCCGCTTCCGAGCACATGGTGGACGTCACCAGGCTCAGGCCGTCCACCGGGTACGTCTTCACCGTGCGGGCGCGGGACACCGCCGGGCGGCTCGGCCCGGCCGGCCGCGCGGTGCGCGCGACCTTGGTGCCGGTCAGCGTGTAGGAGACCTCGTCGGTCTCCTCGCGACCGTTCGTGTGCTG
>NZ_JBEYUY010000057.1:0-24608 GCF_040643775.1 Streptomyces sp. NPDC047081 | reverse complement strand
GCTCCAGCCGCACCGCGAGCAGTACTCGGCCGTGCGCTGCCGGGCGGCGTCGGCGGCCTGCGTCGCGGCGGCGACCGCGTCCGCGCCGGTCGGGTTCGCCCGGAACGAGCGGCGGTTCTGCTCGGTCTCGTACGCCCTGCGGGCGGCCGGTCTCGGCGCGATCGCCGGCCTGGGGCTCGTCGGACTCGACGATGCCGGTCCGGACGCCGACCCGGCGGTGATCACCGGCTACAAGGCCGCCCGCAACCGGTCCCTGGCCCGTGGTCAGAAGCTGTCCAACAAGGCACTGGCCGCGGTGCGGGCCCCGGTCGAGCACGGCTTCGCCCATCTCAAGAACTGGCGTGTCCTCGGCCAGGTCCGCACGGATCCCAGGTGCGCGACTGCGCTCGTGCGGGCCCTGCTGGTCCTGACGAACCGGGAAGTCGCCCGCTGACGGACGACCTTGTCGGTGGACCACCGCTCCGGACCTGCCCGAGCCTCCCGACGCCTACGCACACCAGGCCATCTGACGTGCAGTTTTCACGATGCACCGTGCTCACTGGCGCAGACGTCACCAGCCCATTACCCGCGCCCGCCACCACCGGCGACGCACCCGCGTTTGAAGGCGACTTGTCGTACCTGGTGAATCGTCAGCCCGTTCGGCTCGAAACTGTGCATCTGCATGGCGGGGCTCGATGAAGCCCTCCTGCGGTACTAGGACAGGCCGAAGGTGGCACGGGTCATCTCGGCAGCGGCCTGGATGACCTCGTCGTGGTCGATCGGCACGAACCCGGTGACGGCGTCGGTGACCGCTCCGCAGAAGCCGTGATAGAGGGCTCTGGCCATCATCTCCGGGTGCGCGCACCGAAGGTCGCCGGCCTCCACGCCGGAGCCGACCGCGTCGCCGATCAGGCGGATGAGCCGTTCATTCGCGGCGATCTTGACCTGTTCAGCGCCTGCGGCGTCGTACAGGGCGCGATGGATGTCGGCGTGGCTGAGCGAGAAGCGGCACAGCGACTCCATCGCGTCCACCAGCCGGATGTCGATGGGAACGTCGGTGTCGCCGAGGATGGCCTCACCGACTTCGGCGAAGACGTCCAAGTGCCGCTCCCAGGCGGCGGCCGCGGCCTCCTCCTTGGTCTTGAAGTACAGGTAGAAGGTCCCCTTCGAGACGCCCGCGAGCTCGGTGATCTCTTCGATCTTCGCGTCGGCGATGCCCTTCCGCAGGAACACCTCCACCGAGGCGTCCAGGATGTCCTTGCGCCGTTCCTCCGGCGGCTTGGCCACACGCTTGCGCTTGCTGGTGGGCGCGGTCATCTCGGGCTCCTCAACTCGTCCTTGCCTGTATAACACGATGACCGACTGACCGTAAGTCAGTCACGCGGGGCGTGCGCACTCGATTGCGAAGTGCCACCAGGAGCACAGGTGGGTCATTCTGAATGACTGGCGGTCAGTCAGTGTTAGTGTGTGAGTGTCCGCGCATCCCACGGACGGTTCCGCACCCGCCCCGACGTGGGGCGGCCACACCATCAGAGGCCAGCATGCCCAGCTCCAAGTACCCCTCCCCGCCCTTCGACGCCGAGCTCCAGCCGGTCCTGGACGCCATCCTGGAGTCGTTCAGCCCGTCGCTGCACCCCGAGGACATCCCCGCGCTGCGCGCCGCCAAGCTCACACCCGGCCCGGAGGAGCTCGTCCAGGACCGCCCCGTCACCCACACCGAGCACATCGTCCCCGGGCCCGCCGGTGACCTCACGGTGTCCGTCTTCGCCAGGTCCGACCACAACAGCGCCCGGCCCGCCCTCTTCTTCACCCACGTGGGCGGCCTGATCTTCGGCGACCGCTTCAACGGCATCGCCCCCCTGATGGACCACGTCGAGGAACTCGATCTGGTCGCCGTCACCGTCGAATACCGGCTCGCCCCCGAGCACCCCTCCCCTGCCGCCGTCGAAGACTCCTACGCCGCGCTGAAGTGGACCGCCGAACACGCCGCAGAACTCGGCATCGACCCCGATCGCATCATCACCGCCGGCGCCAGCGCGGGCGGCGGCCTCGCCGCCGCCCTTGCCCTCATGGCCCGTGACAACAACGGCCCCGCCGTCGCCGGTCAAATGCTGATGTACCCCGTTCTCGACGACCGCGACGAGACCGTCTCCACCCACCAGAACGACGGCATCGGCGTGTGGGACCGCACCAGCAACCTCACCGGCTGGAACGCCGCCCTCGGCGAGCGCCGCGGAACCACCCAGGTCAGCATCTACGAAGCCCCCGCCCGCGCCACCGACCTCTCCCACCTGCCGCCCGCCTACATCGAGGTCGGCAGCAACGAGGTCTTCCGCGACGAGAGCGTCGTCTACGCCACAGGCATCTGGGCCGCCGGTGGCGCCGCGGACCTGCACGTATGGGCCGGCGGCTTCCACCTGTTCGGCCAGTTCGCCCCCGACACCGCCATCAGCCGCGCAGCCCGCGACACCCGCACAAACTGGCTCCGCCGCACTTTCCAGCTCTGACATTCCGGCCAAATCCGTATCCCGCTGCCATCGCCCATGCCCTGTACCAGTCCTTCCCAGCGGGCGTCTCGCCCGCCACGGCGGCGGGGATGTCCGGCCGCTCGATGGTGGTGAGGAGCCGTCCGTCCGCGGCGACGACCAGGGCCATGTGGACGTGGTCGTCGCCGAAGAGCGCGCGGACGTCGTCCACGCCGGCGTGCGGGTCCAGGGTCTTGGGGCAGGTGACCATCGCGTCCGCGACGCGCCCGCGCATGGCGACTCGAGCTGTCATCGGTCATCCCCCGCTGATCGGTGGCAGTACGGCGATTTCGTCGCGGGCCGTGCAGGGCGTGCGGTGCGGTTCGTCGTCCGGTGCCTCTCCGTTGAGCCATACCCGTGAGTTCGCCAGGACCCGGACGAACCCGTCGCCATAGCGCCGACTCGCCTCGTCGAGCACTTCGCCGAGCGTGCGGCCGTCGATCACGTCGCGCGCCCGG
This sequence comes from Streptomyces sp. NPDC047081, assembly GCF_040643775.1. NCBI lineage: Bacteria > Bacillati > Actinomycetota > Actinomycetes > Kitasatosporales > Streptomycetaceae > Streptomyces > Streptomyces sp. NPDC047081. Next base: position 21,646 of record NZ_JBEYUY010000057.1, on the reverse strand, counting down.
CCCGCCGCCTCCCGCGCGCTCGCGAACATCAGCACTGTGGGCATCGGCCCACCTTCCTCTCCGTCCGGTTTCGGCACGTGCACGTGATCATGTGCAGGTGATCAGGTCATCCGCCGATGTACGACATCTCCACCCGGTCCTCGCCCGATCGGGTACGGCGGCCCCCGCGCAGCTCCGAGTAACCGTCCTCCCGGGTGCCCCACAGCGCGCCGACGGCCGCCCGCAGTTCCTCGTCACCGGCGCCCGCGCGCAGCAGTGCCCGCAGGTCGGTGCCCCGGGAGGCGAACAGGCAGGTGTGCACCTTGCCGTCCGCGGACAGCCGCGCCCGTGTGCAGTCGCCGCAGAACGGGCGGGTCACCGAGCCGATGACGCCGATCTCACCGGCGCCGTCCCGGTAGCGGTAGCGGGTGGCAACCTCGCCGGGGTGGCGGGCGGGGAGGGGTTCGAGGGGGTGGCGGTCGTCGATCACTCGCACGAGTTCCGCCGCGGGCAGCACCTCGCCGAGCCGCCACTCGTTGGTGGCGCCCACGTCCATGTACTCGATGAAGCGCAGGATGTGGCCGCTGCCCCGGAACCGCTCGGCCATCGGCAGCACACAGCCGTCGTTGACCCCGCGCTTGACCACCATGTTCACCTTGACGGGGGTCAGCCCCGCGCGGGCGGCGGCGTCGATCCCCTCCAGCACCCGGCGCACCAGGACCGGGGTGTCGGTGACCGCCCGGAACACGGCGTCGTCGAGGGCGTCCAGGCTCACCGTCACCCGGCGCAGACCGGCCTGAGCGAGGCGCTGTGCCAGCGTCGGCAGCAGCAGCCCGTTGGTCGTCATCGCAAGGTCGAGACCGGGGATCGCGGCGAGCATGCCGACGAGGTCCGCCACTCCTTGCCGTAGGAGGGGCTCGCCTCCGGTGAGGCGGATCTTGCGGACGCCCAGGGCGGCGAACACCCGTGCAAGGCGGGCGATTTCATCGAAGGACAGCAGTGCGTCGGAGTGCAGGTAGCGGTGCCCGGGGCCGAAGTGCTCGCGTGGCATGCGGTAACGGCAGCGGAGGTTGCAGCGATCGGTGACGGAGATGCGCAGGTCGCGCAGGGGGCGGTCGCGGCGGTCGAGGAGGGCTGATCGGGACGTCGTCGTCATGGCGTCGGTTCCCAGCGGTGTGCCGCCGTCGCCACGTCGTCGATGCGGTTTCCGGTCGCCACCCAGCCGGCCGTGCCGTCCCCGTCGTACTCGCGCTTCCAGATCGGTACGGATTCCTTGAGGACGTCGATGCAGAAGCGCGCCGCGGTGAACGCCTCCGCGCGGTGCGGCGCGGACACCACGACTAGGACGCTCGCCTCGGTGAGCGGCACCGGGCCGTGGCGGTGGAACAGCGCGACCCGCCCCAGGCCGGGCCAGCGGTCCCGGGCGGCGAGGGCGATCCGGCGGAGGCGGGGCTCGACGTGAGCGTCGTACGCCTCGTAGTCGATGCAGACGATCCCGGTACGGCTGCCGGTGAGGTCGTCGTTGTGGTCGCGTACGGTGCCGGTGAAGGTGACGACCGCACCGCAGTGCGGGACGGACGCCCACTCGATCGCCTCGGCGACCGGGACGCGGTCCTGGGTCAGGCCCAGCCGGATGTCGTTGCCCGACGGCTCCTTCTGCGGACGACCGAAGACCTGCTCATTCGCGGTGGCTGTCACCATGCGTCCCCTCGCCTCTCGCCTCCTGGCCCGGCACCGGCCTTCATCCTCACCGGCCCCGGCCCTCCGCGTACGACGTCGCGCGACAGGCATTTGACCGGCGGCGACGGGAACAGGACGCCCGTCGCATCCCGGTTTTCCGGTTGTTTACACGGCGAAAACGGGACGCCCGAGCGCGTGGCTGACACTCTGGGCAACGAGTCGTACGGCGAGGTAGGCCATGACAGCAGCGACCGCGGCGGGGCCGGACGAGACGAACACCGGCCGCAGCGAGGTCTGGCGGGATCTCCTGCGGGACCACTTCGTCAGTCTGGACGTGGAGGTCGAGCGGGACGGCGGCATGTTCGACGGTGCCGTGCGCAGCGACTTCCTCGGGCACCTGAGGGTGTCGGGGGTGCGCTCGGTGGACCAGGACATCGTCCGTACGCCGGAGCTGCTGCGCCGCGACCACGACCGATACCTTCAGGTCTGCCTGGTCCGCCGCGGTACGGCGTATGCCGCCCAGGACGGGCACGAGGCGATGCTCCGCCCCGGCGACTTCGTCGTCTACGAGACGGAGCGGCCCTTCCAGTGGACGCTCCGCGCGGAGGCCGGCTCCCCTTACTGGGACCTCGCCGTCTTCACCTGGCCCCGTGACACGATCTGCCTCAGCGACAGCGAGTCGGCTCAGCTGACCTGTCGGACGCTGGACGGCGGCAGCGGTATCACCGCGGTGCTGAGCAGGATGCTGACCGATCTGCTCGTCGAGAAGCCGACCGTCAGCGAAGGCGGTGCCATCCGGATCGCCGACGAGATCGGCGACCTGGTCGCGACCATCGCCACGGAGGCGTACGGCTTCGGCGGCGCCGCCGACCGGCACGCGAACCTGCTGCGGCGGATCGACTCCTATATCGCGGAGCACCTCGGCGATCCGGACCTGTCCCCGGAGCGCGTGGCGCAGGCGCACTTCGTGTCGACGCGCCAGCTCCAGCGGATGTTCGCCGGTCGAGGGCAGACGGTGTCCCAGGTGGTCCGGCGGCAGCGGCTGGAGCGGTGCCGGCGTGATCTGCTGAACCGGCGGGGCGGTGAGGCCACCCTCACCGAGATCAGCGTCCGCTGGGGGTTCACGGACCTCTCCGTGTTCAGCCGGGCGTTCCGTGAGGTCTACGGCACCTCGCCGACCGCCTACCGGGCGCGGGTCCGCGGGTAGAAGCTGCGGAGAAGCTACGGGCTGTCGCTGGAGTGTCCCGGCACGGTCGCCTGCGCGGGGTCGATCACCGGGGCGATGTGGTTCACCGCCAGCGCGGCCTCGCCCAGACCGACCGAGATCAGCGCGACCTTGCCGTCGTAGTCGGCGATGTCGCCCGCGGCGAAGATCCGCGGGTGGTTGGTGCGCATGGTCCGGTCGACCTCGATGTGCCGGCCCCGCATCGTGAGGCCCCACTGGGTGAGCGGGCCGAGGTTCGCGACGAAGCCGAGGGCGGCGACGACCGCGTCCGCCTTCAGGTGTTCGGTCCCGCCGGTGCCGAGGTCGCGCAGTTCCACCTCTTCGACGTGGTTCTCGCCGGTGATCCGCTCTACCTCGTGCGGGGTGCACAGCCGCACCGACGACTCGCGCAGGAGCCGTACGCTGTGCTCGTGGGCCCGGAACTGCGGCCTGCGGTGGACCAACGCGACTGAGCGGGCCAGGGGTTCGAGGGCCAGCGCCCAGTCCACCGCGGAGTCCCCGCCGCCGACGATCACCACGTCGGCGTCGGTGAGTTCGGCCGGTTTCGGTACGAAGTAGTGCAGGCCGCGGTTCTCGTACGCGGTGCCCGCGGGCAGCGGGCGGGGGGTGAAGCTGCCGATGCCGCCGGTGATCAGGACGGCCTTCGCCGTGACGACGGTGCCCCGGTGGGTGGTGACGGTGACACCGTCCAGGGTGTCCGTCAGGGTCTGGGCGGTGTGGCCCAGCAGGTAGCAGGGCTTTGCCTGCGCCGCCTGCTGCACCAGGTTGTCGACGAGGTCCTGCGCCTTCACCGCGGGGAAGCCCGCGACGTCGTAAACCTGCTTCTCGGGGTACAGCGCCGCCATCTGCCCGCCGGGCTGTTCCAGCGCGTCGACGACGGTGACGGACATGCCGCGGAACCCGGCGTAGTAGGCCGCATAAAGGCCGACCGGGCCGGCGCCGACGATCAGCAGGTCAGTGTCCTCGACGTTCTCAACTCCCATGGCCGGCACGCCTCTCCCCCAGCAGGGGATGGTCGACGCCCACCGGTCCGTGCGAGGTCGCGCCACCGGACGCGTCCTCGTGCTCCTCGAAGAACTCGACGGCGGCCGTGGCGAACGGGCGGAGTTCCACGGGGATCTTGTGTTCCCAGTGGATCGCGTCGCTGGGGCAGACGGTCATGCACTTGCCGCAGTCGACGCATTCGTCGGGGTGGATGTACATCATCCGGTCCCCCTGGTAGATGCAGTCCACCGGGCATTCCTCGACGCAGGACTGGTCGAGGATGTCCGCGCAGGCGTCGGTGACGACATACGCCATGGGTCATCAGGCCCTTTCGATCTGGACGAGGGTGTCGGAGAACGTGGGCGCGTTGCCGAGGTCGGCGAAGGCGGTGGGGTTCAGGGAGGCCATCGTGGACAGCGACTTGCTGTGCGAGCGCCAGCTGCCGTACGCCGACACGACGACGCCGGTCAGGACGGCCTTGTCGAGCTTCGCCTTCACCACGAAGGAACCCCGGTCGTTGAAGATCCGTACGTCGTCGCCGGTGGCGATGGAGCGTTCGGCGGCGTCGTCGGGGTGGATGAGGACGGTCGGGTCGCCCTGTACGCGGCGGTGCATGGGGAGGTTGGCGCTGCTGGAGTTCAGGTAGGCGTGCGGCTTCGGGGTGATGAGGCTGAGGGGGTGGCGGGCGGCCAACTCGGGGTTCGTGTGCGGGGATTCGCGCGGCGGGACGTAGTGCGGCAGCGGGTCGACCGGGGTGCCCGGCTGGTGGTCGTTGGAACCCTGCCGGAAGAGCGGGACCACGAAGTTGCCGACGGCCTCGGCGATGGAGGACTTGAACTCCACCTTGCGGGACGGGGTGGGGAAGTCGCCCTGTGCGTAGGGGGCGTACTGGTCGGCGGGCGGCACGTTCAGCCGCTGCCAGCCCTTCTCCTTCAGGGACTCAACGGTGATGCCCGCCATGGCGGGCGCCGACCAGTCGAAGGCCTCGGCGATCATGTCGTCGTCGGTGCGCCGGAAGACGGGGTCGGTGAAGCCCATGCGGGCCGCGAGCCGCCGGAACAGTTCGGTGTTCGGGATCGCTTCGCCGAGCGGTGTGATCGCGCGGTGGTTGTAGGTGATGTAGAGGTGGCCCCAGGAGAACATGATGTCGTCCTGCTCCAACTGGGTGGTGGCGGGCAGCACGAGGTCGGCGAACTGGGCGGTGTCGGTCATGAACTGCTCGCTGACCACGGTGAACAGGTCGTCCCGCATGAGGCCCTCGATGAGCCGCTCCTGGTCCGGGCAGACCACCACCGGGTTGGAGTTGTAGACCATCAACGCCTTGATGGGCGGGTCCAGTTCGAGGCCGCCGGTGAGCGCCTGCCCCAACTGGTACTGGTTCACGATCCGCTTGCCGGGCTCCAGCATGTCCGGGCGCATCATCGCGCCCCAGTTGACCGGGAACGCCCACAGGGGGAGCTGGAGGATGCCGCCGCCGGGGTTGCGCCACGCGCCGACCAGCGCGGGCAGGCAGGCCAGTGTCCGAACCGTCTGGCCGCCGCCCGCGTGCCGCTCGATGGCCACGCCGATGCGGATGACGGACGGCTGGGCGGTGGCGTAGGCGCGGGCCAGCTTGCGTATGTCCTCGGCCGGGACGCCGGTCTCCTCGGCGGCCCACTCGGGGGTGTACTGCTTCGCCCGCTCGGCCAATTCTTCGTATCCGACGGTGTAGTTGTCGATGTAGTCGGCGTCGGTGAGGCCCTCCTCGATGATCACGTTCATCATCGCCAGGGCGAGGGCGCCGTCGGTGCCGGGGCGGATCGGGATGTGCCAGTCGGCCGCCCTCGCGGTACGGGTCTTCACCGGGTCCACCACGACGACGGTCGCCCCGCGCTTGCGGGCCTCGGCGATGAACGGCCACAGGTGCAGGTTGGTGCTCATCACGTTGCAGGCCCAGACGAGGATGAACTTCGAGTGGACCAGGCTCTCCGGGTCCACGCCCGCGCAGTCGCCGATCGTCATCGTGTACGCGGTGCAGGCGCCCGAGTCGCAGTAGGTGCGCTCGGCGATGGTGGCGCCCAGCTTGGCGAAGAAGGGGTCGCCGACGTTGAGGCCGTTGAGGATGCCCTGGGTGCCGAGATAGCTGCACGGCATGATCGCCTCGGGCCCGAACTCGGCCGCGATCCCCCGGAACCGGGTCGCGATCTCGTCCAGGGCCTGCTCCCAGGTGATCCGCTCGAAGCTGCCGCTGCCTTTCGGGCCGGTGCGGCGCATCGGGTAGAGAATGCGCTCGGGGCTGTAGACCCGGTCCAGGTAGTTGTCGACCTTCACGCACAAACCCCCGCGCGTGTACGGGTGTTCGCGGTCTCCGGCCAGGTTCACGGCCTTGCCGTCCTGGACGGTGACCGTCATGGCGCAGGTGTCGGGGCAGTCGTGCGGACACGCGCCCCGTACGTGGGTCGTGCCCGCCGCCGTGTCGGTCGCCATACCGGCCGCCGTGCCGCTTTCCGTCGCCGCTGTTGTGCTCATCTGCCTTCCCCGCCTTCCCTCGGATCGAGCTGCCTCGATCGTCGAGGGACCCGGCGGCGGACGGTTAGGCACCAGGCGCCAGGCACTTGACCGAGAGCGACAGACCGGGCCGGGGTGCGTGCGGACCTGGTCCTGCCGGGTCCACGTCGCCTACGTCCTCTACGCGCTCGTCCTCGGCGCGTTCACGCGGAAGGCCGTGGGACGGCGGCTTGCGTCCGCCGGGCCCAGGAAGTCGAGGGGGCTCTTGTCGTAGACCCAGACCGTGTGGCCGGAGCTCTCCTTGAAACTCAGGCCGATGCCGGAGCGGTCGGTGTAGTCCTTGGCGCGGGTGACGACCAAGACGCCCGGGATCTTCGCGGCCGCGCGGTAGAGCGCGGCGTCGAGTTGGGGCAGGAGCGTGGCGTCGGGCAGCATGTCGCCGATCTTCTCCAGCGCCGCTCCTCGCCAACCAGGCAGCCGCAGCCGCGCGCCGACCGGACCTCGTCAGCTGGCCGTTGCCGAGGCGGGGGACGTGTCGTCGCCGTCGAGCTGTTGCTCGGCCCAGATGATCTTTCCGTCTGTGTAGCGGGTGCGCCAGCGCCGGGTGAGCTGAGAGATCAGGAACGGGCCCCGGCCGTCTTCTCGGCCGAGCGAGGATGGCGCAGGTGCGGCGCGGAGTCGCTGACGTCGAAGACCTCGCAGATCAGGGTGAGTTCCAGGATCAGGCGCAGCCGGATCGGCCCGACGGCGCGCCGGATGGTGTTGGTGACGAGTTCGCTGACGACGAGTTCCGAGCTGACCGCGAACGACGTCATCTTCACGCTGAAGAAGGTGCAGGACCCGGCGACGGGTGCGGCGAACCAGCCGATCGCCGCCCAGATCAGGGCTGAAGGCCGTGGGCGACCACGGACTCAGGCTGACCTTCTCGAAGGCGACGCCGAAGATCTTCGACCTGTTCGAGGCGATGGAACGATGCAACGGACCGCGCGGCGGGAGGACTTCATTCCCGCTCATCGCGAGGAATCGTCTTCAGGCCTGCGGACAGTTCCCTTATCCGCGCCCAGATGGCGGGGGCCGGCGGCGGATGTGCGCGAGATTGGCGCGGAGGAGTTGGGTCGTGGCGTGGTCTTCACCCACCGCGCGGATGCAGTCGGCGAGGGCACGCTTGAGGAGGCGTACGGCGCGGGCGAGGTCTCCGGCCGCGTAGTACGCGGCGGCGAGGTGATTGTGGCAGCCGATGGTGTCGGGGTGTTCCGGGCCCAGGACACGAGCGGAGTCGGTGAGGGCACGTTCGTAGAGGGGCGTTGCCCGGGTGAAGTCTCCTGCCAGCAGGTAGGTGTAGGCCAGGTGGTTGAGCGAGACGAGGGTGTGGGGGTGATCGGAACCCAGCACCCGTTCACGATCGACGAGATTGCGCTCGTACAACGCAGCGGCACGGGCAAGATCCCCGGCCGACATGTAGGCGACGGCGAGGTTGTCGCGGGAACCGAGGGTGTCGACGTGGTCGGGGCCCAGGACGCGTTCACGGTCGGCGAGGTTGCGCTCGTGCAGCGCGATGGCGCGGGGGAAGTCTCCGGCTGAGTAATAGGTGAAGGCGAGGTTGTTGCGGGAGGTGAGAGTGCTGGGGTGGTCGGGGCCCAGGGCGCGTTCACGAACGGCGAGATTACGTTTGTGCAGTGCGGCGGCGCGGGCGAAGTCACCGGCCGACGTATATGCGGCGGCAAGGTTGTTGCGGCAGGAAAGGGCGTCGGGATGGTCCGGGCCATGGACCTGTTCCTGATGTGTGAGTGCGAGCTCGTGCAGGGGGATGGCACGGACCAGATCACCCACCGACGCGTAGGCAAGTGCGAGGTGGTTGAGCGAAGCCAAGGTGTCCGGGTGGTGCTCCCCCAGGATGCGCCTGGAGTCGTCGAGGACGCGCTCGTGCAGGGGGATGGCACGTTTCAGGTCGCCCACCGACGCGTAGGCAAGTGCGAGGACGGTCTGGGCAGTCAGGGTGTCGGAGTGATCGCTGCCGTGCACTCTGACGGACGACTCGACGCAACGCTCGGCGAAGCCGATGGCCTGGCTGATCTGGCCCTGACCGTAGAGATAGGTCGCGGCGTTCAGGAGGACGAGGACGGTGGAGTCCGTGTCGTGCGCGGGTTCACCGGCGGACGCGAGTGCCCCGATGTGCGGGAGCAAGGCCCTCCAGCGCGGCCACCCGGCCACGTTGGTCAGCGGTTCTCCCGGCTGGGCCTCCTCAAGCAGCCGTGTCGCCTCCCGTCGCCCCGCGGTGATGGCTTCGGGACTGCGGTGGGGGTCCTCCGAGTCCGGGGTGCGGGCGACGGCCTGTACGAGGCGATGCACCGTGACACCCGTGCGGGTAAGGCGGACCATCGCGTAGTCGGCCAGCTGCGCCAGCGCGTCGTCCACGTCCAGGACAGTCTCGTCCTGGCCTTCGCCGGACCCGTACAGCATGTCCCGGAGGATGTCCTCCGGCCCCAGCCACGCCAGCACCCGCAGCAGATCCCGCGCCGCGGGCGGGAGGGCGTCCACCGTCAGCCGCCACACCCCTGCAACGGTCTGGTCCTCCCGATCCGTGCCGCCGGCCGGGGTCGCGAACATCCGCCCCGGGAAGCGCCGCAGCCGTTCCAGGTACACGGCCGGCGTGATCGCCGCACGCCGTATGTAGGCAGCCGCCTGGTCCAGTGCCAACGGCAGCCAGCCCAACGCAGCGGCCAGTTCACCCATGCCCGGCGCGTCCACGCCATGCCCGGCGATCCGGCCGAGCAGGCTGACGGCGGCCGTCGGGGTGAGTACGTCCAACGGCACCGGACGGGCCAGGTGATCCCACCCCGTGGTGCGGCGTGAAGTAATCAGGTGACTGCCGCCGGTCAGAGCACCGATGAGCGGTGCGAGAGCACCGGGCTCAGCCGCGTTGTCGTGGATGAGGAGCCAGCCGGCATGGGTGCGCAGCCAATCCCTCGCCCAGGCGGCCGATTGTTCGGTGGTGAGGGCGAAGGCGGCCGGATTGAGGGCGGTGGTCAAGCCGGCGAGGGCCAAGGTGGTGCCCTCGGCGGTATCGGAGGGGATCCACCACAGCGGGTTGTAGCGGTCCCGGTGAGCGTGTGCGTAGTGCAGCGCGAGGGTGCTCTTGCCGACGCCGCCCAGGCCGTGGACGACCTGTGTGATCACGCCGGAGCCTGTGCCCATGGCGGCATCCAGCAGCGCCAGATCATCTTCCCGCCCCACGAACACCGGGCTGGGCGGGGCGGGCAGATTGCTCACCCCCGCGGGGGCGGCAACCTCGGCGGCCGGCTTGAGGACATGCTCAGACAGCGTGACACTGCTGATCCGTGCCCCGTCCCCCGTGACGATGACGCCCGAATTGATGTGGGCGTGGACAGAGCGGTGTCCTTCCGCCGTCATCGTCGGATGGTCGTGTCGTTGCCCGTAGGGATGGCCCCTGAGTTGTCCTGGACTGCGACCGACCGCTCCCCCGAAGCGGTCCAGCCAGAGCGCTCGGCAGGCGGCAACTCGGCAAGCTCCGCGGTCAGTCGGGGATCCTCCCGGAGCACCTTCTTGACCTGCGCCCGCAGTGGTGCCTGCATGCCCTTGTCTTCCGGCATCGCCGCCGCCCCCAGGACACCTGGTTCCTCGGGACGCCTGGTGCGGTGGATCAGGTGAAGCATTCCCTGCCCCGCTGCCCCGGTCGCCTCGGTGCCACCATCCGTCGCTCGGGTCCGCGCTGCTGGACCGTAGGCACTGACCGCCGAGACCGCATGCGGACCGATTCCCCCCTCGACCGATAACGCGTCCATGGCCCCATGCTCCCGTCGCACCACGTACCTCAGGCCGATTGCCAGCTTGTCTCATGGTGCCATCAGGGCCTTGACACACCCAGACTCCCGGATGAAACGGAAGCGTTCCGAGACCGGCGCCCCGCCCACCTCGCGCAACGCCCACGACAGCGTCCAGTAGACGGCAGTCGGGAAGGTAACCAGCCTGCGTCCTGTCACCACCCGGTACGGCTGCCCATGTTCGAGCAGGCGAGCGGCCGGGGCGCGGTACGTCGCACACGCGGAGTGCATCCGGAGCTTCGCAAGTCCGCCGTCACCTGGCCGCGCGCCCCCCTCGGCGTTGAGTGGTGACACGGCCGTCGATGAGCTTCGGGCTCGCTGCGCGGGAGGTGAGCCGGCGCGGGTCGACATGGCAGAACTCCGACCACTCAGTCAGGGCCGGTCGACCCGAACGCGGCCTGGATCACTGGACAGGTCCCGCACTCCCCCAACGGCATCAGCCGGATCTTCGTAAACCCGGAGCACCCCCCGCTCGATGCAAACATATTTGCATATACCATCGGCTATGCAGTCGCACTTGCGCTGCCGTGCCGAACCTTGTGAGGAGAGTGGGACGCCGTGACCATGCATTCGGCGACCTTGGCCATCGACGAGACACTGCGGGCCCGCCGAGCGGCCGGGGAGAAGGTGTTGCACCTCGGGTTCGGCGAGGCGGGGCTGCCGGTACCAGATTCGGTCGCGCAGGTGTTGTCGGCGGCGGCCGGGCGCAACGGGTACGGGGCCGTCGTCGGCTCGCGGGAGGCCCGCGAGGCCGCTGCCGGGTGGTTCGACCGGCGCGGGGTAGAGACGGAACCCGAACAGGTGCTGTTCGCCCCCGGCAGCAAGGCGTTGCTGTTCGCTCTGCTCGCCGTGCTGCCGGGGGATGTAGTGCTGCCGCGCCCGGCGTGGGTCAGCTACGCGGCCCAGACTGCGCTGGTGGGCAAGAAGACCATCAGCGTTCCGATTCCGGCGGAGGCGGGCGGCGTTCCGGACCCGGAGCTTCTGGAGCAGGCGCTGGCCGACGCGCGGGCGGCCGGGGCGGACCCCGGTGTCCTGGTGGTGACGGTGCCGGACAATCCCACCGGGACGATCGCCCGCGACGAGCACCTGCGGGCGGTCTGTGAGATCGCCGAGCGGCATGGTCTGACAGTGGTCTGCGACGAGATCTACGCCGAGGTGTGCCACTTCGGGAAGGCTCCCAGCGCCCTCGGTCATCTACCCGAACGCACTGTGGTCACCAGCGGGTTGAGTAAGTCAATGGCCTTGGGTGGCTGGCGCATCGGGTTCGCCCGGGTGCCGTCGGGCCCCTGGGGCGAGCGGCTGATGGGCGAGCTCGTCGGGGTGGCCAGTGAGGTGTGGTCGAGCCTGGCCGCGCCGATGCAGGCCGCCGCCACGCACATCCTGCAGGATCCGCCCGAGGTGCTGGCCCACATCGATGCCGCGCGCGGGCTGCATGCGACGGTCGCGGCGGCGGTGTACGAGCAGTTCACGGCGGCCGGTGCGGTCTGCCGCCGTCCCGAGGCGGGCTTCTACCTCTACCCTGACTTCGAGCCGATACGGCCGGTGCTTGCCGGCCGGGGCATCGACACCGGTGCGGGGCTGTCCGCGGCTCTACTGGAGGAGCACGGGGTCGGTGTGCTCGCCGGTGAGGCGTTCGGGGACGCGGTCGGCGGTCTGCGTGCCCGGGTGGCGACCAGCCTGTTGTACGGGGAGTCCGAGGCGGAGCGCTGGGAGGCATTGCGCAGCGACGACCCGCTGCGGCTGCCGTGGATCGCGGCTTCCCTGGAGCACCTGCGCGGTGCGCTTGCCGCGTTGACGGCACGCGGCTGAGGCGGGCTGCCGCCGGGCGGGCCGCACGGACGGTGTGCGGCGCCGACCCGGCGGCTCACGGCTGGGGCGCCTCCGGGACGTAGGCGCCGAACTCCTCCAGCAGTTCTTCCTCCTGCAGCAACGTCGAACGCACCTGGTGCCCGCGCAGTTGGGCGACCCCGGTGGCGAGCGCCTGGACCAGTGCGGTGAACGCGGTCAGCGAGCGCAGCACCGACGGGCTGGAGGCGTCCACGAAGAAGACCTGCTCGGCCGAGGACGCCAGCGGCGAGGAGGGGTTGTCGGTCAGCGCCACGCAGCGGGCGCCGCGCGATCGGGCCCAGGCCGCGGCCCGCACCGTCTCCGCGCTGTAGCGGCGGATCGCGATGGTCACGAAGCAGTCGCCCTCCCGGACCCGGCGCAGGTCGTCGGTGAGCGTGCCCGTGCCCAGCGTGACGGTCTCGACGTCCTCGCGCAGCATCCGCAGCAGGTAGCCGAGCAGATAGGCCGGGGCGTGGCACTTACGCAGGCCCATGACGTGGACGCGGGGCGCCTCGGCCAGCGCCTGGACGGCGGCCTCCCAGGTGTCGGGGTTGATCCGGGCGAAGGTGCGGGCGATGTTGGCCCCCTCCGCCGCGGCCGCCCGTTCGAGCAAGTTTCCGCCCTCGGCGCCCAGCTGCTCCAGGTTGTCGTAGCGGCGCAGCAGGTGCACCTGTTCACGCAGGTGCTCCCGGCACAGTCTGGTCAGCCCGGGGTAGCCCTCGAGGCCGAGGCTGGTGGCGAAGCGCACCACGGTGGCCTCGTTGACACCGACGGCGGACGCCAGCTCCGAGATCGTCATGAACGCCACACCTTCCGGGTCCGCCATGACACGCTCGGCCAGCAGCCGCTGGGAGCGGGTCAGCGCCGTCGCCGGGTTGTGAAGAGTGGCGACGAGCGCGTCGTAGGTCTGCGGAGGTCGCCGCGATGCTGTGGCCATACGAGGAATTCTCTCCCGAAGCGGCCGTGCCGCGGTCGCCGGGTCACCCGGTGGCGACGTCGGCACGCCCCTGCGCGAAGTCCGACAGCGCCATCTCGGCGGTCTTCCCGGCCGGTCCGCGCACAGTGATCCGGTCAGCGGTCAGGTCGGCCACCACGGAGCACAGAGTCATCAGCGGGTCCGTGCCCGCGGCCGTGCGGTGCACCCCCTGGGGCAGCGGCGCCGCGGTGAGGATGTCCAGGAACCACTGCGCGCCGGGGTCGCCGGCGGGGACCGGCACAGCGCTCAGGACCGTGCCACGGGCGACGCTCTCCTCGAACTGGCCCAGGCTGCGGGCCGCCCGCGCGCCGTCGTTCGCGGCCGCGGCGGCGTTGGGCGCGTCCGCCGGTTCGGGCAGGTGGCGCAGGTGATTGGTGTGCCAGTGCAGGGGCTGGTCGACCGGGTCGGCCTCTACCACGGCGGTCGCTCCGGCGACGCTCTCCACGACGGCAACCCGGCCCCCGGCCCGGTCGCCGATCGTGTAGGCGAAACCGCCGGCGCTCGGGTGGGTGCGCAGGTGGTCGACGGCGGCGTCCAGGGTCGGAGCCTGCTGGAGGGCGCGGGCGATGAAGTGCCGTCCCGGGGCGTCGGTCGGACGTGCGGCCTGGACGTGGTTGATGCCCCAGACCAGGCCGTTGCCGGTGGCCGTGAAGGTGTTGGCGGGCAGGAAGCCGGGATACCACTGGACCGTGACCGGCACGTCCCCGTCGATGAGCAGGGTGAGCAGCATCAGCCGGCCGTCGAGGGCGGGCGCCCCGTCCTCGTTGTGCGCGACGTAGGAACGCGTCCGGCGCCAGCCGAGGTCCGTGCAGCCGGTGCCGTCGTCGACCCCGAGGTCGCCGCGGAGGTTGGCCAGCAGCAGGTCGTTAAAGTCCGCGCCGGCGCCGGCGGCGAGGGCGCGCAGCTCGGCCAGCTGCGGGCCGCACGCGGCCTGCGTGGCGTCGAGCAGTCGGCCGACCCAGATCCGCCCCCGCTCGGTCGCCGCCCAACGGTGCAGCGCGGAGCGTTCGGGCAGGGCGTCCTGGACGGCGTGGACCTCGGCGCGGGCGGCCTGGCCCAGGGCTCGGAACACTTCCGTCCGCTCCCCGGAGACGACCAGCCAGCGCAGCCCGGCGAGTTCCTGCTCACGGATGCCTGCCGCCATCGTCCGACCTCCTGCCGATTGAGCTGCGCCGACCGCTTCCGCGGACCCGCTTGCCGCAACCCGTGACGTAAATTTAATTGCAGCGATACTACATCCTGCAATTCTGCTTGCATATCGTGTTGTTCCCGCCCCTCTCCCCAAGGTCAGGAACCCCTGTGAAACCTTCCGCTCGCACCAACAGCCCGGCCCAACTGCGCGGTGCGCTGGGCAACCGGCAGATGACCATGATCGCGATCGGCGGCGTCATCGGCGCCGGGCTCTTCGTCGGCAGCGGCAGCGCCATCCGCCAGGCCGGCCCCGCCGTACTGGTGGCCTACGCCGCCGTCGGCGCCCTGGCCGTCCTGGTGATGCGCATGCTGGCCGAGATGGCGGTCGCCCAACCGGAGACCGGTTCCTTCTCCAGCTACGCCGGCCGCGAGCTGGGCCCCTGGGCCGGGCTGTCGGTGGGATGGCTGTACGCCTACCAGTGGTGCATCACCGTCGGATTCGAAGCCATCGCCGGTGCGGCCGTCGCCCACCACATGCTGCCCGCCATGCCCACCTGGCTGGCCGCCCTGGTCCTGATGGTCGCGTTGATCGCGGTCAACTTCGCCCGAGTCGAGTCCTTCGGCACCTTCGAGTTCTGGTTCGCCATGATCAAGGTGGCGGCGATCATCGCCTTCCTGCTCATCGGCCTCGCCGCCGTGCTCGGCGCGCTCCCGGGCACCAACGCACCCGGCACCGCCAACCTCCTCGGCCACGGCGGCTTCGCCCCCAACGGCTGGCTGGCCGTGCTCCAGGCATCCCTGGTCGTCTTCTTCTCCTACTTCGGCACCGAAGTCGTCACCATCGCCGCCGGTGAGGCCAAGGACCCCGCCCAGGCCGTGCGGCGCGGCATCAACAGCGTCGTCTGGCGCATCCTGCTCTTCTACATCGGCTCGATCACCGTCGTGGTGATGCTGCTGCCGTGGAACTCCACCGCCGTCACCGACAGCCCCTACGTCGCCGTCCTCGGCCACCTCGGCGTGCCCTTCGCCGACACAGCGATGAACTTCATCGTGCTCACCGCCGTCCTGTCCTGCCTCAACTCCGGCATCTACTCCTCCTCCCGGATGCTCCACTCCCTGGCCGAACGAGGCGAAGCCCCCGCGCTGTTCGCCCGCACCACCCGGCTCGGCGTGCCCGCACCGGCCGTGCTCGCCGCCTCCAGCATCGGACTGCTCACCGTCGTGGCCAACTACTTCCTGCCCACCACGGCCGTCTACCAGTTCCTGCTCGACTCCTCCGGCGCCGTCGCCGTCGTGGTCTACCTGTGCATCACGGTCACCCACCTGCGCGGACGTGCCCGGCTGATGCGGGAGCGGCCCGAAGCCCTCACGGTCCGCATGTGGGCCTACCCCTGGCTGAGCCTGCTGGTCCTTGCGGCACTCCTGGCCATCATCGCCGGCATGGCGGCCGACTCCGCAAGCCGGCGCTCGCTCCTGCTGACCCTCCTGGTCACCGCCGTCGCCGCCGTGGCCGGACTGATCACCCAGCGGGCCCGGCACCCGAAGAACGCCACCGAACCGGCGCCCTCACGCACCCTCGTCTGACAACAACCTCCCGCCGAACAACACCCCGGAACCGAAGGCACGCACCCCCGGCGAGTGGCGCGGAATGCCCCACAAACGGATGCCGTGCAGGGCGCGGCGACCGAGGCGAGCAGCAGACGGGCCGGCTCCAGGCGGCTCTCGTACACACGAACCCCGCGCCACGGGTCCGACTCGTCGAAGTCCCTCAACCGCAGCAGATTGAACGGGACTTCGCGAGTCGACCCGTCGACGTACCGAATCGACGCCCTTGTGGTGCTGTGCCTGCGGCGGGTCTTTCCCGGGCGCTGTACGGCCACACCAGAACGGGGCGAAGCGGGCACACCACCCAAACCGGAAGATCGTTAACAGTCGACAACTGACCGCTACTGAACGTTACCGCTCCCCGCGATCACACGGAGATGCTCGAACGGTGCTCATGATCACGCGGAGGTGCTCGCGAAACCGCGGAACCTAAAGGATGTCGACCCGGCCGGTGGAGATCAGGCCGCGCAGCCGAATCTCGTGCAGCGCATAGGAGTTGAAGAGCGAGGTGTGCTCCGTCTCGTCGAGGAGTCGGTCAGTCTCCCGGCCGTCTCGGGCTCGGGCCAGGAAGGTGCAGGACGTCCCGTTCCGTGTGCCCGTCCTCCACCTGGACTTCCAGCCGGGCGATCAGCGGCCACAACTCGGCGACGGCTTCGGACGCGTGCCAGGACCGCCGTGCAATCTCGGCGAGGCGGACTGTGGACTCGCCGAACTGCAACATGGCGCGGTGGTCGGTGTCGGCGGGATCGGTGACGCCGAGGACGCGCGGCGGAAGGCTCAGGTATTGAGTCTTCCCAGTAACGGATCATGACGTTGTGTGAGCGTTCAGATGGTGCGGTCGTACTCGAGCTGGAGCAGGACGAGGGCTGCGGCGGCGATCTTCGTGTTGCGGCTGGGGTCGAGGCTGACTCTACGCGGGGCTTTGAAGGTTGTCTTGAGAAGGGAGTTGGCGCGCTCGCAGACGCCGTGGATGCCGCGGATGACCTTGTTGTAGGTCTGCTGGGCTTCGGTCAGCTTGCCTCCGGCGGGCTTCTTGTGCGGGTGGCGGAAGCCGTCGCCGGCGTTCTCGTAGCCGAGGTCGACGAGGGTCGGCATGTCCAGCTCGGCAACTATGCGGTTGAGGGCGTCGATCAGACCGTGATGGCGGGCGCAGGTGGTGTCGTGCTCCCTGCCCGGACGGACCGGTGAGACCCAGATCGGCCAGCCGTCCGGGGTGGAGGTGACCTGCACCTGCACGTTCCCACCGTGATGCCGGTGCTTCCCAGGCTCCGCTCGTTGGGCCTGCGAGCGTCGGTCGGCCGCACCGGTGTCTGTTGGGATAATGCGATGGCTGAATCATTTTTCGGCGCTCTCAAAAACGAACTCGTGCACCGAACTACGTTCCCAACACGCGCACATGCCCACCGGGCGATCGTCCGCTATATCGAGATGTTCTACAATCGCCTCCACTCCGGGCTCGGCTTCAAGACTCCGCAGAAGTCCACGCCGAGTACGAGGAGTTGCAGGCAGCGGCATAGGGAGAACCCTCGACACCGCTGTCCGAGAAGCACAGGGCCCCTCACTCCCCAACACCCCGAACGCTACAAACGATTGATCGCTTACACCATCACAGGGGACGTGACCCAATAGCGCCCCCACCCCAACATCGTCCCCCCCTTCCCCCCGGCTCCCTCAGCTCTTGAAGACGTTCAAGCACTCCGTGCCGTGCTTCACGTACTCCCAGCCGAAAAGGGCGCCCCGGTACTCGTAGACCCACAGGGTGGTGCAGTAGTCGCCGGTCGTGTACGTCTCGCCGTAGCCGTGCCACAGGCAGGACAGGGTGATGCCGCTGCCGGAGAGGGATTGGGCCGAGGAGTTGCAGAGCGTCTTGCCGTTCGGGTCGGTGACCTGGACGTGTCCGACGTACGTGACGTAGACACCCGCGGCGTTGGTAAACCCGAAGCGGCGGTCGGTCTTCGCGCTGCCGACGATCTGGTGGATCACGTTGGACGCGCCGTTGACGTTGATACAGACGTTGGCGTCGCCGTTGTCCGCGCAGTTCTGGCCGCTGGCCTGGGCGGGGCTGCCACCGACGACGGCCAGGGTGAGGGCGGCGGCCAGGGTGGAGGTGAAGGCGGCGAGGCGACGTGTCGTGGAACGCATGTTTCCCCTTGGAAGACGTGGAAAGCCGGCTGGGTCTGCCGTGCCTTCTCAGGATGTGACAGGTGGGCGGGGGTGTCGTTGGCAATCGGTCGCCGGTTCCTTGACCGTGCGTCTACCGAGGGGCCAGCCCTGTTCGCTCAGCGCCTGGTCCCGGTACTCGCTCGGCGAGACGCCCTGGGCGGTGCGGAAGGCGCGACTGAAGTCGGAGGCGTGCCGGAAGCCCCAGCGGGCGGCGAGCGCATGGACGGGGCGGGTGCGAAGGCGGGGGTCGGCGAGGTCGACCCGGCAGCGGGCCAGGCGCTGGTGGCGGATCCAGGCGGTGACGGTCAGCTCGCGGGGCTGGAAGCGGCGGTGCAGGTAGGCGAGCGAGATGTGGTGGTGGGCGGCGATCTCGGCCGGGGTGAGGTCGGCATCGCGCAGGTTGACTTCGATGAACGCCTCGATACGCGCGAGCAGGGCCTGTCTACGGGTCTCGGGCGCCAACTGGTCCTCGGCGTCGACCTGTTCGGCGAGTGCGGCGGCGGCGAGATCCAGGGCGACGGCACCCAGCCGGTCCGTCTCCCGCTCGCTCAGCTCCTGTCGCTGCACGGAGGTGGCGACGCTGGTGAGGAAGTCGGCGAAGATCGCGTTCATGCCGGTGACGGCGGGCAGCCGGCGCACGAGGAGGGCGTCGAGGCGGTCGGGGCGCAGGGGGAGGGCGGTTTAGGGCCAGTGGAGCAGCAGCATGCGGACGGTGTTGTCGCCGTTACCGGCGCCGGCGTCGAGGGCGACCTGGGAGTCGTACGGCCGGGAGGTGTCGTGCAGCAGCAGTTCCCCGGTGGCCACCAGACACTCCCGGTCCCGCTGGGTGAACCAGATCCGGTGGCCGGTGACGAGGCTCAGGGCGTACCGCTCGGGGTCGGAGCGGCGTACTAGGGCCTGTTGCGAAAGTGGATCAAGGGTCTCGTTTGATGTCCGGTATGGGTCGTGTGATGCTGACTTCGTGACTGATCAACGCGAGGTTGTCATCGCCCGCTGGCCAGGTCAGGGCCCTTCTGTGGAGGCCGGGCTGGCCGAGTTGTTGGCGAGCTACCATCTGCGGACGGAGGCCGAGAAGGGCGAGGCCGTCGCCGATGTGGACGGGTTGCCGGACCGTTACCGGGCAGAAATCCTGGACCCGGGGGCCGCATTCGCGGACGCTGTCGTGCTGGTGGCATTCAGCGGGGACACCGCCGTGGGCTGCCTGGTGGTGACCGCCCCCGTGAGTGGCCGGTCAGAGGTCAAGAGGCTCTGGACAGATCCGGCATTCAGGAGCAAGGGCATCGCTTCCGGCCTGGTCAGCGCCGCACTTGCGCATTCCGCGGAAAACGGCGTCAGCACAGTACGGCTGTCAGTGTGGAAGTGGCGCGCAGGTGCCATCGCCCTGTATGAGCGGCTCGGCTTCACCGTCGCCGAATCATGGGACGAGCGGGATCAACTGGTGTGCATGGAGCGTGCCGTGTGAGTGGTCACAGCCACTCGTTGATCGCTGCAACCAGCACGGTTGCCTCATAGCGGACAGCGAGCTTGTCGTATCTGGTGGCTACAGCCCGGTGGCGTTTGAGGCGATTAATCCCGCACTCCACCGCGTGGCGCTCCTTGTAGTCGGCCTTGTCGAACTTCGGCGGCCGACCGCAGCGGGAACCGTGGTTCTTACGGTTGCGGACCTGGTCAGCCTTCTCCGGAATGGTGCAGCGGATGCCACGCCTGCGCAGGTATTCGCGGTTCGCGCGGGATCCGTACGCTTTGTCAGCGCGGACCTTGTCCGGCCGGGTGCGCGGCCGGCCCGGACCGAGGCGGGGTACTCGGATGCCTTCCAGGACCAGCCGGAACTGCGGGCTGTCGTGCCGCTGCCCGGCGGTGATCAGTAGCGACAATGGCTTCTGCCCCTGCTCGACCGCCAGGTGCAGCTTGGTGGTCAGCCCGCCTCGCGAGCGCCCCAGGCCGTGGTCGTCGGGCTCGGTGTCGACGCCGCCAGGAGACTCCTTCTGCTCCGCCCCTTTTTACGAGCTCCGGCGGCATGCTGGTGAGCCCGGGCGATCGTGGAGTCCACACTGACATCCCAGGTGATCAGGCCCTTCGCATCCGCCTCGGCCTGCAACAACTCGAAGATCCGCTTCCAGGTGCCGTCACGCTGCCAGCGCCGGAACAAGTCATAGGCCCGGTCCCACGGCCCGTATCGCTCCGGCACATCCCGCCACGGCGCACCAGTCCTGGTCCGCCACCGTATGCCGTCGATCAACTGCCGCCGTGTCCACGTCGGCGGCCGCCCCGGCCTTTTGCCCACCGGCAGCAACGGCTCAAGTCGAGCCCACTGGCCGTTCGTCAGATCTCCACGCCCCACGACGCATGATCATCTACGGCCTTGATCCACTTTCGCAACAGGCCCTAGTGCGGACGTCCGCAGGGCCCGCGCCTCGGGGACGGCGTGCACGGCCAGTTGCGCGGGCCCGACCGGGCCAGCGTCACCTCGGCGCGGAAGTCCCCGGCGCACGGGCTGCTGTACACGGCCGGGGCGGTGTCCCGGGACGCCTGCTCGCACCACCAGGCAAACCGGTCGTCGGCGGGCAGGTCCGCACTGCGCATGGTCACGATCACGTAGGTCGCCCGAAGCAGTTCCCGTCGGCCCCGGCCGACACTGCCTCCAGCCTCGCATCCGCGCAATCAGGACAAGTCGCGCGCCAGCAAAGATTGATCACTCTCTGTCAAAACCGCACGAACGGACGCGCGGCGGAGACGATGTTTCCGCTACGGCCCGTGCGGTCCCCAAGTCCGGGCAGGCGTAAGGCCCCTGGTAGGAACGATCTTGCGACGGATTGTTCTGACCGAGGGGCCACACGTGTCGACCCGTGTCACATACACCGCCGTGCTCGATGTGAAGCGGTCCACCGCCGAGCACCTGGCCCGGTTGCTGCGCGACCACCGCATCGCGGCCGGAACCCGCAGGGGCAGGCGGGCGCTGGGTTGCTTCCGGTAGGCAGTGCTCGTCCTCCGCTGGTTCATCGACAGCGTCCGCCTTTTTCAACTCGCCTGCGACAATGGCCTGTCGGTCTCCACCGCATGCCGCTACCTCCATGAGGGACTGACCGTTTTGGCAGCCGGGGCGCCGGATCTTGCGACTGCGCTGAAACGCGCGAAGGCGGCCGGCCTGACGCATCTGAACCTCGACGGCACCGTCATCCGCACCGATCGCGTCGCCGCCCCCGACCCCAACGGCGCGGACCTGTGGTGGTCCGGGAAACACCGGCATCACGGTGGGAACGTGCAGGTGCAGGTCACCTCCACCCCGGACAGCTGGCCGATCTGGGTCTCACCGGTCCGTCCGGGCAGGGAGCACGACACCACCTGCGCCCGCCATCACGGTCTGATCGACGCCCTCAACCGCATAGTTGCCGAGCTGGACCTGCCGACCCTCGTCGACCTCGGCTACGAGAACGCCGGCGACGGCTTCCGCCACCCGCACAAGAAGCCCGCCGGAGGCAAGCTGACCCAAGCCCAGCAGACCTACAACAAGGTCATCCGCGGCATCCACGGCGTCTGCGAGCGCGCCAACTCCCTTCTCAAGACAACCTTCAAAGCCCTGCGCAGAGTCAGCCTCGACCCCAGCCGCAACACGAAGATCGCGGCCGCAGCCCTCGTCCTGCTCCAGCTCGAGTACGACCGCACCATCTGAACGCTCACACAACGTCATGATCCGTTACTGGGAAAGACTCAGTGGTGGGGGGCGCCCCGGCGCCCCCCCCACGACCC
>NZ_JBEYUY010000056.1:0-26213 GCF_040643775.1 Streptomyces sp. NPDC047081 | reverse complement strand
AATACCCGCCCGCCCAATCGGTGTGGGGCTATGTTGACTTCCAGATTGAACATGGCGAGTTCTGTTTGGAAATCTCGGCTCGCGATGCGTTCGAGCGGTCGACGACGCGGCCCAGCAGGTCGCCGACGCGTTCGGACACATCGACGTGTGGGTCAACAACGCCTTCGCGGGCGTCTTCGCGCCGTTCACCGAGGTCACCGCGGACGAGTTCCGCCGGGTGACCGAAGTGACGTACCTGGGCTGCGTGTTCGGTACGCGGGCCGCCCTGCGGCACATGCTGCCGCGGGACCGGGGCGCGATCGTGCAGGTCGGGTCGGCGCTGGCCTATCGCGGGATTCCGCTCCAGTCCGCCTACTGCGGAGCCAAGCACGCGATCCAGGGGTTCAACGAGTCGCTGCGGTGCGAGTTGCTGCACGAGGGCAGCGGCGTCCGTACGACGATGGTGCAGCTGCCGGCGGTCAACACCCCGCAGTTCGACTGGGTGTTGAGCCGCATGCCGGGCCGGGCCCGGCCGGTGGCGCCCGTCTACCAGCCGGAGGTGGCGGCGAAGGCGATCCTCCACGCGGCCTCGCACGCCCGCCGACGCGAGTACTGGGTCGGCGGGTCCACGGCGGCGACGCTTCTCGCCAACGCGGTGGCGCCGGGGCTGCTGGACCGTTACCTGGCCAGGACCGGGTTCGACGCGCAGCAGGATCCGGGGGAGTACGACGGCTTCGGCAATCTGTGGACTCCGGCGGACGGGGCGCATGGGCGGGACTTCGGGGCGCACGGGCGTTTCGACGAGGAGGCGGTGGGCGCCAGCCCGGAGGGGTGGGTTTCGCGCAACCGCGGGCGAGTGGGGGCGGGGTTGGTTGCCGGGGGGCTGGGGGCCGTGGTGACCGCCGGGCTCCGACGTGGTGGCTGGGCGCCGTTGCGGCGGAAATAGGGGGCCGGTGGAGTCAGGGCCCAAAACGAGGGACGAGCAGAGGGCGGGGCCGACTGAGGACGGATCTCAGGACGGCCCCGCCACCAGGTACTCCTCCACCTCCTCCGCCCGGAGTGTCAGGCCGTGGCCCGGGCCCGTCACGGGGTGTACCGAGCCGCCTGTCGGGTCCAGGGCGCCGGTGAAGAACATGTCCTCTATGCGGACGTGGTCGTGGAACCACTCGGCGTGGCGGAAGTTGGGGATCGACGTGGCCGCGTGGGCGTGGGCGTGCGGGGCGCAGTGGGAGGAGATCTCCAGGCCGTGGGACTGGGCCAGGGCCGCCGCGCGGAGGAATTCCGTGATGCCGCCGCAGTGCGTCGCGTCCACCTGGAGGCAGTCGACCGCGCCCGCGCCGATCATGCGGGCGAAGTACGGGAGGTCGTAGCCGTACTCGCCGGCCGTGACGTCGCAGACGAGTGCGTCGCGGACCAGGCGCAGGCCCGTCAGGTCGTCCGAGGAGACCGGTTCCTCGTACCAGCCGACGCCCTGTTCCACGAGCGCGTGGCCGACCCGGACCGCCTGTTTGCGGGTGTACGCGCCGTTCGCGTCGACGTACAACTCCGCCTCCGGACCGATGACCTGGCGGGCGGCGTGCACGCGGGCCAGGTCGCGCTCGACCGCGCGGCCCCAGCTCTCGCCGATCTTTATCTTCACGCGCGGGATGCGCTGCCCGTGCACCCAGCCGTTCAGCTGGGCCGCCAGGTGCGTGTCGTGGTACGTCGTGAAGCCGCCGCTGCCGTACACGGGCACGCGTTCGCGGCAGACGCCCAGCAGCCGGGCCAGGGGGAGTTCGAGCAGGCGGGCCTTCAGGTCCCACAGGGCGATGTCGAGTGCCGAGATCGCGCAGGCCGCGATGCCCGGGCGGCCCGCGTTGCGGACCGAGCGGCACATCGCGTCGTGCGCGGCCGGGATGTCGAGCGCGCTGCGGCCCTCGACCAGCGGGGCGAGGTGGTCGCGGAGGAAGTCGCCGACCGCCGCGGGGCCGTACGTCCAGCCCGTGCCGGTCGCGTCGCCCGTCGTGACCTCCGCGATCACCATGGTCGTGGAGTTCCAGGCGAGTGTCCCGTCCGCCTCGGGGGCGTCGGTCGGCACCGTGTAGACGGAGACGACGGGGCGGTGCAGTTTCATCGTCCCGACCTCAGCCCTCGTCCAGCCGCGGCAGCACCTTCGTACGGTAGAAGTCGAAGAATCCGCGCTGGTCCGGGCCGATCTGGTTGACGTAGACCCGGTCGAAGCCCGCGTCGGCGAAGGCCCGCAGGGCCGAGACGTGTTCGTCGACGTCGTCGCCGCACACCGACTTCTCGCGCACCGTCTCCTCCGTGACCAGCGGTTCCAGCTGCTCGAAGTGGCGCGGCGAGGGCAGGATCTGGCCCATCTCGCCGGGCAGGAACTGGTTGAACCACTTGGCGCGGACCGTGCGCACTGCCTCGTCGCGGTCGGTGCCGTAGCAGACCTTCGTGCCGCCGCTGACCGGCTTTCCGCCCCCGCCGCCCTTGCGGAACTGCTCGACCATCGACTCCTCGGGCATCATCGTGATGTAGCCGTCCCCGACCCGCGCCGCGAGCTTCGTGGCGGCCGGGCCGAAGCCCGAGATGTCGATCGGGACGGGCTCGTCCGGGACCGTGTAGAGGCGGGCGTTCTCCACCTTGTAGTGGGTGCCGTAGTGGCTGACCTCCCCGCCGGTGAACAGCCGTCGCATGATCTGGATCGACTCCTCCAGCATCTCCATGCGTACGCTCGCCGGCGGCCAGACGTGTCCGAGGATGTGCTCGTTGAGCGCCTCGCCCGTGCCGACGCCCAGCCGGAAGCGGCCGCCCGTCATCACCGCCGAGGTCGCCGCGGCCTGCGCGATCACCGCCGGGTGGATCCGCACGGTCGGGCAGGTCACCGCCGTCTCGATCGGCAGCGACACCGCCTCCGACAGCGCGCCGATCACCGACCAGACGAAGGGGCTCTGGCCCTGCGCGTCGTTCCACGGGTGGTAGTGGTCGGAGATCCACAGCGACCGGAAGCCCGCCTGCTCGGCCATCCGCGCCTGCTCGACGAGCTCCGCCGGGCCGAACTCCTCACAGGAGAGGAAGTAGCCGTACTCGGGCATGGGGAGTACCTCCGATGGCGTCTGGTGCCTGGGCAGATCGCCGTCCGGGTACCCGGCGGCCGGGACGGAAACCGGCGCGGGTTTGGGGGCCCTGGCCAGGGGGACGCGGAAGGCTCCGCACGACGTACGCGACAGCGCCGGAGGCGAACCGTGAGTCGACCCCGCATCGTGATCGTCGGTGCCGGATTCGCCGGGTACCAGGCCGCCCGCGGCCTGTCCCGGCTGGTGCGGCACGAGGCCGACGTCACCCTGCTGAACCCGACCGACTACTTCCTGTACCTGCCCCTGCTGCCCCAGGTCGCCGCCGGCCTCCTGGAACCCCGCCGGGTGACCGTCTCCCTCTCCGGCACCCTGCCGCACGTACGGCTGGTGCTCGGCGAGGCGGACTCCGTCGACCTCGACGGGCGGACCGTGCACTACACCGACCCGGAGGGCGGTGCCGGACGGCTGGAGTACGACCGGCTCGTGCTCGCCGTCGGCAGCGTCAACAAGCTGCTGCCGATCCCGGGGGTCGCCGAGCACGCGCACGGCTTCCGCGGACTGCCCGAGGCGCTGTACCTGCGGGACCACGTCACCCGGCAGGTGGAACTCGCCGCCGCCGCGCACGACCCCAAGAGCTGCGCCGCCCGGTGCACCTTCGTGGTCGTCGGCGCCGGATACACCGGTACGGAGGTCGCCGCGCACGGGCAGATGTACACCGACGCGCAGGTCCGGAAGCACCCTCTGCGGGAGGGCATGCTGCCGCGCTGGATGCTGCTCGACATCGCGCCGCGCGTGCTGCCCGAGATGGACGAGCGGCTCTCCCGCACCGCCGACCGGGTGCTGCGGCAGCGGGGCGTCGACGTGCGCATGGGGACGTCCGTGAAGGAGGCCACGCACGACGGAGTGCTGCTGACCGACGGGGAGTTCGTGGAGACCCGCACGCTGGTGTGGTGTGTGGGGGTACGGCCGGATCCGCTCGTCGAGAGCACCGGGCAACCGCTGGAACGGGGACGGCTCGTGGTCGACCCGTACCTCCAAGTGCCGGGCCGGGACGGGGTGTTCGCGTGCGGGGACGCGGCTGCCGTGCCGGATCTGAACAACCCCGGCACGTACACCCCGATGACGGCGCAGCACGCGTGGCGGCACGGCAAGGTCGTCGCCCGCAACGTCGCCGCCTCCCTCGGCTTCGGCGAGCGGCGCACCTATCGGCACCGCGACCTCGGCTTCGTCGTCGACCTCGGCGGCACGAAGGCCGCGGCGAATCCGCTGGGCGTACCGCTGCCCGGCCCGCTCGCCGGTGCCGTCACCCGCGGCTACCACCTCGCGGCGATGCCCGGCAACCGCGTCCGCGTCGCCGCCGACTGGCTCCTGGACGCCGTACTGCCGCGCCAGGCGGTCCAGTTGGGCCTCGTACGGTCCTGGTCGGTGCCACTGGACACGGCGTCCCCGGAACTGGCCCGGGTGCCGGGTGGCAGTGAACCCGCGAAGAACCAACCGGGTGGCGAGCCCGCCAAGAATCAGCCCGCCGGTGAGCCCACCGGTCCCACCGAACCCCCCGGCCCCGTCCGGCGAACCGACACCCCCGCGGAGGGAGACTCATGAACACCGCCGAACTCGTCGAGCTCGCCCAGCAGTTGCGTGTGGACAGCGTGCGCGCGTCGGACGCCGCGGGGTCCGGGCATCCGACCTCCTCGATGTCCGCCGCGGACCTGATGGCCGTACTGCTGGCCAACCACTTCCGCTACGACTTCGACCGCCCCGCCCACCCCGGCAACGACCGCTTCGTCCTCTCCAAGGGACACGCCTCACCCCTGCTGTACTCCGCCTACAAGGCCGCCGGAGCCGTCGACGACGAAGAGCTGCTCACCTTCCGTGAACTGGGCAGCCGGCTCGAAGGGCATCCGACGCCCCGTCGCCTGCCGTGGGTCGAGACGGCCACCGGCTCGCTCGGTCAGGGCCTGCCCGTCGGCGTCGGCATTGCGCTGGCCGGCAAGCGGCTCGACCGCACCGGGTACCGCGTCTGGGTGCTGTGCGGGGACAGCGAGCTGGCCGAGGGGTCCGTGTGGGAGGCCGCCGAGCACGCCTCGTACGAGAACCTCGACAACCTCACCGCGATCGTCGACGTCAACCGGCTCGGTCAGCGCGGCCCGACCCGGCACGAGCACGACCTCGATGCCTACGCCCGCCGCTTCCAGGCCTTCGGCTGGCACACCGTCGAGGTCGACGGACATGACGTGGACGCGATCGACCGTGCCTACGGCGAAGCCGTCTCGACCACCGGGCAGCCGACCGTCGTCCTCGCCCGCACCCTCAAGGGCAAGGGCGTCGCGTCGGTCCAGGACCGGGAAGGGCTGCACGGCAAGCCGCTGCCGGACGCCGACGAGGCGATCGCCGAACTCGGCGGCGAGCGGGACATCCGCGTCCAGGTCCACGAGCCGCCCGCCGCACGGGCGTTGCACGCCGTGCGCGCCGGACATCTCGAACTGCCCCGCTGGGACAGGGGAGATGAGGTCGCCACACGGAACGCCTACGGCCAGGCGCTCACCGCCCTCGGCAGCGGGCGCGGCGACGTCGTCGCCCTCGACGGCGAGGTCGGCGACTCCACGCGGTCGGAGTTCTTCGCCAAGGAGCACCCCGAACGGTACTTCGAGTGCTACATCGCCGAGCAGCAGATGGTCGCCGCGGCGGTCGGGCTGGCCTCGCGCGGCTGGGTGCCGTACGCCTCCACCTTCGCGGCCTTCCTCACCCGCGCCTACGACTTCGTGCGCATGGCGTCCGTCAGCGGGGCCGGGATCAACCTCGTCGGCTCGCACGCGGGCGTCGCCATCGGGCAGGACGGGCCCTCGCAGATGGGCCTGGAGGACCTGGCGATGATGCGGGCGGTGCACGGCTCGACCGTGCTGTACCCGTGCGACGCCAACCAGACGGCTGCGCTCGTCGCCGCGATGGCCGGCCTGCGGGGCATCCGCTATCTGCGGACCTCGCGCGGTGACAGCCCGGTGATCTACGGGCCGGACGAGGACTTCCCGGTCGGCGGCAGCAAGGTGCTGCGCTCCTCCGGACAGGACCGGCTCACGGTCGTCGCGGCGGGCGTCACCGTGCACCAGGCGCTCGCCGCCGCCGACACGCTGGAGCGGGACGGCATCCCGGTCCGGGTCGTCGACCTCTACTCGGTCAAGCCCGTCGACCGGGAGACCCTGCGCCGGGCCGCCGAGGAGACCGGCTGCCTGGTGACCGTCGAGGACCACCGCGAGGAGGGCGGCCTCGGCGACGCCGTCCTGGACGCCTTACTCGACGGGCGGCCGGTGCCGCGGCTGGTGCGGCTCGCCGTGCGGTCCATGCCGGGCTCGGCCTCGCCCGACGAGCAGCTGCACGCCGCCGGCATCGACGCCGCGTCGATCGCGGCCGCCGGGAAACTGCTGGTGGAAGAGGCGGTCGTACGGTGAGCGACGATGTACGCAGCGTCCGCGCCGGACGGCGCACGGTGGAGGTGCACCGGCCCGGCAAGGTGCTCTTCCCCGGCGACGGCGACGGCAAGGAGTACACCAAGGGCGACCTGGTCGACTACTACCGGTCCGTCGCCGCGTTCATGCTGCCGCACCTGCGCGGCCGCCCGCTGATGCTGGAACGGCACCCGGACGGCCTCGGCGGCCCCCGCTTCATGCAGAAGAACACCCCGGACAACTATCCGGACTGGATCAGCCGCGTCGAGCTCCCCAAGGAGGGTGGCACCGTCTGCCACACCGTGTGCGACGACTCCGCCACCCTCCTCTACCTCGCCGACCAGGCCGCGCTCACCCTGCACCGCTGGCTGTCCCGGGTCGGCCGGATCGACCGGCCGGACCGGATGGTCTTCGACCTCGATCCGGCCCGGGACGACTTCGCCGCCGTGCGCGAGGCGGCCTGGCAACTGGGCGAACTCCTCGACGAGTTGCGGCTGTCCTCCGCCCTGATGACCACCGGCTCGCGCGGCGTCCACGTGATCGTGCCGCTCAACGGCCACCACGACTTCGACGAGACGCGTGCCTTCGCCCGCGACGTCGCCGAGACCCTCGCCGAAGCCCACCCCGACCGGCTCACCACCGCCGCCCGCAAGAAGGACCGCGGCGACCGCCTCTACCTCGACGTCGGCCGCAACGCCTACGCCCAGACCGCGGTCGCCCCGCTCACCGTCCGCGCCCTGCCCGGCGCGCCCGTGGCCACCCCCATCGACTGGACCCAGCTGGACGACCCGGGCCTGACCGCCCGCCGCTGGACCATCGCCGACGCCCTCGACCAGGCCCGCAGCAATCCCTGGGCCGACCTCATGAGCAAGGCCCGCTCGCTGGGACCGGCCCGGCGCCGTCTCAACGCCTTGCGTCAGGGCTGAATGTTTGGCCAGAGGCATTGCGGCCACCCGAACACGGAGGTGGCCATGGCGAACACAAAAGACACCCAGCAGTCACAGAATTCACAAAAGGAACATAAGGAACAGAGCGGTACGGCGGAACAGGGGCCGAAGCCCATGGAGGTGCTGCGCCAGGCGCGCACGCAGCTCGGCGAGCTGATCGGCATGTCCGCCGAGTCCGTCTCGTCCTTCGAACGGACCGAGGACGGCTGGTCCCTGGAGGTCGAGGTCCTCGAACTGGCCCGGGTCCCGGACACGATGAGCCTGATGGCCAGTTACCAGGTGGACCTGGACCCGGAGGGCCAGCTGACCGGCTACCGACGCGTCCGCCGCTATGAACGCGGGCGCGCCGACGCACACAGGCCCGGCGGCCGGTAGGCCGCCGAACCGTTCCGACATCCGTACCCGAGACCACAGACAAGGAGGCTGGGTCGGCATGACCGTTGTCCCGGCACAGCAGACCGGCGGAGGGGGAGGTTCCAGTGGCCTCTACGACGTCCTGGAGCTCGTCCTCGACAGGGGTCTGGTCATAGACGCGTTCGTACGGGTCTCCCTGGTCGGCATCG
Source organism: Streptomyces sp. NPDC047081 (assembly GCF_040643775.1). Classification (NCBI taxonomy): domain Bacteria; kingdom Bacillati; phylum Actinomycetota; class Actinomycetes; order Kitasatosporales; family Streptomycetaceae; genus Streptomyces; species Streptomyces sp. NPDC047081. The sequence continues at coordinate 18,216 of NZ_JBEYUY010000056.1, read as the reverse complement.
AGATCCTGAAGATCGACATCCGTGTCGTCGTGGCCAGCGTCGACACCTATCTGCGCTTCGCCGAGGCGTGCAACCGGCTCGACCTGGAGTCCGGGCCGAACAAGAGCCCGGGCCTGCCCGACGTGGTCGGCCAGGTCACCGAGTCCGGCGCGCGCGGCAAGTCCAAGGGCGCGCTGTCCGGCGCCGCGGAGACCATCTCCGACGCCTTCCGGCAGGCGCGCGACGAGGGCGGCGAGCACGAGCACGAGACCGAGTCCCGGCCGCGGCCCCGCAAGAGGACCGCCGCCGCGCGCAGGAGGGAGGAGGAGCAGGAGTGAGTACGTACGTCTACGGCATCACCGCCAAGTCGCACCCCGAGCTCTCCAAGGACCTCGGCGGCGTGGGCGATCCGCCCCGGCCGGTGCGCGTTCTCGAACAGGGCGAGCTGGCGGCCGTCGTCAGCGACGCCCCCGAGGGACTGCGCCCCAAGCGCCGGGACCTGCTCGCCCACCAGACCGTACTCGCCGAGGCGGGCGCGGCCGGCCCGGTGCTGCCCATGCGCTTCGGCAGCATCGCTCCCGACGACGGCAGCGTCACCGGCGTCCTCGAGGAGCGGGCCGACCACTACAAGGAGCGCCTGCGGGCCCTGGACGGCAAGGTCGAGTACAACGTCAAGGCCGTGCACCAGGAAGAGGCCGTACTGCACCGCGTGATGTCCGAGAACCCGGAGATCCGCGCCCTGACCGAGGCCAACCGGCAGGCGGGCGGCGGCAGTTACGAGCAGCGCCTGCAGCTCGGCGAGATGGTGGTCGCCGCCGTGAAGGCGCGCGAGGCGGAGGACGCGGTCGAGGTGCGGCGCGCTCTCGAGGACGCCGCCGCGGCCGTGAGCGTGGGCCCCGAGTCCACCGGCTGGCTGGTCAACGTGTCCTTCCTCGTCGACCGCGACGGCGCCCAGCCGTTCCTGGCCGCGGTGGACGAGGTCCGCAAGGCCCATCCGCACCTCGAACTGCGGGTCAACGGCCCGCTGCCGCCGTACAGCTTCGTGGAGCCCGGCCCCGCCGAGCCCGCGGGCAGCACGGCGGGCCCGGACGCGACGCGGGAGTGACGCCGTGGGACTGCTCAAAGAGGTGGTGCTCCTGCCTTTCGCCCCGGTGCGCGGCAGCGCCTGGGTGATCGGGCAGGTGCTGAGCGAGGCGGAACGGATCTATTACGACCCGGTCACGGTCAGGGCCGAACTCGCCCGGCTCGAAGAGCAGTTGGAGGCGGGCGAGATCGACGAGGAGGAGTTCGACCGCAGGGAGGACGAACTCCTCGACCGGCTGGAGACAGGACTGCGCACCGGCGCGGCCCCAGGCAACGGGACGACACGATGAACCGAGTGGGACTCGGCCTCGCGATAGGGGCCGGATACGTCCTCGGACGTACCAAGAAAATGAAACTGGCCTTCGCCGTCGGCACCATGGTGGCCGGCAAGCGGATGCATCTGAGCCCGCGGGCCCTCGCGGACCTGGTGTCCGGGCAGCTGCGGGACAACCCGCAGTTCAAGGAGATCGGGGACCAGCTGCGCGAGGACCTGCGGGGCGTCGGCAAGGCGGCCTCCGGAGCGATGGTGGAGCGGCAGATCGACTCCCTCGCCGACCGTCTGCACGGCCGTACCGCCGAGGTCCGCGACCAGCTCACGGGCGTCGCAGGCAAGGCGACCGGCCTCGGCGCCGACGAGCAGGACGGGAGCGAGGAGCCGGAGGACACTGAGGAGGAGGAACCGCGCGAGGAGGCCGAGGAGCCGGAGGCCGAGGAGGAGTCCCCGGACGACGAGGCCGGGCGCGACTCCGAGGCGGCGGCGAAGAAGGCCCCGGCCAGGAAGGCGGCGGCCAAGCGGGCGGCGGGCGGTAAGCCCCCGGCCAAGAAGGCCGCGGCGAAGAAGACCGCGCCGGGCCGGGCGCCCGCGAAGAAGACGGCGGCCAAGAAGACCGCGGCGAAGAAGTCGGCGGCCAAGCGCACGGCCGGCCGTGCGGGCGGCGGCGCCCGTGCCGCCCGGTCGCGCCTGCCGAAGGGAGGCGACGAGCGATGACCGAGACACTCGGATCCGCGACCTCCGCGGCGCGCGGCGCCAAGGACTCGACCGGCAAGGTGACCGACCTGGCGCACAGCGAGGCCGCCGACCGGCTCAAGGCCGAACTGCAGGAGTACCTCGCGGCACAGGCCCAGCGCCTGCTGATGGGCTTCGGCCGCAAACTCGGCGAGACCACCGTCAAGTTGAACGACATCGCCGAGGGCAACAGCCCGGGCTTCGCCAAGCTGGCGCTCGACGGCGGCCGCAAACTCGCCGAGGGCAAGGGGCCCGTGCGCTCCGCGCTGGAACTCGGCGCCTCGCGGGCCAAGGAGAACGTGGTGGAAGCCTTCAAGAACCTCGGCGGGGGCAAGGGCAAGCGCAAGGGCGGGGCGGGCAAGAAGCCGACGGTGATCATCGAGTCCGTCGACGTGGGTGTCGACCGGCGCACGGCCTACGACCAGTGGACCCAGTACCAGGACTTCAGCACCTTCGCCAAGGGTGTCAAGAGCGCGAACCGTGCCGACGACACCCAGTCCGACTGGCAGTTGAAGATCTTCTGGTCCAACCGCAGCTGGAAGGCGAAGACCACCGAGCAGCTGCCCGACGACCGGATCTCCTGGACCTCGGAGGGCGCCAAGGGCACCACGAAGGGTGTCGTCTCCTTCCACCGGCTCGACGACAACCTCACCCGCGTCCTGCTGGTCATCGAGTACTACCCCAAGGGCCTGTTCGAGAAGACCGGCAACATCTGGCGCGCCCAGGGCCGCCGGGCCCGGCTCGACCTCAAGAACTACGTCCGCTTCATCACCTTCAAGGGCGAGGCGGAGGACGGCTGGCGCGGCGAGATCCGCGACGGCGAGGTCGTCCGCAGCCACGAGGACGCGGTCGCCGAGGAGGAGGAAGAACTCGCCGGCGAGCGCGAAGAGGCCGAGGAGGAGCCCGAGGACGAGGAACCCAAGGGCGAGGAAGAGGAGTTCGAGGAGGACGAGGAGGAGCCCGAGGGCGAGGAGGGTGACGAGGAGGAGTACGAGTACGAGGACGAGGAAGAGCCCGAATACGAGTACGCCGAGGGCGGGAGCCGTCGATGACCACCGCGAGCAGGCTTCCCGAGCCGTACGGTTCGAACGGCGGCGCCAACCTGGCCGACATCCTGGAGCGGGTGCTCGACAAGGGTGTCGTCATCGCCGGCGACATCCGGATCAACCTGCTCGACATCGAACTCCTCACCGTCAAACTCCGGCTCATCGTCGCCTCCGTGGACAAGGCGCGGGAGATGGGTATCGACTGGTGGGAGACCGACCCGGCGCTCTCCTCCAAGGCGCGTCGCTCGGAACTCGCCCGCGAGAACGCCGAGTTGCGCGAGCGCCTCGCCGAACTGGATCCCGACGCCCAACTGGAGCCCGGCCGCGCCCAGAAGGAGGCCCCATGACCGGACTGCGGTACGTCTACGCCGTCTGCCACCCCTTCGGCTCGGCCCTCCAGGCCCAGCTGACCGGGGTGGCGGGCGATCCGCCCAGACTGCTCACCCACCACGGCCTGGTCGCCGTGGTGAGCCATGTACCGGAGCGGGACTTCGCCGAGGAGCCGCTCCGCGCCCATCTGGAGGACCTGGACTGGCTGACCGCGGTCGCGCGCGCCCATCAGGGCGTGATCGACGCCCTCACCGCCGTCACCACCCCGCTCCCGCTGCGGCTCGGCACGGTCTTCCGGGACGACAGCGGGGTCCGGGTGATGCTGGAGGCCCGCGAGGCCGACTTCCGGCGCACCCTCGACCGGCTCGCGGGCCGGGTGGAATGGGGGGTCAAGGTGTACGCCGAAAGCGGCGCCGAGCCCGCCGAAACGCAGCGGCCGGCCGAGAAAGCGGCTTCCGGCCGGGATTATCTGAGGCAACGGCGTATGCGTGCGAAAGCGCACGAGGATCTCTGGGAGAAAGCCGAGGAATTCGCGAACCGGCTGCACGCGGCCCTCTCCGCGCATGCCGATGATTCCCGGCTGCACGCCCCGCAGAATTCCACGCTCTCCGGCGCGTCCGGACGCAATGTGCTGAACGCCGCCTATCTGGTAGCGCGGAAGGACTGCGAGGAATTCGTGGAACTGGTCGACCGGACCAAGGACGACGTGTCCGGCACGGCACCGCAGCTGCGCGTCGAGCTCACCGGCCCCTGGGCCGCCTACTCCTTCGCCGGGGAGGAGCCGTGACGGTCGTCGAACGCCGTGAGGTCGCCCTCGTGGACCTGCTCGACCGGCTGCTGGCCGGCGGGGTCGTCGTCACGGGGGACATCACGCTGCGCATCGCGGAGGTCGACCTCGTCCGCATCGACCTGAACGCGCTCATCAGCTCGGTCAACGAACAAGTACCGTCGCCCTGGGGAGAGTTGACGTGACCGCCCGCCGCAACCGGCTGGACCTGGAACCCGACACCGTCGAACGGGACCTGGTCAAGCTCGTGCTGACCGTCGTCGAACTGCTGCGCCAGCTCATGGAGCGCCAGGCGCTGCGCCGCTTCGACACGGGGGACCTCAGCGAGGACCAGGAGGAGCGGATCGGGCTCACGCTGATGCTCCTCGACGACCGGATGACCGAACTGCGCGAGCGGTACGGACTGCGGCCCGAGGACCTCAATCTGGACCTCGGGCCGCTGGGACGGCTGCTCTGATTCAGTTCTGATCAGTTCTGACCCGGTTCACCACGGGTACCGGTCACCACCGATACCAGCGGCCCCTGCCACCGGCCGCCGTCGTGCCGCGGACCAGGAATCCCAGCAGCCACACCACGAGAACGACCAGTGCAATCCACCAAAGCGCCTTGAGCGCGAATCCGGCACCGAACAGAATGAGCGCCAGAAGCAATACGAGCAGGACAGCAACCATTTTCCAACCTCCTGCTCTCCGGGTATCCCGGAAAAGGAGATTCAGGCGTCCTTACGGCACAGAATCTCCCCGTGCAGCACACTGAACCAGCCGTCCTCCCGCCGGCCCCATTCCCGCCAGGCCTCCGACACGGCCGTCAGCTGCCCGGCGGTGGCGTGTCCGCCCTCCGTGGCCCGCTCCGCGTAGACCGACGCGACCGTCCGGTCCGCCCACAGCCCGCTCCACCAGGCCCGCTCCTGCGGAGTCGAGAACGTCCAGGTGCTGGAGGTGGCCGTGATGTCGGTCAGCCCCGCCCGCAGCGCCCAGGACTTCAGCCGCCGCCCGGCGTCCGGCTCGCCCCCGTTGGCGCGCGCCACCCGGCGGTAGAGGTCCGCCCAGTCGTCCATCCCCCGGGACGCCGGGTACCAGGTCATCGCGGCGTAGTCCGAGTCGCGCACGGCGATGAACCCGCCCGGTTCCGTCACCCGCCGCATCTCGCGCAGCGCCTGCACCGGATCGCCGACGTGCTGCAGCACCTGATGGGCGTGGACGACGCAGAAGGTGTCGTCCGGGTAGTCCAGGGCGTGCACGTCCGCGACCGCGAAGTCGGCGTTGGTCAGGCCGCGTTCGGCGGCCGTGGCGCGGGCCTGGTCCAGGATCCCCGGCGCGTGGTCGACGCCGGTGACGTGTCCGTCGGGGACCAGTGCCGCCAGGTCGGCGGTGATGGTGCCGGGCCCGCAGCCGATGTCCAGGATCTTCATGTGGGGCTTCAGCGAGCCGAGCAGATAGGCCGCGGAGTTGGCGGCGGTCCGCCAGGTGTGCGAGCGCAGCACCGACTCGTGGTGCCCGTGTGTGTAGACGGCGGTCTCCTGCGGCTTCGACATGGCTGAACTCCCCTGTTCGACGTCCTGTCGCTACGCCATCACCGTACGCCCGCATGTCGAATGATGAGACCTGCGTTTTGCCATGTGGACTGACGGTGGGTCAGGCCCCGGGGATCGGGCGGTAGACGGTGAGTGCCTGGGGGAGCTTCTCCAGGGTCACCTCGCCTGCCACTTCGGTGACTTCGCCGTCGTGGGCGAGCGGGGTGCCCGGGGCGATGCCCGAGATCCGCAGCCGGCTCACCTGGACCGCGGCGTGCGCCGGGGACCGGGTGAGCGGCCCGGCGATCGCGGCGCCGAGCAGCCGCAGCGCGGGCCTGCGGCCGCCGTGCACCGCCCGTACGTCGAACTGCCCGTCCGCCAGGTCCAGCCGCCGGCCCGGCGCGAGGCCCATCCGGTGGTAGACGCCGTTGCCGATGAACAGCAGCCACAACGGGCGCCTCTCGCCCCGGAGTTCGGCCTCCAGCGGATGCCGGTCGGCGCGCAGCACGCGCAGCGCCCCGAGCACCCCGGCAGGCCAGCTGCCGATCCGGTGCGACCAGCGGTCCCGCACCCGCACCAGCTCCGGGTAGACGCCCAGGCTGCACGTGTTGAGGAAGACGCCGTGCAGGCCGCCGGAGCTGAACCGGCCGACGTCCACCCGCACCGCCTCGCCCTGCCGCACGGCCCGCGCGAAGCCCCGCGCGTCCTCCACGCCGAGGTCGAGGGCGAAGTGGTTGAGGGTGCCGCCGGGCAGCACCGCGAGCGGCAGGCCGTGGCGCAGGGCGACCGAGGCGGCGGTGTTCACCGTGCCGTCGCCGCCGCACACGCCGAGCACCTCGGCGCGGGCCGCCGCCTTCTCCAACTCGGCGCGCAGATCCGCCGGTTCGCACTCCACGACCTCGGCGCGGGGAAGCTCGTCGCGCAGGGCGCCCAGGCGGTCGGCGGTGCCCGAGGCGGTGTTGGCCACGACGACCAGTCCCGCGCCGTCGGGCAGCGCCGGGACCTCGGCGCGGGGCCGGGCGGGCGGCACCAGCCCGGCGCGGGTCGGCACCAGACCCCGTACCGCGAAGGCGGCTCCCGCGCCCAGGGCCGCGCCCGTGAGCACGTCGCTCGGGAAGTGGACGCCGGTGTACACGCGGGAGAGCGCCACCGACCACGCGACGGGGGCGACCGCGGCGCCCCAGGCCGGGGACTCCAGCGCGACCCCGGTCGCGAAGGCGGCGGCCGACGCGGAGTGGCCGGACGGGAACGACGTGGTGATCGGCTGCCGCCGCAGCTGCCGTACCAGCGGAACCGGGTCGAGGGCCGGGCGCGGCCTGCGCACCGAGCGCTTGCCCAGCGTGTTGATCGTCAGCGAGGCGAGGGCGAGGGAGGCGACACCGCGGGCGGCGGCACGGCGGGCCCGCGGGGTGCGGCTCGCCGCGATCGCGGCCGCGGTGGCGAACCAGAGCACACCGTGGTTGGCGCTGCGGCTGAGCCGCGGCAGGACGCGTTCCGCGTACGGCCAGTGCCGTTCGGCGGCGAACTCGAAGAGACGGTTGTCCAGCGTGAGCAGCCGGTCACGCAGGGGATGGAAGCCGGGCCTGAGGGCTGTGAGGTCGACGTCTGGGCTCATGGCGTGCCGGGTACCCTGAAGAGCCCGTCTGCTGCCCCGAGGCGGCGACCGACACCCGGAGGGTCCCCGCATGCGTCTGCTCCTCGTACGCCACGGCCAGACCACCTCCAACGTCGACTTCCTGCTCGACACCGCCGTACCGGGGGCGGGTCTGACCGCGCTGGGCGAACAGCAGGCCGCGGCGCTTCCCGAGGCCCTCGCCGACGAGGACATCGAGGCCCTGTACGCCTCCACGCTCGTGCGCACCCAGCTCACGGCGGCCCCGCTGGCCGCCGCCCGGGGCCTCGACGTGATCGTGCGCGACGGCATCCGCGAGCTGTCGGCGGGCGACCTGGAGATGCTGCCGGGCGACTCGGAGCAGGGGGCGCTCTACATGAAGACGGTGTTCGCGTGGGCGGCCGGCGACACCGCGCTGCGGATGCCGGGCGGCGAGAGCGGGGCGGAGGCGCTGGCCCGCTACGACGCCGTGGTGGCGGAGGCGGCCGCCGGCGGGGCCGGGACGGTGGCCATGATCAGCCACGGCGCGGCGATCCGCATGTGGACCGCGGCCCGCGCCGACAACGTGGACGTGCCCTTCGCCGCGGCCCGGCCGCTGGACAACACGGGCGTGGTGATCCTGGAGGGCTCGCCGGAGGACGGCTGGAAGGCGTTGACCTGGGCGGGAGCGGTCGTCACCCCCAGCGGCGACAGCGGACCGGCCGGACGCCCGCTGGGCGAGAGCGGATGAGCGCCCACCGGCTCGCTTAAGCGTTTGCACCGGCCTGTGCGCCGCCCGCAGAATGCCTCCTCATGGGACATCTGGAAGCCGCACACCTCGAGTACTACCTTCCCGACGGGAGGGCGCTGCTCGGCGATGTGTCGTTCCGGGTGGGCGAAGGGGCCGTCGTCGCGCTCGTCGGACCGAACGGCGCCGGGAAGACGACCCTGCTGCGGCTGATCTCGGGGGAGCTCAAGCCGCACGGCGGGACCGTCACCGTCGGTGGTGGCCTCGGGGTGATGCGGCAGTTCGTGGGATCCGTTCGGGACGAGACGACCGTACGGGACCTGCTGGTGTCCGTGGCGCCGCCGCGGATCCGGGAGGCCGCGCAGGCCGTCGACCGGGCCGAGCACCTGATCATGACCGTCGACGACGAGGCCGCCCAGCTGAAGTACGCGCAGGCGCTCGCCGACTGGGCCGAGGCGCGCGGGTACGAGGCGGAGACGCTGTGGGACATGTGCACCACGGCCGCGCTCGGAGTGCCGTACGAGAAGGCGCAGTTCCGGCAGGTGCGCACGCTGTCCGGCGGTGAGCAGAAGCGGCTCGTGCTTGAGGCGCTGCTGCGTGGCACCGACGAGGTGCTGCTGCTCGACGAGCCCGACAACTACCTCGACGTGCCCGGCAAGCGCTGGCTGGAGGAGCGGCTCAAGGAGACCCGCAAGACCGTGCTCTTCGTCTCCCACGACCGCGAACTCCTCGCGCGGGCCGCCGAGAAGATCGTGTCCGTGGAGCCCAGCCCGGCCGGCGCCGACGCCTGGGTGCACGGCGGCGGCTTCGCCACCTACCACGACGCCCGGCGCGAACGCTTCGCCCGCTTCGAGGAGTTGCGCAGGCGGTGGGACGAGAAGCACGCCCAGCTGAAGAAGCTGGTGCTGAACCTCCGTCAGGCGGCCAGCATCAGCCATGAGTTGTCCTCCCGCTACCAGGCCGCGCAGACCCGGCTCAGGAAGTTCGAGGAGGCCGGCCCGCCGCCGGAGCCGCCGCGGGAGCAGGACATCAGGATGCGGCTCAAGGGCGGCCGTACCGGCGTAAGGGCCGTCACCTGCAAGGGACTTGAGCTCACCGGCCTGATGACCCCCTTCGACCTGGAGGTCTTCTACGGCGAACGGGTCGCCGTCCTCGGCTCCAACGGCTCCGGCAAGTCGCACTTCCTGCGGCTGCTGGCCGGCGAGAACGTGGCGCACACCGGGGAGTGGAAGCTCGGGGCGCGGGTCGTGCCTGGGCACTTCGCGCAGACCCACGCCCATCCCGAGCTGCAGGGCCGCACGCTGCTGGACGTCCTGTGGACGGAGCACTCCCAGGACCGGGGCGCGGCCATGTCCCGGCTGCGCCGTTACGAGCTCACCAACCAGGCCGAGCAGGCCTTCGACCGTCTCTCTGGCGGCCAGCAGGCCCGCTTCCAGATCCTGCTCCTGGAACTGGAGGGCGTCACCGCCCTGCTCCTCGACGAGCCGACCGACAACCTCGACCTGGAGTCCGCCGAGGCGCTCCAGGAAGGGCTGGAGGCGTTCGACGGAACGGTCCTCTCCGTGACGCACGACCGCTGGTTCGCGCGCTCCTTCGACCGCTATCTGGTCTTCGGGAGCGACGGCCGGGTCCGGGAGACCCCGGAACCCGTGTGGGACGAACGGCGGGTGGAGCGGGCGCGGTAGCCGCTGCTCAGGTCCACCTGAGCAGCGCGCCCAGGCCGCCCGCCGGGATCTGGCCCCCGGTCGCCTCCGCCGCGGGTTCCACCGAGAGCGCGGGCGCGCCGGTGGCGACCGCCGACCGGATCAGGGCGTCGTCGGCCCGCGCCGGCCAGGAGTTCTGCTCGCCCAGGATCTTCAGGTCCGTACGGCGCACCGCCAGCTGGTCGGGGTCCTCGCCGATCCACACCTCGCGGTGGGCGTCCGGCGCGTCCGGGCGGATCAGGAGCTCCTCGATACGGTGCTCGCGCGCCGCCTCCACCAGCGCGGGCACGCCCTCCACCGCGCCCGAGTGGCCCTCGGCGTCCGGCGCGCGGGCCGTCAGGAACCGCTCCAGCTCACGCTCGGCCCGCTGCCGTACCCGCTGCTCGCGGACCCGCTCCACGTCCTCGTCGAGCAGCCGGCTGCCGGCGCCGTGCGGGGCCTCCACGGCCATGTCCTTCAGCTGCTTGGGCAGCCGCTCGTGCACGGACCGCCTCTCCCGGTCGTCGCCCACGAGGACCAGCAGGTCGGCGCGGGTCTCCTCCTGACAGGCGGCGAGCGCCTTCGCGACCTCGGCCGCGTTGTGCTCCCAGGTGTTCTCGACCGCGAGCTGGAAGTGCCGCTCCGACCAGTCCACCGAACGCGTACGGTGCACCGGCCACTGCCGGCCGGTCACCGAGCCCGCGTCCTGGCGGCCCAGCGAGCTGCGCAGCTCGAAGTCCGCGCCCTTGCGGTCGATGTACGCCACCACGCAGAGCGGGTCCTCGCCGGCCAGCTCCAGCAGGGGCGCGGTGTGCGGCAGCGGTGCCCAGTGGGCGCTGTCGCTCATCGGCGGACGGGCCAGGTGGGGGTACCTCCCACGCCTTTCGGGCAGTGGGGGAGGGTCGAGGACCACTTCGCCTGCCCGGGCGAACAGGGCCCGCCCGTTGGGCTCGGAGGAGTGCCGGAGCTCCTCCAGCGCCTCGCGCACCGCCCGGCACGTCTCCTCGTCGGCGCCCTGCCGGTCCAGGTCCCGGGCGAGCGCCACCGCCGTGAGATGGCGCTCGTGGGGCGTGTCCTCCGTGTGCCGGGAAGTGTCGACGTACACGGAGGCCCAGGGCCCCGGATGTTCGTAGAGTGGATGCAGGAAAGCGAGATCCATGGTTCCCTCCCGGGTGCCGCTCGGGTGCGGGGGTGTCTCGGACACCCCTGAGTGCTCACCGGGCGGGTACCCGGACCGCATGGACGAACACGACGAGCGGGGTACCACCATGGCCGGAGTCGACCCCACCAGGCTGGACGACCAGCAGCTCATGAAGGAGCTGGAGACGATCCACCGCACGCGCCACGACACACTGCTGTACGGCTCCAGCGGCGCGCTGCGGGCCCACAACGATCGCATGGCCCAGCTGGAGGGCGAGTACCTGCGCCGCAACCCGCGGCGCACGGTGGCCGCGGGCCGCACCCGGGAAGGCGCCCGGGAACGCCGGAGCGGGGAGTCGGTGACTCCCCGCTCCTGACCAGCCGGCCGGTCAGTGGCGCACCGGCGGCCGGTCCCAGTGCCGGTGTGCCGCGATCGCGGCCACGAACTCCCGTACGAATTCGGAGGCGGCCCCCTCGGAGCGGTCCGTCACCACGCCCCGGTCGGCCACCACCGACCCCGCGGACAGCGCGAGCCCCTCCGGATCGAGGGCGGCGAGGACGTCCACGCCCGAGCCGAGCGCACCCACCGGCTTGCCGTGCAGATAGGCGCTCCGTACGAACCGCAGCGCGTCCGGGTCCTGGGCCACCGGCGGGGTCCCGGTGGGCCCGCCGGGCAGGAGCACGGCGTCGTAGAGCACGGACGCCACGGTCGGCAGCGCGCGGTCGACCGTGTACAGCTCGCCGTCGGAGCCCGACACCGTGCCGTCGGCCGGCGCCAGCGCCTCCACGACCGCCCCCTCGGCGGCCAGTGCCTCCCGCACGGCGGTCACCTGCTCCGCGTCCACACCGTCGGTGACCAGGACCGCGATCTGCCGGGTGCGGATCGAGCCGTCGCCGCGCAGCGACTCCAGACTCAGGGCGGGGGACTCCTGTTTGTACGACGTCCCCTGTGCCGCCGGCTCCGGCACCCCGATGCCGCGCGCCACCTCGGTCGCCAACTCGCCGTCCACCTTGGCGAGTTGCTCGACGGTACGGGCCCGTACCGTCATCGCGTCGACCTTGCCGAGCTCGAACCGGAAGGCCTGGACGATGTGTTCGCGCTCCCAGTCCGCCAGGCTGTGGAAGAACAGCGCGGCCTGGCTGTAGTGGTCCTTGAAACTCTCGCTGCGCTTGCGGATCTTGGCGCCGTCGACGCGCTCCGCGTAGTGCGTGTACGAGCTGCCGTCGACACCCGCGTGCGCGGGGCAGCCGCCGCCCAGTGAGTTCGGGAAGTAGTTCGTGCCCCGGTGGATCGCGCTCTGGTGATAGCCGTCGCGCTGGTTGGTGCGCACGGGCGCGATCGGCCGGTTGACCGGGATCTGGGTGAAGTTGGGGCCGCCCAGCCGGATCAACTGGGTGTCCAGATAGGAGAAGTTGCGGGCCTGGAGCAGCGGGTCGTTGGTGAAGTCGATACCGGGGACCACGTTGCCGGTGTGGAAGGCGACCTGCTCGGTCTCGGCGAAGAAGTTCTCCGGGTTGCGGTCGAGCACCATCCGGCCGATCGGCCGCACCGGCACCTGCTCCTCCGGGATGATCTTCGTGGCGTCCAGCAGGTCGAAGTCGAACGCGAACTCGTCCTCCTCCGGCACCAGTTGTACACCCAGCTCCCACTCCGGGTACTCGCCGGCCTCGATCGCGTTCCACAGGTCGCCCCGGTTGAAGTCCGGGTTGCGGCCCTGGCACTCCTGCGCCTCGTCCCACACCAGCGAGTGCACGCCCAGCTTCGGCTTCCAGTGGAACTTCACGAAGGTGCCCCGGCCCTCGGCGTTCACGAACCGGAAGGTGTGCACGCCGAAGCCCTGCATCATGCGGTAGCTGCGCGGGATCGCCCGGTCCGACATCAGCCACATGATCGCGTGCAGCGTCTCCGGCTGGAGCGACACGAAGTCCCACAGGGTGTCGTGCGCGGACGCGCCGGTGGGGATGTCGTTGTGCGGCTCGGGCTTCACCGCGTGCACGAAGTCCGGGAACTTGATGCCGTCCTGGATGAAGAACACCGGGAAGTTGTTCCCCACCAGGTCGTAATTGCCCTCCGACGTATAGAACTTGGTCGCGAAGCCGCGCACGTCCCGCACGGTGTCGGCCGAGCCCTTCGGGCCCTGCACGGTCGAGAACCGCACGAAGACCGGCGTACGCACGGACGGGTCCTGGAGGAAGGCCGCACGGGTGAACTCCGCGCAGGACTCGTACGGTTCGAAGTACCCGTACGCGCCCGCGCCCCGCGCGTGCACCACCCGCTCCGGGATCCGCTCGTGGTCGAAGTGGGTCAGCTTCTCCCGGAAGTGGAAGTCCTCCATCAGGGTCGGCCCGCGCTCGCCGGCGGCCAGCGAGTCGTCGGTGTGGTCGACCTCCACGCCCTGGTCGGTGGTGAGCGGCCCGGCGGCCGGGTCGTCGGCGTGGAAGGACGCGCGCTGCTCCTGCTTGCGGTCGGCGGGGGATCCCATCAGCCCGCCCCCTCGGAGAACACGTGCAGGAAGGCGTCGCAGAACGCCTTCAGGTCGTCCGGCTTGCGGCTGGTCACCAGCTTGCCCGTGCCGTGGTCGCAGATCCGCACCTGCTCGTCGACCCAGGTGCCGCCCGCGTTGCGGATGTCCGTCCGCAGGCTCGGCCAGGAGGTCAGCACCCGGCCGCGTACGACGTCCGCCTCCACCAGCGTCCACGGGGCGTGGCAGATCGCGGCGACCGGACGGCCCTGGTCGAAGAAGTCCCGCACGAACCCCACGGCCTTCTCGTCCGTCCGCAGGAAGTCCGGATTGGCCACCCCGCCGGGCAGCACCAGCGCGCCGAACGAACCGGCCGACGTCTCGCCGACCACCTCGTCCACGGGGAAGGTGTCCGCCTTGTCGAGGTGGTCGAAGGCCTGGACCTCACCGGACTTGGTGGACACCAGCACCGGCTCGTGCCCGGCGTCCTTCGCCGCCTGCCACGGCTCGGTGAGCTCGATCTGCTCGACGCCCTCGGGCGCGGTCAGAAACGCGATACGCATGATGTTCAACGTCCTTTCCTGGCAAGCCACTTCGCTCGGTCATCGGCACGCTTGCGGTCGCGGCGGGCGGTGCGCACACAGCGCAGCAGCTCCTCGCCGTACGGCAGCAGCACACAGCCGCCGACCGCCACCGCGATGCCCGCGACATAGCCGCGCGACAGCGGCCGGCGCCGGGGCACCGGCCGCCACGCGTCCGGGTGCCCGCGGCCCCCGCGCAGCAGCGCCTTCACCTGGTCGGCGTGCAGGCACATCAGCGCGGCCAGCGCGCCGAACGGCAGCGACTCCAGAAAGCTGTGGATGTGCTGCTCCAGCGGCTTGACCTCGCGGTCGCTCTCCACCGCCGTCCGTACGTCCCACAGCGCGGTCGCCTCGTGCACCGCGGCGCCGCCCAGCTGCACGGTCAGCAGCAGGGGGTTGACCTCGTAGCGCAGGGTGAGCGCGATGGGGATGCCGACCTCGGCCATCATGAGCGAGTGGATCAATGACTCCTTGGTGCCCGCCGTCTCCTCGATGCGGGTGCGCCGGTGCATCACCCAGTCGGCGAGACCCGGCACGAACCAGCTGGGCAGCAGCCCGTACAGGAGATAGCGGGTGGTCACGTCACCGACGTCGACACTGACGCCGGTGGCGCTGATCTCGGCGGCCCGACCCCGGCTCACCCGGTGTCCCCGCCGGCGCGTACCAGTGCCTCGGCCAGTTCCTGGACCGTGGCGTAGCGGGCCGCGCGCGGCAGCCGCTCCACGGGTTGCACCAGGGTGTCGGGGGCGTACGCGCGGCGCAGGGCGCCGGCGAGCTCACGCGGGCCCGCGGGGAAGGAGTGGCGGCTCAGATGGCGGGCCAGTTCCGTACGGACCGCCGACAGGGGTGCCGCGGAACGGCCGGGGGCGATGGGGCCGCCCGCGACCTCCGGGTCGTCGTCGGCGGTGGGCTCGGGGTCGTGCCACTCCTCGGTCCGGGTCGGGTGCCCGGACCGGAGCAGACCCTGCAGTTCGTGCTTCATCTCCTCGTCGCGATGGACGCTCAGCCGGTCGCTTCCTCGCTGCATGGCTCCCTCCAGAACCTCGGGGGTGGACCACCGCGTACCCGAAGACAGGAGGCCGACACGGGTTTGCGCCCGGAACGCCGGGAGACCCGGAGGTCGCCCCCCACGCCCATCCCGGAGAGGGAACGGCCATGGTGCTTCTCACTGTGCTCATCCCGCTCCTCATGCTCGGCGTGGTGCTGGCACTGGGCCGTTACGAGGAGCTTCTCCTGCCACCGAAGAAGGCGGAGCCGAACCCGGCGACGCCCTCCGGCAGGCATGCCCGCGGCCGTCCCGCCGCGCACTGAGCGGGTCTTCGCAGCCGCGTACGACGGGTGACCGTCGGGCCCTCGCACGCCCCCGGGAAGCGGGCACCGGTGTTTGCCGGAAGCCTCCCGGGGCAGGCGCAGAGGCAGTGCTTCGGACAGGAGGCACGTCCGTGGGAACGGCCCAGAGCCGCCCCGGCCGCGTCTGTCCCAAAGCGCGTCCGCACTCCCACGGTGACCGTCCAACCCAGAGCACCATCAAGGGAGTTGCGACGCACATGCCCACACGAGTGAGCGCGAAGCACCACCCGCACGACGACGCCCCCGACACCGCCGAGGCCTTCCGCAGGCTCGCCACGCTCCCCCCGGGACAGCAGCGCGACACGCTGCGCGAGCAGGTCGTGGAGGCCTGGCTGCCCATGTCCGAACGGCTCGCGGGACGGTTCCGCAGCCGCGGCGAGAACTACGAGGACCTGCGCCAGGTCGCGGCCCTCGGCCTGGTCAAGGCCGTCGACCGGTACGACCCCGAGCGCGGCAACGCCTTCGAGAGCTATGCCGTGCCCACCATCACCGGCGAGATCAAGCGCCACTTCCGCGACCACATGTGGACCCTGCACGTCCCGCGCCGGGTCCAGGACCTGCGCAACCGGGTCCGGTTCGCCACCCAGGAACTCTCCCAGACCGTCTCCGGGCGCAGGCCCACCGTCGCCGAGATCGCCGAGCACGCGGGCATGAGCGAGGAGGACGTGCAGGTCGGCCTGGAAGCGCTGGAGAGCTTCACCGCGCTCTCGCTCGACGCGGAGCTGCCCGGCAGCGAGGACGGCTACTCGCTCAGCGACGCCCTCGGCTCCGCCGACCCCGCGCTGGACACCGTCGTCGACCGCGAGGCCGTCGCACCCCGGCTGGCCGCCCTGCCGGAGCGGGAGCGGGCCATCCTGTACATGCGGTTCTTCGGCGACATGACACAGAGCCGGATCGCCGAGCAGCTGGGCATCTCCCAGATGCACGTCTCACGCCTGATCAGCCGCTGCTGCGGTCGGGTGCGCGAACAGGTGATGAGGGACGCGGCGTAGGGCTGCCGCAAAGAAAAGCCGCGTAAGGCTGCCGCGAGAAGAGGCTCCGGTCACCCGGTCGGCCCCTCGCGTCCCGCGAATGGGGTCCGGCCGCGCGCGGGGCGGGGGCGGGCGGGCTGTGATGGGTTCGGGGCACGGGGTCCGTGTCCCCACCGCAGCCGTCGCTCGAAGGAGCCCGCACCATGCGCCGCACCGCCCGTGTCCTGTCCGCCGCGGCCCTGGCCGGTGCCACGGTCGGCATCACCGCCACCGCCGCTTTCGCGGACCCGGCCGCGGAGGTCAGCCCGAGCACCGTCCGGCCCGGCGGCAGCGTTACCGTCTCGGTCACCTGCGACACCGTCGGCGGCCAGGCGCCGGCCACCCTCGACGCCTCCTCGCAGGCCTTCGACGAGGGCACCGTCCAGCTCCAGCGGGTCCCCGGCAACGACGACCAGACCTCCGGCCCCGCCTACCGCGGCACCGCCCGCATCGCCCCCGCCGCCGACTTCGAGACCGACGGCCCGAACGCGGTCACCCGGGACTCCGCGTGGACCGTCGACGGCACCTGCCCGGCCGCGCCCGGCGGACAGGGCAAGCCGTGGAGCGCCACCTTCCAGGTGGACCGCTCCGGCGGCGGTGGCGGTGGCCGGCAGTGCGCCGAACCCCGCACCGACCCCTGCGGCGGTGACGGACATCAGTGCGCCGAACCCCGCACCGACCCCTGCGACGCCGCCGTGATCCAGCGCGGTGTGCGGGCCGGCGAGGGCGGCACCTTCACCGACTCCGTGCCCGCCCTGGTCGGCGGCGGTGTGCTCATCGCGGGCGCGCTCGGCGCCGCCGCCCACCGGCTGCGCCGCCGCGGCTTCACGACCGACCGCTGACCGTGTGAATCGCTCCCGCGTGTGACGGGCGCAACCCGTGCGGCCCCGATGGGGCGGCGGCTCACTGGGTACCCAGAGCGCAGGAGTACGTCCCCTGCACCCGGGGCGCGATCGCCGACGGCAAGGCGCAGCAAGGCAGTCCACAACGGAGGTAGCGATGCCGCGGACGGACCCGGAAGGCCACGGCTCCGTCCGTTACGGGCCATCGCCGCCCGAGGACGGCCTGCCCGTGCTGCCCGAGCTGACCGCCGTGCTCGCCGCTGCCGCCACCCGCGCCGACGGGGAGCCGATCGGCGGCGGACCCGCGCTGACCGAGGCCGCCTGCGGCTACTGGGACCGGCGCGGCCTCGCGGCCGAGCCCGACCGGGTGGCCGCCGGCCCCGGCGCCCCCGCGCTGCTGCTCGCGCTGACCGCGGCCCTCGGCGGCGACGTCCTGGTGCCGCGGCCCTGCGCGGCCTGGTGGGCGCCGTACGCACGTCTGTTGGGAAGACCCGTCTTCCATGTCGCCACGTCCGCGGAGAGCGGGGGCGTGCCGGATCCGTACGCCCTCCTGGAGACCGTGCGCCGGGTGCGTGCCGAGGGCGGTGACCCGCGGCTGCTGGTGCTGTCCGTCGCCGACGACCCCACCGCCACCGTCGCCCCGCCCGAGGTGCTGCACGCGTGCGTGGAGGCCGCCGCGGGGGAGGGGCTGCATCTGGTCAGCGACGAGACCTGGCGCGACACCCTGCACGCCCCGCACGACACCGTGCTGCTCAGCCCCGCCGAGATGCTGCCCGACCGGGTCACCGTCGTCACCGACCTGGCCGGCGCGCTGCTGCCGCCCGGCTGGCCCGCGGCCGTGGCCCGCTTCCCCGCGGACGAGGACGGCCGCGCGCTGCACGCGCGTGTGCTCGACGTGCTGACCGCGCTCGGCGCCCGTATCGCCGGGCCCGTCGCCGCGCCCGCCGCGTACGCGCTGGACGAACCCGAGCCGGCTGAGGGCGTCGCCGGTGATGTACGCCCCGTCGGTGATCTGCTCGACGTAACCCTCCCGGCGCAGCATCCGCAGGAGGGTGGTCAGCCGCTC
>NZ_JBEYUY010000055.1:0-29983 GCF_040643775.1 Streptomyces sp. NPDC047081 | reverse complement strand
TCGCTTGGCTCCGCGCCCCCCCCCCCCCCCGGGCCGCCCCCCCCCCCCCCCCCCCCCCCAACGCCCCAGGACGGTTCAACTAGGTCGGCACGGTGGCCAGTTGCCGGAGGGCGGGCCGCTGCTTCCCGGTGAGCGAGGTGCCGGCGAGGCGGCTTGCGACCGGCAGGCCGGCGAAGCGCAGAGCGGCACGGCGGACGCGCAGTCGCCGTGCCGTTTCGGGGACGAACCAGCGGGCCGTTCTGCGGGCGGCGCGCTGTCGGTGTCTGACGACCGGCCGCCACAGGCGTTCGTAGCCGTGCAGCGCGTCCTCGACGCGCCGCGTACCGGCGAGCTGATCGGCCAGGACATAGGCGCCGGCGATTGCAAGGGAGGCTCCCTGTCCGGAGAACAGGGAAACGGCCTGGCAGGCGTCGCCGACCAGGACGACCCGCCCGCGGCTCCAGCAGGGCAGGTCGGTCTGGGCGACCTGGTCGTAGTAGACCCGCGAGGAGGGCGGGCAGCCCGCCAGGGCGCGGGGCACGTACCAGCCGAGAGAACCGTACTCGCGGTACAGGGCGGCCCGCGTGTCGTCGGGACGACGGGGATCGGCGCTGCGGTGGACGGCGAAGGCAGCGACGGCACCGTCCCGGAGCGCGTAGAGGCCCAGCTGCCGCTCGACGGTGTCGGTGAGGCAGAAGCGGTCGCCCAGTTCCGCGTGGACGTACGGGTCGTCGAAGGTGAACGCGGCGGTGTGGTAACCGAGGTAGCGCACGTACCGCTGTTCCTCGCCGAAGACCATGGCCCGCACGGTGGAGTGGAGGCCGTCGGCCCCGACCAAGAGGTCGGCGTCGAGGACACTGCCGTCGGTGAGGGTGACGCGGATGCCGTACGTGCTCGGGTCGACGCGGGCCGGGCCGACGCCGTAACGCAGGTGCACGGCGAACGACAGCCTTTCCCGTAGGGTGAGTTCGAGGTCGGGCCGCATGATGCTGAGCAGGCGGCCGTCCAGTGCACGGGCGAAGCGGTCGTACCCGAGGCGGGCGCGGCACCGGCCCTGGTCGTCGAGGAAGGCGGCTTCGGAGACGGGGTAGCCGAGCTCCTCCAGCCAGGGCAGCACGCCCATGGCCTCGGCGGCGTCGTACCCCGGACCGAAGAAGTCGATCATGTATCCCTCGGTGCGGGGGTACAGGGCCTTCTCCAGGACCACGACCTCCCAGCCGAGCACGTTGTGCAGGCGGCCGGCCAATGACAGTCCGGCGATGCCGGCTCCGCAGATCACTGCTCTCATCGGTGCGCTTCGCCTCTTCCGCTCCCCGGACGCTCACCCTCTACTTTTGCACTATGCAAAGCTCGCGGGCAAGAATGTCCGGTCCGGCCGGACCGGAAGCCGGGAATCTTGACGCGTCCCTAACACCTCACTGACGGCTTCTTGACGTACCGTCGACGACGGCGTGCCGCGAAGTCGGGTCGGCGAAGTACTCCCTGTTGAGCTGTCCGTGCGGGCACCTCCGTCCGGACACCGTGGAAGGTCTTCGCGATGACCCTCTCGAAGTCGGCTGCCGCCGCAGCCGCCCCGTCCCTCGCCGTGCGCGGCCGTGGCCCGCGCCGTTCCGTGCTCTTCTTCGCGTTCGCCTTCGCGGTGATCGCCGATCCGGTCTCCTCGGTGGCGTACGCGATCGAGGCCGCCCTGCGCGCTCTGCACGGCGACCTGGCGCTGCTGCTGCCCACGATGAGCCTGGTCATCGGCCTCGTCGTGATCGTCACCGCCAACTACTGGCAGTTGGTACGCCGCTTCCCGAAGGGCGGCGGCGCGGCGGCCGCGGCCGGTCGGGCGTTCGGGCCGCGCTGGACATTCCTGCCCATCGGCGCGCTGGTCGTGGACTTCGTGCTGACGATCGGCATCTCGATCGCGGCGGCGGCCAGCGCGGTCATCGCCCTGTTTCCGGCGCTGGCCCCATGGCGTGTACCGCTCGCGCTGGCCCTGCTCCTGGTGGTGGCCGGACTGACCTGGTTCGGGCACGGCGGGCGGCTGCTGTTCGCCTTCATGACGGTGACCTTCGTGGTTGTCTCCGTGGCTGTGCTGGTCCTGGGCTTCACTTCACCGCACACCGCCGGTCACGCCGCCACCACGAGCGACCCGGGGCACTCGGCGGTGCTCGCGGTGGTCCTGGCCTTCCCCGTCGCGATGGCACTGGCCACCGGCATCGAGGCACCCTCGACCGCGATCGCCCAGCTCGGCCAGCTCGGCCAGCTCGACGACACCCACCGCCGCCGCTTCGGCCGCGGCACCCTCGCCCTGCTCGTCGTGATCGTCGGCGGTCTGACCCTGGCCCTGACCGCGCTCGCCGTGCGGCTGCACATCGGCATCCCCGGTGCCGACTCGACGCAGATCGCCGACATCGCGCATGCCGCCGCCGGACCCGGCCGGCTCTACGGCACCTTCCAGCTGACCAGCTCACTGCTGCTGCTCGCCGCCGCCAGCTCCTCCTTCCAGGCCGGCCCCGGACTGCTCAAGGCCCTGTCCGGCACATCCGAGCGGCCCGGCGTCCTGCCCCCGGTGCTCGGCCGGACCAACCGCCACCACACCCCGCACTGGTCGGTCGTGGTCCACCTGGCCGCCGCCGCGCTCATCATCGTGGCGGCGGCCGGCCAGGAGCAGGAACTCGTCCTGTTCTACGCCGTCGCCGTGTTCGTCAGCTTCCTGGTCGGCCTGCTCGCCATGGCCCGCTTCGCCACTCGTGAGCGCAAGACGGCGCTGGCCTGGGTCAACGGCCTGGCCGCCGCGGCCGTCGCCTTCACCCTCGTGGTGAACCTGCTGCGCGGCTGGCCGGTCCTGTCACTCGCCGCGACGCTGCTCATCGCGGCCGGCCTGTACGCCCGGTGGACGCGGGCCGGCCGCCCCAGCGGCATCGAGGACGTCGAGGCCCACGCCGAGGCGGACTGACACGGCGGGAGGGTCAGGCGCCGTCGGTCCGGACGACGAGGACCGGGCACGTGGCGTGGTGCACGCAGTGATGACTGACCGAACCGAGCAGCATCCCGGCGAACGCGCCGTGCCCATGGCTGCCCACCACCAGCAGCTCGGCACCTTTGGCGGCCTCGGTCAGCACCGCCGCCGGATGCCCCTCGACGACCTGGGGGTCGACGGACACGCCCGGATGCTCCCCAAGCGTGTTCTCCACCGTGACCCGCAGGTTCTCGCGGGCCTGTTCCCCGAAGTCGGTGTCCGAGAAGTCCACCGGCATGCCGTAGGTGACGGGTAGTCGCCACGCCTGGACGGGACGCAGCCGCGCCCCGGTCAGTTCGGCCTGGCGGGCGGCCCAGCGCAACGCCGCCCGGCTCGCCTCCGACCCGTCGACCCCCACCACGATCAGCGGCGGGGAAGCCTGACTGTTCACCGTTCACCTCCGCGACTCGCACGTACACCCACGTTCCCGTGAACCGGCCCGCGCCCCAAGGGGCCCTTCGGCCCCGATCGGCGAGCAGGGGTCTGTGACGCACACCCTTGACTCGTTTTGCATAATGCAAAGGTAGGCACGGGAAGGCGATGAGCGCCATACCGGCAGCGACGGACGGGAAGCACGTGTCCAGCACCACCACCAGTGGATTCACCCCTGCACCGAGGATCGCGGGACTGCGCAACGCCCCATGGGGGCTGATGGCCCTGGCCGTCGTGGTCGGCGCCGGGGCCGGGGCCGGCTCGATCGTCTTCCGCTGGTGCATCAAGACCTTCACCCGCCTCCTCTCCGGCCACGCCGACTACGCCGCCTCGCCGGGCGCGGACAATCCGCACGTGCCGTGGCTCGGCCCGTACTTCGTGCTCCTCGCCCCGGTGGTCGGGGGTCTGCTGTACGGGCCGCTGGTGAACCGGTTCGCCAAAGAGGCGCGCGGACACGGTGTGCCCGAGGTGATGCTCGCGGTCGCCCAGCGCGGCGGGCGCATCAGTCCCAAGGTCGCCGTGGTGAAGACGCTGGCCTCCGCCCTGTGCATCGGCTCGGGCGGCTCGGTGGGCCGTGAGGGCCCGATCGTGCAGATCGGCTCGGCTCTCGGATCCACCCTCGGCCGGGTGACGAAGGTGACCGAGGGCCGGATGAAGCTGCTGGTCGCGTGCGGCGCGGCGGGCGGCATCGCGGCCACCTTCAACGCACCGCTGGCCGGGGTGTTCTTCGCCATGGAACTCATCCTCGGCACCTTCAGCGCCGAAGCCTTCGGTGCCCTGGTACTGGCCAGCGTCACCGCCAGCGTCATCGGACGGGCCGCCTTCGGCAACAACGCCTTCCTGAGCCTGCCCGACTTCCACGTCGACCACCTCGCCCAGTACGGCCTGTTCGCCGCGCTCGGTATCGGCGCCGCCGTGGTGGGCGTGGGCTTCTCCCGGTTCCTGTACCTGGTCGAGGACGCCTGCGACTGGCTGTGGCGCGGCCCGGAATGGCTGCGCCCGGCAGTCGGTGGAGTGGCGCTCGGCCTGTTGCTGCTGGCCCTGCCGGAGATGTACGGCGTCGGCTACCCCGTCCTGCAGAAGGCCACCGAGGGCGGGTACGCGGTCGGCTTCCTGCTCCTGCTGCTGGTCGGCAAGATGCTGGCGACGAGCCTGACCATCGGCATCGGCGGCTCCGGCGGAGTCTTCGCACCGAGCCTGTTCATCGGGGCCATGCTGGGCTCGGCCTACGGCGTCGGCGTGCACCACCTGATGCCCCACTCCGCCGGCGCGGTGGGGGCGTACGCCCTGGTCGGCATGGGCGCGGTGTTCGCCGGTGCGGCGCGGGCGCCGATCACCGCGGTCGTCATCCTCTTCGAGCTCACCGGCGAGTACTCGATCATCCTGCCGCTGATGCTCGCCATCGTCCTGGCCACCGCCACCAGCCGCCTGCTGACCCACGACACGATCTACACCCTCAAGCTGCGCCGCCGCGGCATCGACCTCGAAGGCCCGGCACCCGGCGCCCTGATCGGCACCCAGCACGTGGGCGCCGTCATGGAGCCCCTGCCCTCCCCCCTGGCGGCCTCGACGCCCCTCGGCGACGCCGCCGACCTGCTGAGCCTGTCGGGCCACGGCGCCCTCCCGGTCGTCGACGACACCGGTGACTACGCCGGTGTCGTCACCGCACAGGCGGTGGCCGAGGCTCTCACGGAGCAGCCGGAGGACGCGCCGACCCGGGTCGGGCAACTCGCCGAGACGCCGGCGCCCGTCCTGGCCGACCAGCCCCTGACCCAGGCCATGCACGCTCTGCTGTCGGCTGCTGGCACCGGCGTACCGGTCCTCGACTCCGAACACGGCAAACCGGTCGGCTGGCTCAGCCACCAGAGCGCGCTGCGCGCGGTGCACACGGCCACCTGAAGACGCCTCGATCAAGCTCACCCTCCGAACACTCATTTTGCACTGTGCAAAAATGGGTACGGGGACCTCTGGACACCCAGAGCACCCCAAGGAGGTGGCCATGCACACCGAGCACGTCCAGCGCTCCTACTCGTTCGCGTGCCTCGACTGCGGACACGGCTGGGAGAGCACGTACGAAATCGACGTGTCCGTGGACGAGCACACACGGATCACCGCGACCTATCACCTCGACGGCAGGCGCGTGCCCTCGCCGCTGCAGTCGCCCCGCTGCCCCGCCTGCGAGAGCCGCAAGATACGCATCATGCGGCCGGGGCGCGTGGCGACGGCCCACCTCCATGAGAGGTGATGCCGATGGAGCCGCGCCATCAACCGGCGGCCTGGCTGGAGGCGCTGGGCTGGGCCTCCCTGGTCGCGGCCGGGGCGAGCGCCCTGGCGATCACGGCGGACATGACACTGCGCGGATACCGCCAACGCATGTGGATCACGCATCTGGTCTACCCGATCACTGCCCTGTACTGGGGTCTGGCCGCCCTGTGGTTCTACGTCCGCCACGGCCGGCGCACCTCACTGCCGGTGATCGACCGGGAGGGCGAGGTGGATCCGGAGAAGCTGCCGGAATGGGTCACGTCCGCCAAGGCCATCAGCCACTGCGGTGCCGGGTGCGTGCTGGGCGACATCGTCGGCGAGTGGCTGGTGCGGTCGACCGGCATGACGATCGCGGGTCAACCGCTGTACGCCGATTTCCTGCTGGACTTCGCCCTGGCCTGGCTGCTGGGCGTCGGCTTCCAGTACTTCACCATCGCCCCCATGCGCGACATCGGACCCACACAGGGTCTGTGGGCGGCCGTAAAGGCCGACACGTTCTCCATCGTGTCGTTCCAGATCGGCCTCTTCGCCAGCATGTGGTTCTACCAGGAGGTGCTCTTCGCGCCGGGCTTGGCCAAAACCACGGCCGCGTACTGGCTGCTGATGCAGCTCGCCATGATCGTCGGCTTCTTCACGGCCTGGCCGGTAAACGGCTGGCTCGTCCGCGTCGGCTGGAAGGAACGGATGTAACCGCGCCGACCCGCAGCACCCGGCATCCGCGGACGGCGCCCGCATTGGTCACATCGGAGTATTTTGCACAATGCAAACGCGCGTGTCGCCCGGGTGGGCCTGGATGGGCGCGGTAGTCGTCGGTACGTCCATACCCGGCCCGCCCGTCCGCGGAGGCAGTCCCCGATGCCCAAGCGACCTTCCCGCCCGACGACCCGCAAGACCCTGCTCGGCATCGCGGCCGCCGCCGCGCTCGTAGCCGTCAATGCCCCGGCGGTGGCGGGCTTCGCCCAGCACGCCTATCACCGCTATGAGATCAACCAGCCCGAGTACAAGGCGAAGTACGGCCACTGGACCCTGGCCACGCTGCGCAAGCAGTACGAGCTCAACTCGATCCACGCGATCCTGCTGCACACCGGAAAAGTCCTGCTGATCGCCGGAAGCGGCAATAACGTCAAGCAGTTCAAGGGCGGTTCCTTCAAGAGCACCCTGTGGGATCCGGCCACCGACACCTTCAGGAAGATCGACACCCCCGCGGACCTGTTCTGCGGCGGCCACACCCAGCTGCCCGACGGCAAGATCCTCATCGCCGGCGGCACCGCCCGCTACGAGGTCCTCAAGGGCGACGTCACACGAGCGGGCGGCGCCATGCTGGTCAAGAACGAGGACCCGGACAAGGCCCGCGCCTTCCCCAAGGGCACCGTCTTCCGCTCCCCCTCCGGCGTCGAATACCGCTCACAGTTCGCCGTGCGCGTACCGGCCGCCAAGAAGACGCCCACCGGCCGCGGCGGCAACGTCACCGTCACCGCGAGCGAGTCCCGCGTCTTCGTCGAGGCGGTCGAGGAGGGACCGCTCGGCATCACCAATGCCACCGAGCAGTACGCGATCCAGGGTCTGAAGGGCGAGGACGCCCGCAACCTCTACGGCATCGCCAACAAACTCGGTCTCGACAAGAAGGACTTCCAAGGCACGAAGGACGCCTACGAGTTCGACCCGGTCACCGAGAAGTACACCAAGGTCGGCTCGATGAACGAGGCTCGCTGGTATCCGACCCTGACCACGCTGTCCGACGGCCGCGTCCTGGCGGTGTCCGGGCTGGACGACATCGGGCAGGTCGTGCCCGGCAAGAACGAGATCTACGACCCGGTGACGCAGACATGGTCCAAGGCACCCACCCGCTACTTCCCCACCTACCCCTCCTTCTTCCTCACCGGCAGGCAGACGATCTTCTACACCGGCTCCAACGCCGGCTACGGACCCGCCGACAAGGGCCGTGCCCCCGGTCTGTGGAACCTCAAGACCAACGCCTTCACTCCGGTGACCGGTCTCACCGACCCTGACATCCTGGAGACGTCCTCCTCCGTCCTGTTGCCACCCGCGCAGAACAGCAAGGTCATGGTGCTCGGCGGCGGGGGCGTGGGCGAGTCGCGCGCCGCGACCTCCCGTACGGCGATCGTCGACCTCGACGCCGAACACCCTGCCTTCACACCCGGTCCGCGCCTGCCGGAGAACACCCGTTACCTCAACAGCGTGATCATGCCGGACGACACCGTCTTCACCACCGGCGGCAGCTCCGGATACCGTGGCAAGGGGGCCAGCGACATCCTCAAGGCACAGTTCTACGACCCCGCGGCGAACGCCTTCACTCCGGCCGCCGCCCCCGCCGTCGGCCGGAACTACCACACCGAGGCCCTGCTCCTCCCCGACGGCCGCGTCGCCGTCTTCGGCTCCGACCCGCTCTTCTCCGACAAGGCCGACTCCCGCCCCGGCCAGTTCGAACAGCGCGTCGAGGTCTACTCCCCGCCCTATCTCTTCCACGGCGCACGTCCTCGCCTCGGCCTCGGCGGAAGAACCCGGGCGGACCGCGGCGACGACGTCACCCTCCACTCGGCGGACGCCGCCGGCATCACCCGTATCCGGCTCATGCGCCCCGGATCGGCCACTCACGTCACGGACTTCGACCAGCGCTCCGTCGCGCTGCAGGTGATCCGCCACACCGGCACATCGCTCACGGTCCGGATCCCCGACGATCCCTCGCTCGTCCCCTCGGGCTGGTACATGGTCGTCGCCACGGACGGCAACGGGACACCGTCGAAAGCCGTGTGGCTGCACGTGCGGTAACCCGCCGCCCGACCCATACTTGGCATAGTGCAATCTTTACCTGGAGCAAGGGTTTCCTTTCCGTTGCGGGCCCGTATCCGCCGACGAACCCGCCGTCCGCCCCAGGAGGCACAATGCCCATCTCGCGCAGCACGATCGGAACCGTCTTCGTGGGCGGCGCACTGAGCGTCACGCTCGCCGCCCTGGCCTACCCGAGCATGCTCGGCATCCAGAACGCGTCCACCAACCAGTCCCGCACCATCGCCAGCACCCGTTGGGGGCCGCTCACCGAGGCCGACCGCAACTTCGTCGTCTTCGTCCGCTCCGCCGGGCTGTGGGAGGGGCCCTCCGGTGATCTGGCCATGAAGAAGGGGACGACCGCGGCCGTACGAGAAGCAGGCCGGCACCTGGTCATCGGGCACGCCGCCCTCGACGCCAGCTGCCGCAGGATCGCCCCCGAGCTGAACATCACCATCCCCAACCAACCCACCCCTCAGCAGCAGGGCTTCCTGGACACGTTCAAGTCGGACACCGGTAAGCAGTTCGATTCCGACTTCGCCAACATCCTGCGCGTCACGCACGGCTCGATCTTCAACACCATCGCCAAGATCCGCTCCACCACCCAGAACACCCTCGTACGTCAACTGGCCGACCAGGCCAACGACGTGGTGCTGGACCACATCACGCAGATGGAGAACACCGGGCTCGTCAACTTCAACCAGGTCAACAACATGGAGACCAACCCGCCGAAGCTTCCGTCCAGCCAGGTGACACCGCCGGTACCGCAGCCGGGGGCACCCCTGGTCACTCTCACGGTGCCCTCCGGACTGCCGACCGACGGAGTGCCGACAGGCCCGACCACCACCCCGTCGCCGTCCCCCACCCCGACTGTCGGATAACCAGAGATGTGACACACAACACACGCCGGCATGCAAATTTTACCTAGCGCAATGATCGGTCGATCCGGCACGCACGTACCCCCTGGCGTACAAGCCGCTCACGCCTGGAGGCCGCATGCCCATCTCCCGCAACACGGCAGGAACCGTCTTCGTGGTCGGTGCCCTGGGCCTGACCCTCACCGCACTCGCCTACCCCGCCTTGCTCGGCGTGACGACCGTGTCCAACGATCCGAGCCGCGTCATCGCCAGCACCCGGTACGGGCCGCTCACCGAGGCCGACCGCGACTTCGTCGTGAAGGTCCGCTCCGCCGGGCTGTGGGAGTACCCCTTGGGGGAGTTGGCCTTGGAGAAGGGTTCCACGGAGGAGATGCGGGAGGCCGGCAAGCACCTGATCGTGGGCCACGCCGGCCTGGACGAGCTGTGCCGCAAGATCGCCCCCGAGCTGAACATCACGCTGCCCAACCAGGCCACCCCGCAACAGCAGCAGTTCGTACAGACGTCGGCGGCCGAGTCCGGGAAGCAGTTCGACACCACCGCCGCCAACATCATGCGCGTGACCCACGGCCAGATCTTCCCGACCATCGCGAAGATCCGCGCCAGCACCAAGAACACCCTCGTGCGTCAGCTCGCCGACCTGGCCAACGACACCGTGCTGGACCACATCACCGTGCTGGAGAAGACCGGCATCGTGAACTTCGAGCAGGTCAACTTCCAGCAGACCACCCCGCCCAAGCTCCCCAAGGGGCAGCTCACCCCGCCGCCGCCACAGCCCGGATCGCCCGTCGTCGTCCTCACCGCCCGCCCCGACCTGGGCATCAACACCGCCTCCCCGACGCCCAGCCCTTCGGCCGCTTGATCAAGGGTGGCCGGCCTGACCGGTGCCGAACGGAATCGTGGTCTCGGCAGGGAGGGAGAGCCGGTAGGAACGGACGACAGCGACAAGGCTCCCGGCTACGAGAGCTGCGGCCCACGGGGCCAGGTCGCGCAGCGGCCCCGACAGACCGGCCCCCGCCTGCGCGCCGCGTGCGGGAACCCGCCCCTCGGGATCCGACACGACAGCGAGCGCGTCGCCGGGCCTGGTCGCTTCTCCGCAGCCCCGCCAGATACGGACCTTGAGCGGGACGCCGTCGGTGTCCGCCACCGAACACAGGTAGCGGACACGACCGCCTTCCGCCCCTCGGCCGTCCTCGACCGACGTCACCACCACGGACTGCACCTGCCCCCGTTCGGCCAGCACCATCCCGGCGGCCGCCTGCGGGGCCTGCAGCGCGAGGCACACCCCGAACAGCACGACGATGCCGATCAGCGCGCGCCCAGCCCCCACGAAGGACAGGTACACGGCCAGCGCCACCGCGCACACCAGGCCCGCCTCGCCGTCGGCCAGCGAGGGCCGCCCCGTCCAGGCACCAAAGAGCGTCGTACCGACGATCGCGCCGGCACCGAGGATCCCGGCCACGAGCCCCTCCGCCAGGAGCCACCAGGGTGGCCGCCCGACGAACTCCGCCGGACCCCACACCGAGCTGCGCAGGTACGCCATGAGGTGGCGTTCGGACGGGGCCGAGTGATGACGCTTCCGGCGCACGCGTGTCACACCCCGGCACCTTTCCCATCTGTTCCGTCCATGGCGACCGCTCGCACCACTGCTCGCAGCCCACATTCACAATTCCCTTGCATTATGCAAAACCTTTGGGGCCCGGAGAAGAGCCGTCCAGGAATCGTGACGGGCGGTCGGGAGCAGCGTCAGGCGTCGTGCGCCATCACACCGTCGACGACCCAGCCGAGCGGATGCGGTTCCGGGTCGTCCAGGGCGGGAGCGGGGGGCTCGCCTCCCGCCTTGTTGAAGGCGCCCAGGGCCTCCACGAGCGCCAGCCGCTGGATCGGTGAGAGCCGCTCGACGATGGCGGCGATCTCGGTGCGGCGCCGGGCGGTGACGTCCTCGACGGTGCGCCGGCCTTCCTCGGTGAGCTGCAGCAGGGTCTCGCGGCGGTTGCCCGGGTTGGTCTGCCGGTCGGCGAGTCCTGCGGCGATCAGCCGGTCGACCATGCGCATCGCCGTGGACGGCGCCACCTGCAGCAGGTCGGCGAGGGTCACCAGCTTGGTGGCGCCGCGGGTGGACAGCACGACCAGCATGCGGAACTGCGGGAGCGTCACCCGTTCCTCGACCTCGGCGAGCGAGCGGGCTGAGACCGCCACCAGCAGGCGGGACGCGGTCAGCACCGCACGGGTGACCGCATCGACGTCGTCCATCGTCCCCGCGGGGTTCTCACGCTCCGGCATGTGTCCTTTTTACCTTGCCGAACGTGGTGCCCCCTCACCTGATGGGAACAGATTTTCCTTCCCCATGACCGTGGTACCGCAGCAGCAGCATCGCGGCGTCGTCGTGGAGCGGTCCCGTGGCATGGCGCACCAGGTCCTCGCGCAGGCCCTCCAGGGCACGGCCGGCATCGGGCTCCTTGAGCAGGTCCGCCCTCTCGCCGAGGGGGTAGAAGGAGCCGTCCGCGTCCCTCGCCTCGGTGACCCCGTCGGTGTACAGCAGCAGTTGCTCACCAGGGGCGAAGTCCACCCGATAGGGCTTGGGCCCGTCGCCGCCGTGGGCGCCCAGCCCCAGGGGAAGGGCGTAGGCGGGCGGCTGCGGGAAGTCGACGCCGCCGTCGCGGCGTACGACCATCGGCGCCGGATGACCGTAGTTGAGGAACACCACCCCGTGGTCCGAACCGATCTCGGCGAGTACGGCGGTGACGAACTTCTCCCCCTCCAACTCCCGGGCCACGCTGCGCTCCAGCCGCTCCCCCAGCCCGACCAGGTCGGGCTCGTCATGCGCCGCCTCCCGGAACGCACCGAGCACCACGGCGGCCGTCTCCACCGCGGCCAGGCCCTTTCCCTGCACATCGCCCACGATCATCCGGATCCCGTGCGGTGAGGCCACCATCTCGTACAGGTCGCCACCGATCCGCGCCTCGGCGACGGCCGAGGTGTACGACACCGCCGCCTGCAGCGGGCCCGCGGTCCGCGGCACCGGCCGCAGCAGCACCCGTTGTGCGACCTCCGCGATCGACCGGACACTGGCCAGCTCAGCCTCCCGGCGTGAGCGTGTCACGGCGGCGGCGATGCCTACGCCGGTGACGCCAGCCACTGACGCCATCGCCGTGAAACCGCGCCGCTCCTCGAAGAGCCCGTCGTACATCCCCAGCGCCACGCACACGAGCAACGCCACAGCGCCGATCAGCGCGGTACGCCGCCATCCGCCGACCAGCCCGGAGAACGCCGGCCCGAGCGAGACCAGCGGCAGGAGTCCCACCCCCGGACCGGCGACGACATCCGCCCCGGTCACCACGGCCATCATCGCCACCGGCATCCAGGACAACACCGCAGAACCCTGCGTCAGCCTCGGCTCGGCCATGCGTCCTCCAGAGATGTTCCAGCGCATGAGAGCCGTCTGATCGCTTCTGGCATAGACACCCCTCCCCGCATTTAGACTATGCAAAGGTTCCTGTGAGGAAGGCTCTCTCGGTCGAGCCCTTTACCCAATGGAGGCCGAGAGCCGACATGTCCGACTCGAAAGGCGAAGATGCCCCACAGACAGACTGCACCGGACCACCCCCGGCTCCCCGTCGGCTGGCGGCGGTTCCTCGTGCGCCTGCCGGTACTCCTCTTCCGCTGCGGGCTGGGCTGGATCTTCGGCAAGCGGCTGCTCCTGCTGCAGCACACCGGCCGCGTCACCGGACTCGACCGCCGGGTAGTCCTCGAAGTGGTGGAGTGCGGGCCGGACGGCAGCAGTTGGACCGTCGCATCCGGCTTCGGCCCGAAGGCCGCCTGGTACCGCAATCTGCGCGCGGAACCGAAGACCCTGATCGAGGTGGGTACGCGCCGTCACGCCGTCACTGCCTGCTTCCTCACACCGGACGAGGGCGCCGAGATCATGGCCCGATACGCCCGGCACCACCCGAGGACCGCACGCCGCCTATGCGCGTTCATGGGCCTGCCGTCGGACGGCACCGACGCCGGATTCCGGGAGGCCGGCCGGGCCATTCCCTTCGTACGCCTGGACACCGGCCCGGAAACCCGGCTGCCGTAAGCCGAGGCACTACGGGGTTCAACTCCAGACCAAGACCACCCCAAAGCCCTGGCGATCAGATTTTGCACTATGCAAAACTTGCACTCGGGGGGCCGAGTCGGCGGCCGGTGCCGCCCAGCGCCCAGGAGTGATCGGCACGCTATCGGGAGTGAGGGCGCCGCACCGACCGCCGGCAGGTCTCCCACCACTCGACTCTCGGAAGTTCGCGCACCCCACACCCTCTGCACCGGTTCCCGCGATTCACAGCGCGGGTCCACAGAATCAACGCGGTCGAGGAGGAGCAAGGAAGAGAGGCATCGTGGCCGCTGAAGACTCGGGCCAGGGCAGAGCGCCGGACGACGGAGACGGGGTTCCCCCCTTTCCGGACACCGTATGGCTGAGGTTTCTCGGCGACACCGAGCAGGCCATTCGAGCCTCCGCACCCACGGAGCTCTCCGCCCGCGAGCGGGCAGCCGGGAGCCGCCCCGAACGGACAGGCCCGCACGGCATGCGGCAGGAGCGGCGAGGGGCCGCACCCATCGAGCCCCGGCCGGCATCCTTCGAACCGGTGGGTGAGGTGTGGCAGCCCGAGGAACGGCGGCCCGGACCGGCATGGCGGGACATGGACGGCCCTGCACGGTGGCGACAGATCGGCCGCGCCCTGGCAACGGTCGCCGTGGTGCTCATGGCCCTCGGAGCCTTCTCCCAGGCCGCCAGCCGCACGAGCACCCCGGGCAGTACACCGACGGGCGCCTCCTCCCAGCGGTCCGATGAGCTGTTGCCGGACGGCGCGCCCACCGCGACCGCCCCGCCGTACGCGGGCACGCCCCCGCCGCGCCCCAGCGCCGGTTGACGCCTGCCGGCGGCGCGGGGCCCCACCCCTGGACACCGATTGAACGCTTGTTTAGTATTCTGCACATGCGTTCAATCCGCGACGACCGGACCACCCGCGCGGTCATCCGTGACGAGGCCCTGCGCCTGTTCGCCGCGAGCGGGGCGGAGGCGGTGACGATGCGGCAGATCGCCGCTGCCGCCGGCGTTTCGCCGGGGCTGGTCGTGCACCACTTCGGGTCGAAGGAGGGGCTGCGCCAAGAGGTCGACCAGTACGTCCTGGATGTCTTCGAGGCCATGATCGGTGAACTGACCGGTGATGGCGGGGCCGAGCTGCTGGATCCCGGGACAGGGGCGAGTTCGCTGAGTGAGGTGTTCGCGCGGCACCTGCCCGACGACTCACCGCTGCCCAGCTACCTGCGACGGCTCCTGCTGTCCGACACGGACGCCGCGCGGCTGCTGTTCCGGCGCCTGTACGACCTGAGCCGGGACGCACTGGACGGCCTGGCGGCAGCAGGACTGGCCGCCTCCGGCCGGGACCCGGCAGTGCGCGCCGCCCTGCTGCTGTCCAACGACCTGGCGCTGTTCCTGCTGCGCGACCGCCTGGCCGAGGTCCTCGGCGCGGACCCGCTGTCGGCCGACGGCATGACCCGCTGGGCTCCGGAGATGCTCAGCATCTACGCGGGCGGACTGAACGCGGCACCACCCCAGCAGCAAGGCGACACACCCTAGGGAGGCCGCGTATGCCGTCCAGCGCAACACCCGTACCAGCTTTGGCCCTTGAGGCCCGTGACATCCGCAAGTCGTACGGCAAGCACGCCGTGCTGCGTGGCGCCGACCTCTCCGTCGCCGCGGGCCAGCTGGTGGCCGTCGTCGGTGAGAACGGCGCCGGCAAGTCGACCCTGCTGAAGATCCTGGCCGGCACCCTGCCCGCGGACCGCGGCGAGATCACTCTCCCCGGAACCCGCGGGTACTGCCCCCAGGACCCGATCCTGAACTCGGCTCTCACCGTCGAGCAGCACCTGCGCTACTTCGCCGCCGCATACCGTCTGCCCGACCTGGAGCGCGGCCGGGAGCTGGTCCGCCTCCTCGGCTACGAGGGGTACTCCGAGTCCCCCGCCGGCGACCTGTCCGGTGGCACCCGGCAGAAGCTCAACCTCACCCTGGCCCTGCTCCACGACCCGGACGTGCTGCTCCTCGACGAGCCGTACCAGGGCTTCGACTGGGACACCTACCTGCGGTTCTGGGACCTGGTCGAGGACCTGCGCGCCCGCGGCAAGGCCATCGTGGTCATCACCCATCTCGTGTTCGAACAGGAGCGGTTCGACCTGCTCGCCGATCTCACCGACGGCCGGCTCACCCCGCGCACGACCTCGAAGGAGGGCCACCATGTCGGCGCCTGACACCCTTCGACTCCGGCCGCTGTACGGGCAGTTCCCCACCGCCGTGCGCTTCTGCGTACGCGACCAGACACGCAACCGGCTCGCCGCCCTGCTGCTCGTCCTCTTCGTGCCGACCTGGTACCTGGTCATGGACGCCCTGGCCGGACGCACGCCGCTGGACTTCAAGCTGTACGCGACCGGCCGGGTCCTGCACGTCGACGGCGGCCACCTCACCCTGATCTCGGCCGGCCTCAACTCGGTCACGATGATCGCCGGGTTCGTGGTCTTCGACGCCGTCCGCAAGGCGCTCGCCTTCGACCGGCGTCTGGTCTTCGCCGGGTACCGGCAGAGCACGCTGATCGGCGCCAAGTCGCTTGCCGTCGCGCTGGTCGCCACGTCCATCGCGCTCTACACGGCACTCGCGATGCTGCCCTTCTGGCGCCCGGACCCCGGCGGCTGGTTCGCCGTACTCACCGGCTTCACCGCCATCGCCCTCACCTATGGCGCCCTGGGCCTGTTCCTCGGTGTCCTGGTCAAGCACGATCTGGAGGGCTTCTTCCTGATCATCATGGGCGGGCTGATGGACACCTTCCTGCAGAACCCGCTGGGCAACCCACTCGCCAACAAGCCCGTCCTGGAATGGTTCCCCTCCTTCGGCCCCATGCAGTTCGCCGTCGGCGGCTCGTTCGGGAACACCGCGCTGTGGAGCCACCTCGCACTCGGCCTCGGCTGGGCGGCCTCCTTCGCCGCGATCGGACTGGTGATCTTCCGGATCAGGACCCGCAACCGTACGCGCACCGGTGCCTGAAAGCCGCCGTACTCCCGCCGGAGCAGCCACCCACTCCCCTCGGAGTAGCCCCAACCCGCTCCCTCCGTACGACGACTGCGGCACCCCGCCGACCGAGCATGAAGGCATGCTTCTCATCGAGCTCTTCGCGCCCGCGGGCGTTCTCGACCCGGCACGGCACCAGCAACTGGGGAAGCGGCTCATCGAGGCACTCATGGGCACCGAGGACGCCCATGCCGAAGCCGTCATGGACGCCGCCCGTTCCCTCACCCAGGTCCTCATCCACGAACCCGCCGCCTGGATCACCGGCGACCGCCACCCGGTCGACCCCGCCGACCCGCCCCGCTACCTGATCCGCGTCAGCGCACCGGCCGCCTGGCGCAAGGAAATGAGCACCCACGCCATCGACCGCCTCACCCAGGCCCTCGCCGAGACCGAGGCGGAAGCCGGCCGGGATCCCGACCGGCTACGCGAGCAGCCACACGCGCTGGTCCACGTCGTCGGCATCGCCGAAGGCAGCCTCGGCATGTGCGGACGGTCCATGGGCAGCCTGGATCTGATCCAGCACATGACCGCGCCCCACCGCGACGCCATCGCCAACACCCCCACCGCCGACCTGCCACCCGGCACGGTCATCGACCCGGTATGCGGCATGACCGTCGACCTCGACGCCACCGACCTCACCCTCGAAGTCGAGGGCACACTCCATGGCTTCTGCAACGGCCAGTGCCGGCGCATCTTCGCCGACGAACACGGGGTGGCACTGAGCCCGTAGGGCTCAGCGGTAGTCGGGGTTGGCGGCGTCGAAGCGCAGCCGGCGTCGTCCCACTCGGGGTGCTGGTTGCCGTGGGCGGGGATGCCGTTGGCGCGCTTGAGCATGGCCGCCAGGTGCATCAGGTTCCAGGTCATGAACGTGGTGGTCGCGGGCTCCGCCGTCGTGGAGGACGACGTACTCGGCGAGTGGACCGACGAGGGTCACACGTTCGCGTTGTCACGCTCCGATCCGACCGCCGAAGGTTCGCAGGGCGGCGTTCACCGTCGCATGCAGGGCTTCCGCGTCAGCTCCCGCGCGAGAGCGCAGGTTCACGCCGTAAGCGAGCAACGCCAGCAGTTCGGCGGCGGCCTCCGGATCGGTCCCGGCAGAGAGTTGCCCCCGGCCCTGAGCCGTGACGAGTGCCGCGCACAGCGCGTCCCTCAACTCCCGGTGGTGCCGGTCGAGAAGGGCTCCGACTTCGGGATCGCCGTTCTCGGCTCCGGCGTGGGCGTTGGAGACCATGCAGCCCCAGCGGGCGTGTTCGCCCGAGCAGCGCGCCTTGATCAGCCGGGCGAAGAAGTCCGCGACGGCGGGCAGCCCCCGACCGTCTTCGGCAAGGCTGCGGAAGACCGGCTGGGAGCGCTGCTCCAGGTAGCGGCGCAGCGCGGCGCGGTAGAGCTCCTGCTTGCCGCCGAATGTGGCGTACAGGCTGGAGCGGTTGAGCCCGGTCGCCGTGACGACGTCCTGGATCCCGGTCGCGGCCATGCCCTGCCGCCAGAACAGCCGGACCACGGACTCCAGGGCCGTGTCCGGGTCGAAGTGTTTGACGTCCGGCATGGCGTTGTCTGCCCTCCCGTGCTCCGAACTCCCGACATCTTGAAACGAGGGTTCCAGGATAAGCCCGAACTCGCTATCTTGAAACGGTCGTTCCGAGTTGATCCATCCGCACCCAGAAGGACCGTCCTCATGACACTGAGCGCCGAGCTGCGCGCCTTCTACGAAGCCCGTCAGCAGCTGCTCCCCGCCGAGACACGGCAGATCATGCGCCGAGCCGGACAGGAGCTCGCCGACTCCGGTCAGGCCGACCTGGCACTGACCGTCGGCGACCGGGCCCCGCACTTCCGGTTGCCCTCTGCCACCGGCGAGTTCGTGGCGCTGGACGACCTGCTCACCCGCGGCCCGGTCGTCCTGACCTTCTACCGCGGCGCCTGGTGCCCGTACTGCAACATCGCCCTGCGCGCGTTCCAGCAGCACCACAACGCCATCACCGCACGCGGGGCCCGTCTGGTGGCCGTCTCCCCACAAGTCCCGGACGAATCGCTCTCGCTCAGCGAGAAACACGATCTCGCCTTCGACGTACTGAGCGACATCGGCTCCGACGCCGCCACGCAGTACGGCCTCGCTTTCGACCTACCCGACGACCTCGCCGGCGTCTACGACAAGCTCGGCTTCGGCCTCCAACGCGTCAACGGCGGCCACCCGCGCACCCTGCCGCTGCCCGCCACCTACGTCATCGACCGCGACGGCGTGATCCGCTGGGCGTTCGTCCACACCGACTACACCCTCCGCGCCGAACCCGCTGACATCCTCGCCGCGTTGGACGCCTTCGGCGCAACCCGCTAGGGCACGCGCACCCACAGCGCCTTGGACGGCGTGCCCTGGTCGTCGGTAACAAAGAGCATGTACCAGCCGGCCGGGACCAGGTCGCGGTTCTCCGGGACGGTCACCTGGACGCCTTTCCCGTCCTTCGTCTCCTTCAACTTCAGAGCGATGGAGCGCTGTTCGACGTCGGTGACGTGGGTGGTGGAGCTGGGGTGGATCAGCCGGGCCGTCTTCCACATCCCCCCGGAATGGGTGCAGCAGCGGTCAACGACCACCCAGAGTGGCGGTCGCGCGACAAAGCGCCATCATATTTTGCACTGTGCAAAGAAGAGCCCAAAGTCGCGTACGACTGCGACAATGACGCCACGCCTGCACCACACGCCTCATGTGTGAGGCTGCCGGAGCCATCGGCGGGAGGACACTGGGAACAGAACGACGGCCCTGTCGGTGCTCGCGAAGGGGGTGTCGCCCATGGCAAAGACCCGATGCGGCAAGGTGTGGTTGTGGCGTTGGCGCCGCAACCCGCTCAGGCGCCGCGGCGACGTCGTCGACGCCTGGATCGTGCTCGCGGCCTGGCTGATCGCGCTCTGCGGAGGTCTGTTCACGGGACTGGCGGCCGGCGTCGCGGCAGACCACGGGCTGCAGCGGCACCGGACGGAGCGCCATCTGGTCTCCGCCGTCCTCGCCGAGAACGCGCCAGGAAGAACGTCCGCATCAGCCCTCGACAACAATCACGTCTGGGCCACGGTGCGGTGGACGGCGCCGGACGGCTCGACGCGTTCCGGCCAGGCGAAGGTCCGCCCCGACGCGAAGCAGGGCACCCCGGCCACAGTGTGGGTCGACCGCCATGACCGACTGGCCTCGAAGCCGCTCACACCCGGCGAGGCGTCGTTCCAGGCGGCCTGGACCGGCGTACTGGTCGGCCTCGGGGCGGTCGGGGCTCTGCTCGGTGGCGCCCAGCTGCTCCGTCTTCACCTGGCGCGGCGGCAGGCGAGGCAGTGGGACGAGGAATGGGCGCGCGTCGACACACCCTGGGGATGGAAGGCCGGCTGACGCCGCGTGAGGCACAGCCCCCATCGACGGCTGCATGAGGGAACGGCGGAGGTCTGCCCAACCGTTCCCCGGACCGGCCACCACAAATCGTGGCACGATGCAAAGACGGCCGGAACACCATCTCGCACCGGTACGACGAGGGGGCTGACCGTGTCCGCCATCACCATCGCGATACGCCGGGCGATGCGCCTCGACGGAGCACTCGGCGTAGCGGTCGTCGACTACGTCAGCCGTATGACACTCGGCACCCTCGGCGAGCCGGACGGCCTCGACCTCGCCCGGGCCGCCAGCGGCGGCACGGACGTCGTACGCGCCAAACTCTCGGCCATGGACCTGATCGGTTACGCGCCGGCGCGCCTGGAGGACATCCTCGTCACCATGGACACGGAGTACCACCTCATCGTGCCCCTGACCCGCCGCGCACACGAAGGACTCTTCCTCTACGTCGTCCTCGACCGGGACCGCACCGATCTGCCCGGCGTCCGCAAGGAGTTGCGGCAGATCGAGCGGCTCCTGTGACTGCTCCCCGCCGTTGCTGGAGGGCAGCGACAAGCTCAGCTCCTGGTGAGCAGGTGCCGGACGACGTACCCGGCGGAGTCCACTCCGGAACTTCCGCCTTCTACGAGGGCGGCGACGGCGATGCTGGAGTTGTACGCGGTCAGCCAGCCGTTCGTGTGGTCACCCTCCTCCGCGGTGCCGGTCTTGGCGCCGACGCCGCTCAGGCCGCCGAGGCGTGGTGCGGCGGTACCGCTGGTGGCCACGGTGCGCATCATCGACTGCAAGTAGTCGGCCGTGCGGGCGGAGATGGTCCGGGGCGCGGTGTCCTGGTGCTGGCCGGGCAGGATGATCGGCTGCTTGAAGCCGACGCCGCGTACGGTGGCCGCCACGGACGCCATGAACAGCGGGGTGGCCGTGACCTGGCCCTGGCCGATGAACTGGGCAGCCTGGTCGCCGCCTTGGACGTCCGCCGGGATGCTCGGGTCCGTGGTCGCGACCCCGCCGCCGATGGACCAGCTGCCCATGCCGAAGACGTTGACGGCCTCGTCGTGGAGGGCGGAGGCGTCTCCGTCGTGCACGAGGTAGTGGAAGCCGTCCTTGATGAAGGAGGTGTTGCACGAGACCGTGAACGCCTGGGCGAGGCTGGAGGCCGGGTTGGCCCGCACCCCGGAGTCGTTGTGGAACAGCTGGCTGTTGGCCATCAGCGAGTCCGTACAGGGAGCGGGACTTGCCGGGGTGAGGTCCGCCTGGTCGAAGAGGGCCGCCGACGTGATGATCTTCATGGTGGAGCCGGGCGACTTGATGCCGTTGACGGCGATGTCGCCGTCCGAGCCGGTGTGGGCCAGCGCGAGGATGTGACCGGTCCTCCAGTCCAGCGCCACCGTCCCGGCCGGCTTGTCCTGAAGGTGGGAGTCCTTCACCGCGGTCTCGGCCACCGCCTGGAGCGAGGCGTCGATGGTCGTCTTGATCAGCGCGGCCTTGCCCTTGGAGAAGACCTTCAGAGATTTCACGCCCGCGCCGCTCGCGTCCACCACCGCGACGCCCGTGCCAGTGCTCCCGCCGGTGGGCGTGACGTTCTTGCGGATCGTCGCGACGATGTCGTGCAGCGAGGAGAACTTGGAAAGGTCGGTCTTGCCGTCGCTCGCCACAACCTCGGCGGTGCTTGCGCCTGCGGGAAGCCTGCCCGCGGTCAGCGACTGGTCGTCGCCCAGGCCGGGATAGAGCACCGAGTTGTTCCAGTGCACCGCCAACTGGCCGTTGGTGCTCTGCCGTACGGCCACCGCGCTCGGATAGGTCCAGGTGCCGCCCGCCACCCGGGCCGTGACGTCGAAGGTGACCTTGGTGGCGCCCGCCGTCACCGTCGACGGCCCCGCCGAGGTGACCTGATTGAAGGCCAGCGACTTCAGGTGCAGACCGTCCGCGTATCCCCGCAGGGCGGATACGGCCGTGGTCGAGGCGTCGGTGTCACGCGCGGCCTGGTCGAGCTTCTGCTTGGACCAGCTGTCCAGGAACGCGCGGGTCATCTTGACGGCCTCGGCGTCCGACGGCGGCTCGCTCGACACCGCCCCAGGGTCGAAGGTGCGCGCCGCCTTGGCCCCGTCACTCCCCGTCGTTCCGGAGGACATCGCCTGCACGACGTTGTACGCGCCGACTCCCCCGAGGACGAGCAGCGCCGTGCCGGTACCGGCTATGCCGATCTTCACAGCTCTGTTCATGTGGTGGATCGTATGGTTGTTTGCACTATGCAGGTGTTTGCTGGGACAGATCGTTACCGGACCGTCAAGCCGTCCGCCGCGGCGTCGCGAGCCGGCAGGACCGGCTACCGCGAGAAACCCACGACCTGCGAGGATGCGCCCGCTCCACGAGTGACCGCCCTGGGGTGGGGATGGCCAACGCCCATCCGCAGGAGCAGCTACCGATTGCCGCGTTCCGGGCCCGGCAGCGGGCCGTCCCCCTCATACATGGCAAGGACCCTGGCCAGGCCCAGTTGCCGGAGAGACCCGAGGGCCCTGCCGCGGGCGTGGGTGACGATCAGCCGCGTCCCGCGCGCTCGTGCCTCCCGCAACGCCGTGAAGAACACCACGGCGCCGTCACCGCTGACGTGACTCACCTCTCCGAGATCGATCTCGAGGACTGCGGGATGCGAGTGCAGGGCGGCCTGTAGGTTGCCGCCGATCCGGCCGGCGTTCGCCGAGGTGATATCACCCGAGAGACGGACGACGACATGCCCCGAGACCGGCCTGGCGCCGATGCCCCACAGCTCCCGCAGTGGATGGTGCAGCAGCCTGGCCACACTCCGCTTTCCACTTGGTCCCCCGGTGGGGAAGGCATCTGGCATCCGAGGGCTCCCAGGCAGCAGGCGGCTCATTGCCGACCAGACTTCCCGGCGCACCTGCCGCCCAGCCTAGGAGCTCCGCCATCACCCCGCCCCCTGGCGGGACGGCGGATGGTCTGTTCGGGATTCGGGCCACCTGCCCGGCGCGTGCGGACATGCAGATTCCGCGTTGGCAGTGCCGAAACACTGCCGGAGCGCGGCAATCACCGCCATGGAGGCTGCCAGTCCCTCGGGGCCGAGCGCCCGGTCTCCAGGAAGCAGCCGCCGCTGGGCCCGGGCGGTCACCGCCCGGGCCCCTCACTCCGGCACGTCGGCCGGGTCAGCCGGCGATCTCGATCTTGCCGTTGGCCTCGGGCACGGACTGCGCGGTCTCTGTCCGCTGCGTGACGCCCTTCAGCAGCTCGGCGAGGTCGACTCCGGTGGTGGAGCTGAGGAGTTCGACGCCCTGCGCGACGTTGTCGGCGACGCTGCGCGTCAACCTGCTTGCTCCATCAGTGGAGATGACGGTCATCTTGTCCACGGCGGCAAGCGGCTCGGACGCCTTGGCGACAACCTGCGGGAGTACCTCGACGAGCATCTGGAGGATCGCCGCCTCGCCGTACTGCCCGAACGCGTCGGCCTTCTTCTGCATCGCCTCCGCCTCGGCCGCGCCCTTGGCTCCGATCGCCGCAGCCTCGGCCTCACCCTCCAGACGGACCGCCTCCGCGATCGCCGCACGCCGGGACCGCTCGGCCTCACCCTGCTTGAGGCCCTCGATGGCCTCCGCCTCGGCGAGCGCGCTGCGGCGCTGCTTCTCGCCCTCACCGGTCAGCCGGGCCCGCTCGGCCTCCGCCTGGGCCCCTGCGATACCGGCCGCCTTGTCCGCCTCGGCCTGCTTGACCCGGGCGACCCGCTTGGCCTCGGCCTCCTGCTCGGCGGCGTACCGCTGGGCGTCGGCGGGCTTACGGACCTGGGTATCGAGCTGACGGTCGGTCAGTGCGGCCTGCCGCTCGGCGACCTTCTCCTGCTCGGCGAGGATCTCCTGCTGCCGGGCCGCCTCCGCCAGCGGACCGGCCGCCGCGGCGCGGGCGGCCGCCTCGTCGGTCTCGGCCTTGATCTCCGCCTGGCGCAGGTTGAACGTCCGTTGTGCGACCGCGATCTCCTCGGCGGCCTTCAACCGGGCCTGCTCGGCCGCGCGCTGGGCCACCGCTTCGGCGATGTCGGCCTCCTGCTTGGCGCGGGCGGCCTCCGGGCGGCCGAGATCTTCCAGGTAGGAGCCCTCGGTGGTGATGTCCTGGATCTGGAAGGCGTCCAGCACCAGCCCCTGCCCCGACAGGCTGGCCTCCGCCTCCTCCGCGACCTGCCCGGCGAACGCGGCCCGGTCGCGGATGACGTCCTCCACCGACATCCGGCCCACGATCGCGCGCAGGGCGCCGGAGAGGACCTCCTGGGTGAAGCCGACGATGCCGTCCTGCTGCATCAGAAACCGCTGGGCGGCGGCACGGATGGAGTCCTCGGTGCCGCCGACCTTGACGATCGCGACGCCGTCGAGGTTGGCCTTCACCCCGCGCAGGGTGACCGCGCCGCGGACGGCGACCGGGATGTGCCGGGAGGACAGGTCGAGGGTGAACTTCTGCTGCACGAAGGGCACGACGAACACGCCACCGCCGACGACGACCTTCTGTCCGCTGTTGTCGGTGAAGACCCGGCCGGTCTCGGGATCGGTGGCCTTCTTGCCCCGGCGGCCCGTGACGATGAACGCCTCGCTCGGTCCGGCGACCTTGTAGCGGCTGATGACGACGAGAGCCGACAGGACGAGGAGTACGACGACCCCGGCCCCGGCAACGACGACAGGACTCATGACAGTGCCCCCAGACACGTAACACCCCGGAGGGTTGGAAAAGCCCCGGCAAGGGGCGGTGAACAGAACAGGAAGGCGGGCCGCCGGCCGACGCGGTGGAGCTCAGCGGTCCACGGGTCGCACGAGCACGGAGGTCGCGGACGGGGCCGCCTCCACCCACACCTCGGCGCCACGGGCCACCGGCGTCGCGCTGCGCGCGGCGAATTTCACCGGCTGTCCGGCGAGTTGGAGCAGTACCTCACCGAATCCGTCGGCGGGGATGGCCGTCACGACGCTCCCCGACGTACCGATCAGGTCTCCCCCGGTGGGCGTCACGGCCGTCTGATCACGCATCAGGGCACGGCTGAAGCGATACGTCAGCCAGGCCGTGCCCACCCCCGTGAGTGCGCCGACGGCGGTGGCACCCATCGGGCCGACCCCTGTGGCCGCCTGGGCGATGACTCCGCCGAAGCCGGTCATCGCCAGGAATCCGGCGACGACCGGCAGCGACAGCCACCCGTCGAGACCGCCGCCCAGCGCACCGTCGAGTACGCCGTCCAGCAGCCCGTCGAAGACCATCGACAGGGCGAGCAGCACGACCCCCGTGATGCCGAGTCCAAGAAACCAGGCCATGCGCGCCGTCCCCCTCTCACCCGTCGCTGATCTCCGGCTTGACGGAATCCTGACACGCCTTGGCACGCTGATTCATTGCCGTGTTCCGGCAATGTTTACGCGCTTTTGATGCCGTCCGTCGGCGAGATACCACACCCTCGTACGCGAGAGCGACGGGCCCTCCGCGATCGTGTCAGCCGTGGGGTCGGCGTCGTCCCCGGGCCACGACGCGGGCGGCCAGGGTGGCCAGGGCGAGCGAGGCCACGAGGAGCAGGGAGGCCAGGACCGCTGCCAGCGGTTGGGCGGCCTCGTGGGGACGCAGCAGCAGAGAGCCAACGAGGCTCAGGATCCAAGCGAAGGCGAGGACGAGGGATGCCTGGGCGATGACCGAGGGCGCGGGCACGTCCGTCGGGTCTTCCGCGCGGCGGGTGGGCCGGTCCGGTGCCGAGCGGCTCAGCAGAATCAGCGTCCAGAAGCCCACGACCAGGACGAGCGCGGCGGTGAACGTGGCCGTGGGGAAGCGGAGAGCGGCTTCGGTGATCTCGCGCACAGCTCCACCGTATGTGTTCTGGCGACCTGGCGGGAGGCTCCCGACGCAGGGACTTCAGTCCGGGATGTCAACCTTCGCGCAGGCCGGATTGCCGTACGGCGCGTCTACGAGGTCGTCGTGGCGGAGAGGTCCGGAACTGCTCGCGCGCTGTCCGCCGTGGGGAGGCTGAGGACCATGGTGAGGCCGCCGCCGGGGGTGTCCTCGGCGCGCAGGGTGCCGCCCATCGCCTCGGTGAAACCGCGGGCGACGGCGAGGCCGAGGCCGACCCCGTTGCCACGCGGGGCGTCGCCGTAGCGTTGGAAGGGTTCGAAGATGCGGTCCTTGGCCTCGTCAGGGACGCCGGGTCCGCGGTCGACGACCCGGACCTCGACCCGGTTGGCGAGACCGCTCGCTGATACAAGAACCGGTTCCGCAGCCGGACCGTACTTCACCGCGTTTTCGACGATGTTGGCGACCACGCGTTCCAACAGTCCCTTGTCCACACGGACCATGGGCAGCGTCTCGGGGATGTCCAGCTCCACGCCATCCTCCGGCACACCGGCCAGGGACATCGGGACGACCTCGTCGAGGTCGATGTCCCGGATCAGCGGCGCCACCGTGCCGGTCTGCACGCGGGACATGTCCAGCAGGTTGCCGATGAGGTGGTCGAGGCGATCGCAGCCCTCCTCGATGCCGGCCAGGAGTTCGGCCTGGTCCTGCTCCGACCAGGCCACGTCCTCGGAGCGCAGCGAGGTCACGGCCGCCTTGATGCCCGCGAGAGGGGTGCGCAGATCGTGGCTGACCGCAGCGAGCAGCGCGGTGCGCATACGGTTCGCCTCGGCAAGAACCTTGGCCCGGTCGGCCTCCTCCTGGAGACGACGGCGGTCCACGACCACGGCCGCCTGGGCGGCGAACGCGGCCAGCACCCGGCGGTCCTCGGCGGGCAACACCCGCCCGCACAGGGCCAGCGCCATGTGGTCGCCGGCCGGCACGTCGACGTCGGCGTCCTCGGGGCGCCCGGTCGGTGTGTCCGGGCCGACGCATCC
Organism: Streptomyces sp. NPDC047081; assembly: GCF_040643775.1. Taxonomy (NCBI): domain Bacteria; kingdom Bacillati; phylum Actinomycetota; class Actinomycetes; order Kitasatosporales; family Streptomycetaceae; genus Streptomyces; species Streptomyces sp. NPDC047081. Next base: position 3,330 of record NZ_JBEYUY010000055.1, on the reverse strand, counting down.
CGCGACGGTCCAGGGCGCGGAGTCGTTCTCCCGCTCCAGCAGGGCCACGGACCGCATCGCGAACGTTTCGCGCACCCGCTCCAGCAGTTCCTCCAGGCTGGTCTCACCGCGCAGCACGTTGCCTGCGAGGAAGGAGAGGATCTCCGACTCGGCGCGCAGCCGGGCCGCCTGGTGGGTGCGCCGGGCCGCCAGGTCGACGACCGACGCGACGGACACGGCCACCGCCACGAAGATCGCCAAGGCGAGGATGTTCTTCGGGTCGGCGATCGTGATCCGGTGCACCGGCGGCGTGAAGTACCAGTTCAGCAGCATGGACCCGAACGCCGCCGAGGCGAGCGCCGGCAGCAGGCCGCCTAGCAGGGCCGCAGCCACCGTCAGCGTGAGGAACAGCAACATGTCGTTGGTCAGACCGAGGTCGGCGTCCACGTGGGTGAGCAACAGTGTCAGGAGCAGCGGACCGGCGACACCCGCGAACCATCCCCAGAGGATGCGCGAGCGCCCCAGCCGCGCGCCCCGCGCGACGGGCAGCCCGCGCCCCCTGCCCGCCTCGGCGTGTGTGATCAGGTGGACGTCGAGGTCGGGCCCGGAGTCCCGGGCCACCGTCGCACCGACACCGGGCCCGAGGACGTACTGCCAGCTCTTGCGCCGGGAGACGCCCAGCACGATCTGCGTGGCGTTCACCCCCCGCGCGAAGTCCAGCAGTGCCGCCGGGACGTCGTCGCCGACGACCTGGTGGAATGTCCCGCCGAGGTCCTCGACCAGGGTGCGCTGGACCGCCAGCTCCTTCGGCGAGGCGGATGTGAGACCGTCGCTGCGGGTGACGTAGACGGCGAGCACCTCACCACCCGCCCCCTTCTCGGCCAGCCGCGCGGCCCGCCGGATCAGCGTCCGCCCCTCGGGGCCGCCGGTCAGCCCGACGACGATCCGCTCCCGCGAGCCCCAGATCTTGGACACCTGGTGCTCGCTGCGGTATTGGTTCAGGTACTCGTCGACGCGGTCGGCCACCCACAGCAGCGCCAGCTCACGCAGGGCCGTCAGATTGCCGGGCCGGAAATAGTTCGAGAGCGCCGCGTCGACCTTGTCCGGCTGGTAGATGTTGCCGTGCGCCATCCGGCGGCGCAGGGCCTCGGGTGACATGTCGACCAGCTCTATCTGATCCGCGCGCCGGACGAGTTCGTCGGGGACGGTCTCCTGCTGCCGAACACCGGTGATCGACTCGACGACATCGCCGAGGGACTCCAGGTGCTGGATGTTCACCGAGGAGACGACGTCGATACCGGTCGCGAGCAGTTCCTCCACGTCCTGCCAGCGCTTGGTGTTGCGCGAGCCGGGGATGTTCGTGTGCGCCAGTTCGTCCACGAGCGCGACTTGCGGGCGACGCGCCAGCACCGCATCGACGTCCATCTCGGTGAAGACAGCGTCCCGGTACTCCAGTTGCCTGCGTGGAGTCTCTTCCAGCCCGTGCAGCATCACCTCGGTGCGCGGCCGGCCGTGGTGCTCCACGAACGCGACCACGCAGTCCGTGCCCCGCTCCATGCGGCGGTGGGCCTCGGAGAGCATCGCGTACGTCTTGCCGACGCCCGGTGCCGCACCCAGGTAGATCCGGAGCTTGCCGCGTGCCATGTCTCTCGTCTCTTCGCCTCTGCGCCCGTACATCTGTCGCTGCTGGTCAGCCCTCGAAGCGGTAGCCCATACCCGGCTCCGTGAGCAGATAGCGGGGATGGGCGGGATCCGCCTCCAGTTTGCGGCGGAGCTGGGCCATATAGACCCGCAGGTAGTTCGTCTTACTGCTGTGCGAGGCACCCCAGACCTCCTGCAGCAGGTGCTTCTGGGTGATCAGTCGGCCCGGATTGGTGACCAGGATCTCCAGCAGATGCCACTCAGTGGGAGTGAGCCGTACGTCCCGGCCGCCTCTGGTCGCCCTCTTCGCCAGCAGGTCGATGGTGAACTCCTCCGTCCTGACCAGTGTCGTCTCCGGAACGAATGGGCTCTCCTCGTTACGGCGCACGGCGGCCCGCAACCGTGCCATGAGTTCATCCATGCTGAACGGCTTGGTGATGTAGTCGTCCGCCCCCGCGTCGAGTGCGGCGACCTTCTCGTCAGAGGCACGGCGCGCGGACAGAACCAGGACGGGCACCCGGGTCCAGCCGCGCAGAGCCTTGATCACGTCCACGCCGTCCATGTCGGGCAGACCGAGATCCAGTATCACCACGTCCGGCTGGCAGGCAGCGGCCAGACGGAGTGCGGTGGCGCCGTCGGGTGCCGCGTCCACGCCGTACTGCCTGGCCTGCAGGTTGATCACGAGGGCCCGTACGAGTTGCGGGTCGTCCTCCACCACCAGCACCCGGGTCATCGGTGTGCGGCCTTCCTCTTGTCGGTGGAATCAGCGTCGTGGATACGGCAGTGGGAGCCGGCGAACCCGAGTTTCCTGTTCGCCAGCTCCCATCTGTCGATGTCCGTAAGGCCATTACTTCCGGGCCAGTTCCTGGAGGGCGATGTTCAGTTCCAGGACGTTGACGCGCGGCTCGCCCATGAAGCCGAGCGCACGACCCGTGGTGTGGTCGTCGACCAGCTTCTGGACCTGGGCGGCTGCCAGCCCGTTCGCCTCGGCCACCCGTTTCACTTGGATGTCCGCGTACACCGGGGAGATGTCCGGGTCGATCGCGGATGCCGAACCGGTGACCGCGTCGGCGGGCACCTTCGACTCGGGGACGCCGTTGAAGGCGGCGACCTGCTTCTTGGCCGCCTTGACGGCGGCGACCAGCTTGGGGTTGCTGGCGCTGAGCTGGCTGGAGCCGGTGGTCAGCGGATCGTAGTTGCTGTTGGACGGCCGGGGCTGGAACCATTTCGGGTCGGGCTTGTCGGTGCCCTTGATGTTCCAGCTCTGGCCGATCAGCTTGGAGCCGACCTCCTTGCCGTCGACCTTCACGATCGAGCCGTTGGCCTTGTCGTGGAACAGGGCCTGGCCGATCCCGGTGACGACGAGCGGGTAGATGATGCCGGTCACGACGGTGAGGACGAGCAGCATGCGCAGCGCGGCCCACGCCATGCGGGTGGAGTTCGCGAGAGAGGTGTTCATGTCCTTCACCCGATCCCGGGGATCAGAGAGATGAGCAGGTCGATGATCTTGATGCCGATGAACGGGGCGATCAGACCGCCCAGTCCGTAGATCGTGAGGTTGCGCCGCAGCATCTTGTCGGCGCTGACCGGCTTGTACTGGACGCCCTTCAGGGAGAGCGGCACCAGCGCGATGATGATCAGCGCGTTGAAGATGACCGCCGACAGGATCGCGGAGTCCGGCGAGGACAGGCCCATGATGTTGAGCTTGTC
>NZ_JBEYUY010000054.1:0-39021 GCF_040643775.1 Streptomyces sp. NPDC047081 | reverse complement strand
CTCCTGCAGCCCGAACGCAACGCCTTCGCACAAGCCGGCATCACCCACGCCGCACAACTGGAAGACCGCCTCCTCGGCCGACTGCGCGACCGACTCCCGGAAGCCCTGCGCGCAGTAACCGAACACAGCGCACCCGCACCCAGCTGAAACGAAGGCAATCTCGCCGTGCGTGTGGTGTTCGCCGACCTCGGCGAACACCACACGCACCCGAGCGAAGACATACGTACGCACAGGTCCGTCGACCCCGCCGAGTCGGGCATCGCGTCCGCCGACGCCCTGTCGCCTCGTGACCGAGACGTCGTGATCCCGTCCCTGGCCCGCTCACTCGCGGCCGTCCGGCAACCATGCCGAGCCCTTTGCCCGCGGCCCCAACTACCCTCTGCACGGCCGTAGGCGGTAGTCGTTACCAGGCCTGCTGCGCGGCGTAAAAGCGCCTGAAGAAGTCCAGGTTGGCCGTGTCGGCGTCCTTCACGCGGCCCCAGTCGTCACCCACCCGCATCGTCGTCATCTCGCCGGGTACGGAGGCCGCCCAGTGCGGGATTCCCCTGCCGTTGGGGTTGCCCGTCGCGGCGAAGTTGGCCCAGTAGGAGGACATGGTGTCGGCGACCTGCCGGTCCTGGTCGGTCCAGGCCGTGTCCGCGTCGGCATAGAGGTTGCCGAAGACGTAAGGGATCTCCGAGCCGTGGCCGGCGCCGCTCGCTCCGGGCGGGGTGTGCGTCCAGTAGTAGGTGTACACCGGGCTCTTGGCCCGGCGGGCCCATTCCGTGGCCCACAGCGAGGTGGAGGTGCGTCCGATGTCGCGGGCGGCCGCCGTCTGCGAGGTGTTCGCCTCGGCGTCGGTCGTAGCGGGGTACAGCGTGAGGAACTCGTCCGCCATGTCGCCGTACTGCTGCTTCACGATGGCCTCGTACTTGGCCAGGGTCGTGGGCGGGTTCGGGGACGCGCCGTTCTCGTCCTTGTTGTTGCCGGTGAGGAAGGGGATGTCGATGTGGGCACCGCGGTCGAGGGCCTCTTCGATGGTCCTCGGCACGACCCAGCCGTCCAGGACCGGGCGGAGCAGCGGCGGAGGGTAGCTGTTCATGGGCGTGACGACGGCGGGGTCGGTGACGTCGTTGCCGACCAGGAGACCGCTCACGCTGAGGGCGCGCAGTTCCTTCAGCGTCGTCGCGCCGTGGTCCTTGGCGTAGTCGACGCCGTTGCTCTCGGCGTACTCCAGGGTGCGGTAGGAGGTGGGCAGGCCCGCGATGTCGGGGTCGCGGGGACTGCGCACACCGCTTTGGGCGATCGCCCGGTGGAACAGGCCGGCGGCGAGCGGCGAGTAGGTCAGGAAGGCCACGGACCCCGCGCCGGCGGACTGGCCGGCGACGGTCACCCGGTCCGGGTCGCCGCCGAAGGCGGTGATGTTGCGCCGGATCCAGCGCAGGGCCGCGATCTGGTCGAGCAGACCGTAGTTGCCGGAGGCGCCGTGCCCCGACTCCTCGCTCAGATCCGGGTGAGCGAGGAAGCCGAACACGCCGGTGCGGTAGTTGAACGTCACCACGACCAGGCCCTTGGCGGCCAGCCCCGCGCCGTCGAACTGCGTGTTGGAGCCGTATCCCCGGGTGAACCCACCGCCGTAGATCCACAGAAGCACCGGTCGCCGCTCGTGTGAAGACGCGGCCGCGGTCCATACGTTCAGGTTCAGGCAGTCCTCGCTCATCGACGGGAGAGCAGCCGCGGCGGCGGTGGAGGACGAAGCGGACGAGGAGGACGAGGAGGTCGGATAACCCGTGAACGCGTTCTGTGGGCAGATGTCGCCGAAGGTGTCCGCGGTGCGCACGCCCGTCCAGGACTCCGCCGGCTGGGGCGGGCGCCACCGGTTCTTCCCCGCCGTCGAGGCGGCGAACGGGATCCCCTTGAAGACGGTGACCGAGGGCAGTGCGGCTGACACGCCTGACACCAGGCCGGTTTCGATCCGGACCGGGCCGGTCAACGCCCTCGCCGATCTGCTCGCCGACGCGGCAAGGGCGTTCGTGCCGCCGCCCAGGACCACGGCCGCCGCGGCGGCCACTGAGCCTCCGACGAAGGCCCGCCGACCGACCGGCCGACCGACGCGACCGTCCATGTCCCGTGAATCCACTGTGCACGCTCCGAGGGGTGATGAGGGGAGTACGGCTTGCGGATGCGGCAAACCGTAGGAGCGCGTTTCGCCAGGTGTCAATGAGATACGCCCTGCGTAAATCCTGTGAGTTTCCGGGAGGGCGGCACCTGGGACGGATCTCACGCGAAGGTTTCGCAGTGTGCATTCTTAGATGACGCGCCGCGATTGTTGACGCCCATGGTGGCCGGTGCAACGATCACGCCACCCCGGGATATCGATTCCGTTTTCCCGCGTTCCTGCTCGCCCGGTATGGACCGGCCAAGGTCACCGCTGCGCGAAGAGCAGGAATTCGCTCAATGCCAGTCAGGTCTTTCGACGTGCCCTGCTGTGGTGAATCGCGGCAGGCCTTTGGTTTCGGGCTGTGTAGGAGAAAGGCGTGAATTCCATGAACGAGGACAGGGCTGCCCGGCAGGACGGTGGCATGCACCGGCGGTCGTTTCTGAACGGATCCGTCGCCGCCGCGGTCGCGGCCACGAGTCTGGCGAGCGGAGTGGGCACAGCGCGGGCGTCCGATGCGACAACCTCCACGGGCAAGCCGGCCTCCGCCGAACTGTCGGCGGGTGCCGGCCGGGCCGCCATCGATATCCCCGCGTCTTTGCTTCCGCTGGACGGATTCACCACCGTCCACGACGACTTGTACGTGCGCGTGCTGCTGCTGGAGAACGGCACGCGGCGCATCGCGCTCGTCGTGCTGGACCTGACCTCCATCAGCGAGGAAGCGATCACCTCGATACGGACGATCATCACCAAGGCGGCCGGCGTCGCGACGACCGACATCGTCGTGACCGTGACCCACACCTTCTCGGCCCCGCACGTGCTGTCCACGGACACCTCCGCCAGCGGCAAGGCGTACGTGCAGCAGATCCTTGCCGCGACCACGAGCGCGGTGACGGCGGCGGTCAAGGCGCTGCGGCCAGCCCGGGTCGGCTTCGGCACCGGCACCTGTGACGTCAACGTCAACCGGGACGTCCAGACCGCCGACGGATGGTGGCTCGGCACAGGAGAGCGCGGCCCGTCCGACAAGAGCGTGGGCGTCACCCGATTCGACGACGCCGACGGCACGCCGATCGCCGTGCTCGTCAACTACAGCGTCCAGTCGGGCGTGATGGACCAGTCGGTCATGGCCAACGGCGACGTGCCCGTCTCGGGCGATCTCGCGGGCGCGGCCATGCGACACGTCGAGGAGCAGTACGGCGGCGACACGGTCGGCCTCTTCCTCGTCGGGTCGTGCGGTGACCAGTCGCCGGCGTTCAGGTCGAAGCGATACCTCATGGACAAGGACAGGAACTGGTCCCAGGTCGACGCGCAGGACGCGGGCTGGCTCCTGGTGACGCTCCAGGGCGAACGGCTGGGCACCGAGGCGGTCCGGGTCAGCGAGACCATCAAGACCTCGACCGCGGGCGCCCGCCCCTCCCTGCGTCTGCTGACCGACTCCGTCACGGTCGACACGGTGGCGATGGGTCATCCGACGGGCCCCGTGACCTCGTACGACTTCACGCCGACGGGCACGGCCGAGGCGCCGGTCTGGATCCTTCAGGTCGGGCAGGGTGTCTTCGTCGGCGTGGAGCCGGAGCTGTCCACCGACACCGCGCTGGACATCAAAAGGCACTCGCCGTTCGCGCACACCGCCGTCATGTCGATGCTGGAGGGCGGCGCCAAGAACATGGCGGAGTCGCGGAGTTACGCCCGGATCACCTACGAGGCGATGGACTCCTCGTACGCCCAGGGCTCGGCGGAGAAGGTGGCGGCCCGGATCGGCGAGTTGCTGGACTCCTTGTCCGGCGGAAGGTGAGGAGCGACCGGCTCAGCCACGGACAGCTCGGCCAGGACGCCGGCCCTGCATCCAGTGGTCTCCCCGCTCAAGGAACCCTTCGGACGGACATGCGCCACCCGCTGTCCGGACCCGGCACTCCTCCCTTCGATGAGAGGCCAGGGCACGGGTTCGGGCTTCCCGTTGCATCACCTCACAGAGGGAGCCAGCCATGCCCAGAATCCCGCGCGGGGGCGCCGTCGCCCTCGCTCTCACCGGCGCGCTGACCGCCGCCGCGTTGGTGACCACCTCGTCGGCGAACGCCGACGCCTCCCACTCCGAGGCCTCCGTCACCGGACTCGGCCCGACGGTGACCCACACGGGCCGGGGCCCGACCGGTTACCAGGTCACCTTCCGCATCAAGGACGCGTCGGCGGCCTCGATGCGGATCAAGGGGACCTGGTCCTTCGCGTCCACGGCCTCCTCCAGCACCGACCCGACCAACGCGTCCCCCATCGCCGCAGCCGACTGGAAACCCGGGGACTTCCCGCTGCAGTCGCCCGACCAGCCCGGCGAGGCATGGGCCGTCGCCTCGATGACCAAGGACACCGCGACCGGGGTCTGGTCCTACACCGTCCCGCTCCCTTCGGGCACCTTCGACTACCAGTTCTACGCTGACTGCGCCTCCGACACCCTCAGCGGCTGTACTTCCCGGACAGACCCCGCCAACCCGGCATGGAACACGACCGGTTCGGCCGCCGTCTTCAGCCAGGTGTACGTCCCCTCCGACCGCGCTTACGGCACCGCCGACCTCTCATACACGGCGGACGCTCCCGCCGGGCGGCGCGGCAAGCTCGCCGAGGTCACCTACCCGACGGCCAACTCGACCACGGGCACCAACCGACTGGCCGTCTATACGCCGCCCGGTTACAACCCGAAGCGCTCGACTCCCTATCCGGTGTTCGTCCTCAGCCACGGCGGCGGGGAGAACGAGATCGCCTGGACGACCCGGGGACGGCTCCAGCAGATCGTCGACAACCTGATCGCCGCCGGGAGGATGCAGCCGGCCGTCGTCGTCATGCCCAACGGCTCCGGCATCTCCATGGGCAGCTACACCACCGAGATCACCGGCACCGTGCTGCAGTACGTCGAACAGCACTACGACGTCGGCACCGACGCGGCCGACCGCGCCTTCGCCGGTACCAGCGCCTACGGCACCCAGGCCAACAACTTCCTGTTCAAGGACACCACCGCCTTCGGCTACTACGGCGTCTGGTCACCGGCCTCCGGCGCCCCCGCCGTCACGGTGACGGGATCGGGCAACACGCCCATCGATGACGCCTACAAGGGTGCGGACCTCAAGAAGCTGCTCGGCGTCCACCTCGCCATCGGCCAGGAGGATCTGGGCGGCAACGCCCCGATGATGACGGCCACCACGGAACGCGAGGGGCTCATCAACGCGGGTGTCCCCTTCACCTACTACTCCGTCGGCGGCGGCCACACCTGGGCCTTCTGGCAGCAGACGTTGTACGACTTCCTGACCCGCGTCGGCTTCCGTGCCACGTCCACCGCGATGACCGCCGGCTCCACCAAGCTGACGGCCGAGGTGACCGCCGTGAGCACCGAACCCGCCACCCCCACCGGCACCGTCCAGTTCAAGGCCGACGGCGTCGACCTGGGCCGACCCGTCAGGCTCAGCGGCGGCAAGGCCGTCCTCACCGGCAAGTCCTCGTCCTGGACCGGCAAAACCGTCACCGCCGTCTACAGCGGCGACACCCTCTACAACGGCAGTGCCGGCTGAACCACGGCACCGGGACGCGGGCCCGCTCCCACGGGGGCCGACCCGTGTCCCCGCCGACCGCTCACGCGAGAAGGGGCCACACCATGCCGACCGCCCTTCAACTCCCCTGCACCGTCAGCGCACTCGCGCTCGCAACCGCGCTCACGGCCGCGACATCGGCTTCGCCACCCGCTCATACCACGACAGCCACCTCGGCCCGTGCCGCCGCCTACTACCGTCAAACGGGCACCTCCGTCCGCGTCGAGGACACACGGACCTACACCCTCACTCTGCGCTCAACGCCCGCCGCCAAATGGGCAGTTGACGACGGTACCGATGTGACCTCATGGTTCGTCGACGCCGACGGCGATGCCGCCTTCATCCGGAGCGGCGGGGCGGCTCTGGCCACCCGCACCGGTACCAGGCTGACGGTCAGGCTCGACGCGTCCAGGATCGCCGGCTTCACGCGCAACGGTTCGAGCGACCTCTACGTACGTCCCCCGGCCACCGCGCTGCACGCCACAGCCGGGCACACCGCCTACGCCCCGGCCGCCACCGAGGTCGGCAGCTACGTCATTCCGCGACTGCGGGTCAGCAGCGACATCACCGGCAGTGCCTACACCTATGGCAAGAGCACCCTCAAAGAACAGTTCGGCGGAGTGGTCGGATTCGACCCCGGCACCGCCGCCGATCTGTCCCTCGACCTGCCGGGCCTGGACGACGGCGACATCGGCGGTCACCCCAGAGTCGAACTCACCGACGGCGACGGCTACTTCCCTTCCGAGTACACCCTCAAGGCCACCCGTCTGAAAGACGCGTGGACCAACGGGAGGAACAGCTACTCCCTTCATCAGGGCGACCTCGTCCTCGACACGGGGGACTACCCGATCACGGACAAGAACAGCGGTCGCGAATGGAGTTGCCTGGGCGGAGACGGGCAGGGCGACTACACGTTCAACCTCACCGTCACCGGCATCACGTACAACGGCCTGCCCGTCGCCGCGCGCACCTTCCGGGTACACGTCTCGATCTACGGCTACGACTACACCAGTGACGCCGAGGTCCTCTACGGCTCCGGGACCACCGTGCGCCCCGACTTCGCGCCGTTGCGCGACAAGGTCGCCGACCCGCCCGAGCCCGCGGCGCGACCCGTCTGGACCTGGGTGGGGGCGGGGACCGAGCCGAATCTCACCGACGCCGAGGCGGACGACTTCTACGTCACCTGGCCCCGCGGCGTGAACGCCTCCGCCCTCAGGTCCTCCGACATCAAGCTCGTTCTGCACAGCCGTAAGGGCGACACCCGCACCCTCAGGGCCGACCAGGACTACGCCCTGCACACGTCGTCGACGGAGTCGCAGATCGCCGTGACCCTGCGGAACTGGGCGTTCGAGCCGGTGTACACGTCCCTCACCCTCACCGTGAACCCGGCCCACGTCAAAGGCACCGAGCCGACGGCGGCGTTCACGAAGGCGTACGACATCGCGAGCGTCTACGCCTACGAGGCCCAGCAGGGCGGCGGCGGAACCGCCGTGGACGGGACCGTGACGGCCTACAGCTTCTACGGGCTCACCGACCTCACCTCCGCGACCCAGGTGCTGTCCCCCGTCACGTACACCCTGAGCACCACCGTCGACGGACGGACGCGGTACTACGCCGAGGACGCGCGGGGCGAGGGACGGCTGGTCGACGCCGTCGCGGACGCCAAGGCGTTCGACGGCACTGGCGCAGGCGACCGCGATGTACGCCTGATCGGCAACACCGTCTACCTCACCACACGCCTCAACCGGACGGCGACCGCCACCGTCGACGGCGAGACCCTCACTTTCGCCAAGACCTACGGCGGGGGTACGCTCCTCGGTCCCGCGGCGGCCGACCGAACCCTCAGGGCCGCTCCGGGCTACGCGATCGACCAGGGCGCCGCCAACTGGATCAGCCACGAGAAGTGGGCGTGGCAGAGCAGCGTCGCCACGGGTTGGACCGGCATCGACATCCGGCCCTACACGGGCAAGTTCGAGTGGAGCGTGGCCAAGGGGACAACTCAGCAGTTCACAGCCGACGACCCGTCCGTGGCCTGGAGCATCTCGGGGGCCAAGGTCGCCGCGGGCACGTCCATCTCTCCGACGGGCCTGCTGACCGTGGCGCCGGACGAGTCGACCACCACCTTCGCCGTGGTCGCCACCTCGACGAACGACAGCTCTCCGCAAGGGAAGGGCACGGTCAACGTCACGGTGACCGCCCCCTGACTCACTCCTCGTCCTACTCACCGACGCGCGTTACGCAGTGCGTAACAGCATTTACATCAGCGTAGTGGCGCGCTAGCTTCCAAGACGACCGAAGACGGAAGTGGAGGGATCTCGATGCGGGGAACGGACGGGGCCGACACAGGGGGAACGGTGAACGAGCCACCGCCCGTAGCCCCCGCGACAACGGCGGACGCGCTGGCCGTCACGATCGCCGGGTACGGCGTCAGGCACGTGTTCGGCCTGATGGGCGACGGCAACATGCACCTGTTCACCGCGCTGTCCCAACACGGCGTGCAGGTGGTCGAGGTACGTCACGAAAGTGCCGCCGTGGCGATGGCGGAGGGGTACGGCTGGACGTCCGATGCGATCGGGTTCTGCTCGGTGACGCACGGCCCCGGCCTCACGCACACGGCCACGTCCCTGGTGGTCGCCGCGCGCAACCACTCGCCGCTGGTACTGCTGCTCGCCGAGACACCGGAGGGTTACGAGGGGGCGCAGCACTTCGACCAGGAACTGTTCGTCCGCGCCTGTGAGGCGCCGTATCGACGGCTGCGGGCCGACGACGATCCGGTGAGTGTCCTCGCGGAACGCGTCGCGCTCGCCACGGACCTTTCCCGCCCGGTCGTGCTGGCTGTGCCGGCCGACCTCTTCACCTCCGCGCCCGGCACGACCCCCGCGCCCCCCGGCACACGGTCCGTTCGCCGTCCGGTCGAGGAGGACGACCGCGTGGCCGCGCGGGAGCTGGCCCGAGCGCTCTCCCGGGCCGAGCGCCCGGTGCTGATCGCCGGTCGCGGCACGCTCACCGGCGACACGGCCACGTTGATGACGCGACTGGCCGAACGGCACGGCGCGGCCCTCGCCACCACCGTGCCGGCGAAGGGCATGTTCGACCAGCACCCGTACAACCTGGGCATTTCCGGGGGCCTTTCCCACCGCAGGGCGGAGGAGGTGCTGCGCGCGGCAGACCTGGTGGTGGCCGTCGGATCGAGCCTGGACCGTGGCACCACCTCGTCGATGCGGCTGTTTCGCGACGCGACCGTCGTCCAGGTGGTCGACGAGGAGGCGGGAGGGCCCGTCCACCCCAACGTACGGCGGTTGTTCGGTGACGCCGAGCGGGTGCTGAGCGGTTGCCTCGCCGCGCCGGGGCCCGTCCCCGTCGCCGGGCACTGGTTCGAACCGGTCCCTCCCCCGGCCAAGTGCTGGGAGGAGGACCTCACGGACTTCGACCCGCCGATCGAGGCCGGCACCGTCGACCCCCGCCGTGCCCTGGCGGTCATCAGCGAGGCGCTACCGGGCGACGCGGTCGTGGTGGTCGGCAACGGACACTGCTCCGGGTTCGCCACGACCTTCGTCCAAGTCCCGGCCGTCGGCCGGTTCTTCGCCGCGCACGGCTTCGGCTCCATCGGACAGGCGCTGCCGTCGGCGGTCGGCGCGGCGCTCGGGAGCCCGGGACACAAGGTGGTCGTCTTCGAGGGAGACGCCGCCTTCATGATGCACCTGCAGGAGGTCGAGACCGCGGCGCGCGTCGGCGCCGACGTCACCGCGTTCGTCCTCAACGACCAGGCGCTGGGCACCGAGTACCAGCGTCTGCTCGCCGAGGGTGCCGACGCCGAACTCGCCGCCGTGTCCACTCCCGACCTGGCCGCCGCGGCCGGCGCGCTGGGTGCCCGCGGCCGGGTGATCGCCGACGCCAGCGCCGTCGACGCCTGTGCCCGGGACGCCCTCGCGCCCGGCCTCGCCGTGGTGGAGGTCCGTGTCGCGCGCAGCGTGCTGAGCCGGCACATGCGGCGCCTTCGGCGGGCCGTCGCCGTTCCCGGCTCCAGCATGGACTGACCCGCGGGCCGTCGGTGCCTCGTACTCTCCCCCTTCCCCGCGCAACCGCCGTACGTATGTGTACCTGTGTGCAAGGAGCACCCATGCCCACCAAGCGACCGATGTCCGTCACGCTGGCCGGCGAATGCATGGTCACCCGGCCCTTCTCCGCCGGTGAGGAGCCCGAGTTCCGCCAGGTCGTGGAGCGGCTGCGCGACTCCGACCTGACGTACGCCCACGTCGAGACCAACTTCGGCGAGTACCCCGAGGTGGGCGCGCCCGCCCGCAGCGACTCGCTGGGCAGTTACTTCCTGACCGACCCACGTGCCGCCGCCGACCTGCGGTGGGCGGGGGTGGACATCGCCTCCCTGGCCAACAACCACAGCTTCGACTTCGGCGGCCCCGGCATCCTCTCCACCATGCGGCACTGCGACAACGCCGGCATCGCCCACGCCGGCACCGGCCGGGACCTGGAGGAGGCCCGGGAACCCGCGTACCTGGAGACCCGACGCGGCCGTGTCGCCCTGGTCTCGGTGAGTTCCGGCAACAGCGCCCACGAGTGGGCCACCCCGCCCAAGGCGACACTGCCCGGCCGCGCGGGGATCAACCCGCTGCGCACCACCATGCAGTACGTCGTCCCCGAGGACGCCGCCCGGCAACTGAAGGAGATATGGGCCCAGTTGGGTGTTCCGCTGACCCGAGGCGGAGGGCTCGCCCAGCCCACCGGCCCGGAGTTCCAGCTGCCCATGCCCGGCAGCACCTGGGGGACCAACCGTTTCCTGACGGACGACCACTACGAGATCCGCTCCGACCTCAACCGCTTCGACCTGGCGGGCAACCTGCGCTCGGTGGGCGAGGCCGCCACGATGGCCGACCTCGTGCTGGTCGCCCACCACTTCAGCAACTCCGAGGGCACGCGCGGTGACACCCCGCCCAGCTTCGTGCGGAAGTTCGCCCGCGCCTGCGTCGACGAGGGCGCCGACATCTACGTCGGCCACGGCTGGCACAAGACCCTCGGCATCGAGATCTACAAGGGCAAGCCGATCATCTACGGCATCGGCAACTTCTTCGCCCAGTCGGAGTTCACCCGCCGGGTGCCCTTCGACGGGTACGAGAGCTGGGGCCACGACATCGAACGCCTCCCGGCCCTGACCCCGGCCACGCACCCGCTGCACCCCGGCTACAGCGCCCACAGCGCCACCTGGTGGAGCTCGGCCGTCCTCGACGTCCAGATGGACGGCGGCGAACTGCGTGAGATCCGCCTCCACCCGGTCGAGCTGGGCCGCGAGGTCGGCGGCAAGGCCACACTGCGCCGCGGGGTGGGATCGACCGACCGGCCGCTGACCGACGGACGTCCCTTCACCGCGACCGGCACGGACGCCGAGCGCGTCCTGGGCCGCTACCAGGAGCTGTCCGCGGCCTTCGGCACCTCCGTCCACATCGACGGCGACACGGCCGTCATCATGTAGCCCCCATGCCACTTGACGTGCCCGTACGACGTAGGAGGTATCCATGGCAGAGCTGCGGCCACGGGACGGCGGCGGCACCCACCCGCCTATGTGGACGATCTGGTCGCCGGAACGCGCGGTGAAGGTCGAACGCATGCACCGAAAAGTCTCCGAGCAACCTTTCCAGGGCATCCGCGGCTCCGACCGCGCGCCCGTCGCCGGCCTGTTCTCCGCCGACCCCACAGGCGCGGACACCCGCCCCGCACGACGAGCCGTCCTGACCTTTCTGGAGAGCCTGACCGTCCGGCAGGCCGCCCAGAGCCGTTTCCCCATCGACCACGGCAGCTGGCACGAGTGGATGAACGGCTCCCGTTTCTACGGCCGTCACGGGCAGTGCCTGGAGGATCTCGACGACCAGAGACGTGAGCTCGCCCTCGAAGTGGTCCGTGCCAGCCTCAGCAAGGAAGGGTTCGGGCAGCTCCTGGACTGCATGCACCTCAACCGGACCATCGGCGAGCTGCGCGACGAACTCGACGTCCTGAACGAGTGGTTGTACTGGTTCAGTGTCTACGGCTCTCCCGAGCGGCCGGACGAGCCCTGGGGTTGGCAGCTCGACGGCCACCACCTCGCGGTCAACTGCGTCCTGGCCGGCGACCGCATGACCCTCACACCCACCTTCCTGGGCGCCGAGCCGGTCGTCGCCGAGGGCGGCCGGTACGCCGGCACCCGGCTCTTCGAGCCGGAGGAGAGCACCGGGTCACGGCTGTTCACCGCACTGACCCCGGAACAGCGGGACCAGGCGCGCATCGCCGACACGATGCCGCCCGATCTGATCACCGGCGCCTACCGGGACAACGCCCTCCTCGATCCGGTCGGCCTGAGCCTGGCCGACATGTCGCGGTCACAGCGAGAGATCGCCCGCGACCTCATCGGCCTCTACGTCAACCGCGCACCGGACCGGCACGCCGGAGTCCGTACGGCCGAGATCCGAGCCCATGAGCGGGAGACCTACTTCTCCTTCATCGGCGACGACAGTCCCGGGGGCGCCTTCTACTACCGCGTGCACAGCCCGGTCGTACTGGTCGAGTTCGAGCACATGGCGAGCGTCATGTTCGACGTCGACGAGCCCTGGCGCAACCACGTCCACACGGTCGTACGCACCCCCAACGGCGGCGACTACGGCAAGGATCTGCTGCGGCAGCACCACGAACGGCACCACCGCCGCGGACTCCCCTCCGCTCCGGGGTGAAGGGTCGCGTTCCTACGCCGGCACGAAGAGCCCGGGTATCTCCGGCAGTTCGGGGATGAGGCGCTGGCGGACGGCGTACCGCGCGGCCAGGGCGACTGCGGGAAGCACGTGTTCGTGACCGTGCACGATTCCGGACGGAAGCCCCTCGGCGTCCGCCCGGGCGGTGCGGGCGGCGGCGGTCGTGTCGATGCCTTCGGCGAGCAGCGCCGTGATTTCCCTGATCAGCGCCGGCCGTTCGGCGGCCAGGCGCTCGGTGGTGACGAGCAGGTGGTTGACCGGAACCACCCCGTGCCGGCCGTACCAGGCCTGGGCCGCCTTGTGGGGATCGTCGACGACCGTGCGCAGTCCGTCCCCCTCGCCTCGTCCGGGCACGGCCGCGGCGATCGCGCCGGACAGGAGTTCCTCGCGCAGCGAGCGGGAGGTACGGACCGTGTTCGGGGGGTCCTGGTACCCCGGAACGTGCGACCCCTCGGTGGTCACCCAGGTGACGTCCTCCGGGGGGACGCCGTGCTCCACCTCCAGGAGCGCACGCACCCACAGTCCCGTGGTCTGGCTGTAGGAGCGCACCCCGACCTTGCGGTGGGCGAGGTCACCGGGTCCGTCGGGAGGTGCCGCGGGCGAGGCGACGAGGCTGCCGTGATGGAACCCGCCGCCGACGACCGCCGGGAGCAGGAGCAGCGGAACGCCGGCCTCTCGGGCCTGCAGAAAGGCGCCGACGGCCATCTCGCACACATCGTAGGGCTGGTCGCGTGCCATCCGTCCGAAGGCCCGGTAGATGGGCGACACGGAGGGGAAAGCCGTCGGGCTGGAGGCGATCGAGGTCCGGCTGCGCAGCAGCTTGGTGTGCGGCCGGTCGCTCACCACGATCGTCACGGTCGATGCCATGCGGGGTTCCGCCTTTCATGAGGGCGAGCCCGGCGAACGTAGAACTGATTTCGCAGAGTGTCAAACACTTAGCCAGAGCGTAATTTCGCGAGACGCACATTCACAGCGTTTCGCCATGCGTAAGGCATTGACAGCCAGAGTAACGAGTCCTTCAATCATCAGTCTGTGACGGCCGTTGCCGTGGGACCGCGACGGCCCTCCGCACCCGTTGACGAATCGAGGAGCGGACATGAGAGCCGACTCGAAAGGCCTCCCCCTGGGCGATCACCGCATCGTCCTGTTCATCGCGACCCTTGCCTTCTCCGACTTCACCGGCGGCTTCCTGCTGGGTGCCGTACCCTCCGTCACGCCCGCCGTCGGCCGGCTGCTGCACGTCTCCGCCGCGGACCTCAACTGGTCGAGTGCGGCACACCTGTTGGCGGCGGGCGTGCTGGTACCGATCTTCGCGCGCCTCGGCGACATGTACGGTCACCGCCTGTTCCTGCGCGTCTCGATCGCCGCGTCCCTGACGGGGGCGGCACTGTGCGCCGCGGCCCCGAACTTCGGTGTCTTCCTGCTCGGCCGCATCCTGGAAGGCGCGGTGGCCGCGATCACCCCGCTTGCCGCCGGGATCATCCGGGACCGCCTCGAAGGGCAGCGGATGCGGCGGGCCGTCTCCTCGCTCTTCGTGGGACTGACCGGCGGAAGCGCGATCGGGCTGCTCGTGTCGGCCGAGATCTTCGACGCCAGCGCCAGCGCCCGCGCCGTGCTGTGGATGCCGGTCATCGGCTTCGCCCTGGCTTTCCTCCTGGTCCTGCTGACCGTGCCCGAGACCGTCGCCCGCGCCCGGGTCCGCCCGGACTGGGTGGGGTACCTCACCCTCGGTGTCGGCCTGGCGGTACTGCTCCTGGGTACCGCGAAGGGCAACACCTGGGGCTGGACGAACGGCACCACTCTCGGCTGCCTGATCGGCGGTGCCGCCGTGCTCGCCGTGTGGACCCGGACGGAACTGTCGGTCACCGATCCGATGGTGGACGTCCGCGCGGCCACCCGAAGGCAGGTGGCTCCCTTCTACATCGCCGCCTTCACCTTCGGCTGCGCCTACTTCGGAGCCCAGACCGCGACCACGCTCTTCATGGACGCCTCCGCGGACAACGTCGGCTACGGTTTCGGCCTCCAGCCCACCGGGCTGGCCCTCGCGCTCCTGCCGACCGCGGTCTTCGGGATGGTCGGCGCGATGTCGGTGGCCCCCCTCGCCGCCCGGATCTCGCACCAACAGCTCCTCTACGTCGGCTGCACCGCCGTGGCCGCCGGATATCTGCTGATGGCCCTCCTGCACGGCGAACTCGCGGAGTTCATCGTGGGTGGATGCGTGTGTCAGTACGGTCTCGGGCTGTCGTTCGGCTCCCTCACCCTGGTGATGGCGGAGCGCTCCGAACGCACCGGCACGGGCATCGCCACCGGGCTGGTCAGCACCATGCGCAACGTGGGCGGCAGCGCGGCGGGCGCGGTGTTCTCGGCCGTGCTCTCCGCGGTCACCCTCGCCCACACCGAGGTGCCCAGCGAGACGGCCTTCGTGGCGGTGTGGCTGAGCTGCGGGGCCGGAGCCGTGATCACCGGCCTGGTGGTCGCCGCCGCCGGAGGCCTGGGGCAGCCCCGCCGTGAGACTCCGGTGTCGCAGCAGGCCGCGGCCGGCGGCGGCACGCCCACCGGAGTCGCCTGAAAGAAGGGGAGTCGGAGTCCTCGGGGGTGTCATGGTCCGGCCGGTGATCCTGTCCGGTCGGCCTGGCAGGTGTAGGTTCAGCGTTATGCTGAGGCTCAAGGAATTACGCCCAGCGTAACGAGGGGGCTGTGCGGCGCTGCCGCCGGACCGAGGAGGGACCATGGTCCACAAGACCGAACCTGAGAGCCTCGACGAGGAGTCCGGGCAGGGCGGGACCGACCGATCCGGGTACTACATCGCCGCCATCGGGCGAGCCCTCGCGGTGCTCGACACCTTCTCCCCCCAGCGACCGGAGCTGACACTGCGGGACATGGCCGAGGCGGCGAAGGTCAGTCAGCCCAGCGCCCTGCGTATCGGCTACACGCTCGTCCAGGCCGGCTACCTGGTCAAGAACCCGCTGACCAAGGGCTACCGGCTGGGTCCCAAGGCCATCTCCGTCGGCATGGCCACCCTCAACTCCCTTACCCTGCCCGAACTCGCGGAGCCCTATCTGATCGACCTCCGCAACCGGACCCAGGAGACGGTGAAACTGGCCATCCACCATGGCCCGACCGTCGTCTTCGTCTCCCGCGTCCCCTCCCTCCTCCACCCGCCCGGCGCCCACTACGTGGGCTCGTCGCTGCCCATTCACGCCTCCGGGCTGGGCCGGGCCATCCTCGCCCACCTTCCCGAGGAGACGGCCCTGCAGCTCATCGAGAAGTCGGCCGAGGCCCGGCTGACGGCGAAGACCCCGACCAAGGCACAGGCCCGACGGGAGCTCGCGCAGATCCGCAAGCGCGGGTACGCGATCAACGACCAGTCCACCACCGTGGAGAACCGGGCCGTCGCGGCCCCCCTGCTCGACGCCACCGGCGTGCCCGCCGGTGCGATCAACCTTTCCATGTCCGCTCAACGGATCACCATGGCCGACATGGAGAAGCGCATGGCGCCGCTGGTGATGGAGACGGCCCAGGCCATCAGCGCGGTCCTGCCCCCGCACGTCCAGGGCGCCGGCTGGTCCTGAGTCACGGAGGGAGCGGAGGGCGGGCCGTGACACCCGGCTTCCGGCACTTCGACCGTCGGCCACCCCTGCCACGGGGACTGCATCCCGCAGTCCCGGCACACGAGTTGGAGGAAGGGAATCCGCAGCATGTCTCTGACCAGACGTGAAGTCGCCCGCGCGGTGGCCGCCACCGTCGGCGGCGCCACCCTCGCCGGCACGGCACTCGGTGCTCCGGCAGACGCGGCCGCTGCCCAGAACGGGACCGCCACGGCGTACGGTCCGCGGGTCCGGCACACAGGCAAGGGCCCCACCGGCTACGAGGTGACGTTCCGCTTTCACGCCCCTGGCGCCAAGCGTGTCCAGCTCAAGGGCGAGTGGTACTTCGAGCGGCCCGGCGAGCTGACCGAACGCCTCACCGGCCCGGACCACCTCGTCGAAACCCAGGGCCTGCTGCCGCGGCAGTGGAAGCCGGGCGACGTCCCCGCCTCCCATCCCAACTCCACGAGCCCCATCTGGCCGGTCGTCGACATGACCAAGGGCCCAGACGGCGTGTGGACGTACACCACACCTCTGCCGGGCGGGGTCTACACCTACGGCTTCTTCGTGGACTCCGATGCCGACGACACGACGACGACCGGCCAGCTCCCCGACCCCGGCAACCCCGCCTGGAACGTGACCGACGGCGTCGTACACGGCAGGGCGGTGGACCGAAGCCAGATCTACGTCCCCTCCGACCCCCACTTCCACGCGGTCGACCGCTCCTGGCAGGGGCCCGCGAACGGCCCCCGAGGAAAGCTGCGTTACGTCATCTACGCGTCCCCCGGGCACGTCACTCCCGCCGACGAGAACTACCTCGTCGTCTACACCCCGCCCGGCTACGACCCCCACCGCGCGAAGCCGTATCCGACCCTCTACCTCAGTCACGGCGGCGGGGAGGACGAGATGGGCTGGAGCACCCAGGGTGACCTGGCGAACATCATGGACAACCTGATCGGCCAGGGCGAGATCGCGCCGATGGTCGTCGTCATGCCCAACGCGACGGGCTACGCGAGCTCGACGCAGGAACTGGCGCACCGTACCGACCTGATCGAGCGGGTCTTCCCCTGGGTCGAGGAGCACTACAACGTCTCGACCTCGGCCTCCGACCGGGCGTACACGGGCCTGTCAGCCGGGGGCATGCGCACGGTCTATCTGCTGCTCGACAACACCGAACAGTTCGGCTACTACGGCGTCATGAGCGCCGGCCTGCCCCCCGGCACCACGTTCGGCGCGGCGAGGGTGGCGGCCCTGAAGGAAGTCTCGGTGTACGTCGGCTGCGGCTGGCAGGACCCGATCAACCCCGGGTTCACCCTCAACGGCACCGCGCTTCACCGGGGCCCGTTCCGCGCCGTACGGGACCTGACAGCCGCCGGCGTCCACGTCCAGAGCGACTTCGTCGACGGCGGTCACGAGTGGCACGTGTGGCGCATCCTGCTCAAGGACTTCCTGACCAGGGTCGCCTTCCTGCCGCCGACCACGGCTTCCGCCGCCTGGGGTACGTGACCTGGTGGCGGAAGACCAGCGGGTCAGTAAGCGGTGGTCTGCGCTTCCAAATACTCCTTGAGGAAGGCGTACTTGGCGTCGCTGTCAGCCGCGGGGACCGCCGTGATGGCGTCGCCCAGTTCCATGGCCAGGGGCTTCGTCGTGCGCAGGGCGGGCCAGGCGGCGAGGCCCCGGCCGTTGGGGTTGCCGGTGGCCGCGAAGTGCGCCACGTAGGAGGACACGGTGTCGGCGATCGAGTAGTCCTCCTCGGTCCAGGGCCGGTCGGTGCCGGCCAGGCCGCCGAAGAGGTAGTACAGGTCGGACCCGTGGTAGGCGCCGGCCGACGCGGCGTCCTGGGCGGGCATGATCGGGTTGGTGGTGTCGGAGCCGGGCGGGGCGTGTGTCCACCAGTAGTTGTAGACCGGACTGCGGTTGCCGACCGTGTTCCGGAACTGGGTGCCCCACAGGAAGGTGGACACGCGCTCCTCGTCCCGGGCGTAGGCGTTGTACTGGGCCGCCGCCTCGGTGTCGGTGGTGGCCGGGTAGAGCTTGAGGAAGTCCGCGGCCTGGTCGCCGAACGTGGTGGTCGCGTACGCCTGGTACTGAGCGACCGTCATGGCCAGGGTGGGCGAGGCGCCGTTCTCGTCCTTGCTGTTGCCGGTGAGGACCGGGATGTCGTACTCGGTACGGGACTCCATGGCACCCGTGTAGGTGGTCGGCAGGACATAGCCGTCCAGGACGTTGCCGAAGTCGGTGCCCGCTGCCGGGGCACCCGGCGCGTACACCTTGGACACGATCTCGTCGGCGCTCAGCGCCCGCAGGTCGGCCAGCGAGGAGGCGCCCATGTAGGAGGCGAACGCGGTGCCGTTGGCCTCGGCGGCGGCCAACGTGTCGTAACCGCCCGCCACATGGCCGAGTGAGGGGTCCTTGGTGTACTGCACGCCGGAGGAGAGCAGTGCCCGGTGGAACAGGCCCCGCGCGAGCTTCGAGATCATGAGGATGTTGACGAACGAGGAGCCGTGCGACCAGCCCGCGAGGGTCACGCGGTCGGGGTCGCCGCCGAACGCGGCGATGTTGCGCCGGATCCACTTCAGCGCGGCCACGGTGTCCTGCGCGCCCCAGTTGCCCGAGCCGTGGCCCGTCTCGGCGCTCAGTTCGGGGTGGGCGAGGCTGCCGAAGGCACCGACGCGGTGGTTGAAGGTGACCACGATCGCGCCCTTGGCCGCGAGGTTCGCGCCGTCGTAGACCGGCTGGCCGGACCACATGGCGCTGTTGCGGCCGCCGTAGATCCACACGAAGACCGGTCGGCGCTCGCGCGAACTCGCCGCACCCGTCCAGACGTTGAGGTTGAGACAGTCCTCGCTCAACGGGGGCACCTTGTCGGCGTCGATCCCGGTGACTGGCTGGGGGCAGGCGGGACCCCAGGTGTCCGCCTTGCGGATCCCCTTCCATGACGGGGCCGGCTGCGGCGCGCGCCAGCGGTTCTCGCCGGCGGTGGAAGCCGCGTAGGGGATGCCCTTGTAGACCGTGATGCCGTCGAGGGCCGCCGGGACGCCGCTCACCAGTCCGGATTCGGTGCGTACCGCTCGGCCGGCGCCAGTGCGAGGGGCCGCGGACGCGGGCGCGGCGACCGTCCCGCCGAGCGCAGTGGCCGCGGCGACACCCACCGTAGTGCCAAGCAGCCGACGTCGGCCGAAGGTGACGCTGGTGGGGTGCGGTTGAGGGAGGTCTTGCAAGCTCAAAGGGTGCTCCCTGTCAAAAGGGAGCCGGGACGCCGGGTGGCTCCGGGCCCGGCCCGCATGGGAATGAGTGGCCTCATGTTGTGCTCGCCCCTCATCCGCCACAACAGCACCGGAGCGGACTCACAGTGTCGTCCGCGCATTCTCAGGTTGCTTGCCGCGCGGGTTGACACCGGGGGCGCTTCCCGGCACCGACAGAACCATTCACCTGCCACCGAAAGGATCGTCAACAATTTCGTTGACTTATCTTGCGTCGCCACTGATCGCGGGACTACGGTCCTCGGCGTACCGCCCCTGTGAAGCCACAGTTGCCAGGGGCCAGGTGTGGGCCGCGAGGTACGGCAGTGTGCTGTGGGACGAGCGGACCGAACGGGTCGCCTGCGCACACCGCATTGACGGTCACTCGCCTCGGCTCAGCGATCGAACGGAGACCGAGCATGCGTATGCTCCCCAGATGGTGCCGGTGGAAGTCCACCGCCTTCATGGCCACCCTGGCCGCCACCCTCGCCCTCGTGACCGGGGCGAGCCTCGCCCTCGTCGGCGCGACGACCGGCAGTGCGGCCACGTCCGGTTCCGCCACAGCGGTCAACGCGGCCACGACCACCTCCGGCATCGCGCCGACGATGTCGTGCTCAGGGGTGAGTTCCCTGGACCTGGCCGCCGCCGTGCCCGGCGTGCCGTTCGAGATCACCTCGGCCGCCGAAGTGGCCGCCTCGGACAACACGCTGGGCAACTGGGCGTACTGCAACGTGCAGGGCGTGATCGCCCCGCAGATCCACTTCCAGTTGCGCCTGCCTGAGACCGGCTGGCAGGCCAACTATCTCCAGCTCGGCTGCGGCGGACTGTGCGGCAACGTCAACACCGGCAACGTCGCCGCCTCCTACGGCTGCGTGCCGCTGACCGACGGCGCCTTCGCCGTCGGCTCCAGCGACGAGGGCCACTACCAGGGCGGCGGCCTCTTCTCCACCGACCCGAGCCTGCGCGCCGACTTCGGCTACAAGTCCGACCACCTGCTCGCCCAGGTCGCCAAGGTCCTCGTCAAGCAGTACTACGGCCAAGCCGCCACGCACTCCTACTTCGACGGCTGCTCGCAGGGCGGCCACCAGGCGCTGACCGAGGCCCAGCGCTACCCGACCGACTTCGACGGCATCGTGGCCGGCGCCCCGGCCAACAACTTCACCGCGCTGAACACCTTCTCGCACGCCTGGACCGCCCAGTCCGTCTACCTCAACGGCGGCCCGGCGACCATCACCAACGCCGACCTCGCGCCTATCCACGCCGCCGTCCTCAAGGGCTGCGGAGCACCCGCGGACGGGATCATCGCCGACCCGCTGGCCTGCACCTGGGACCCGGCCAGCATCCAGTGCAAGGCCGGTCAGACCTCCACCTCGGACGCGTACTGCCTGACCGCCGACCAGGTCACCACCCTGCGCCGGATCTACGCCGGCCCCACCGACGAACATGGCCAACTCCTCTACCCGGGCTACCAGTTGCGCGGCTCCGAGCTGAACTGGGCCGGCATCATCACGCCGGCCACCTCCACCGGAACCACCGGTGACCAGAACTTCGTCAAGGAGACCCTCCGCTACCAGATCTTCGACAGCCCCCAGCCGACGCTGACGTACAAGGACATCAAGTTCACCGCCGCGTACTACAAGAAGGTCATGGCGCCGAACGCGGGCATCTACGACGCCACCGACCCCGACCTGAGCGCGTTCAAGAAGGCCGGCGGCAAGCTGATCCTGTGGCACGGGCTCGGTGACCAGCACATCCCGGCCGTCGGAACGATGGCCTACTACAAGGCGGTTGAGAAGGTCATGGGCGGCGAAGCTGCCACCAAGAGCTTCGCGCGGCTGTTCCTGCTCCCCGGTGTCGCGCACTGCGGCGGCGGCCAGGGCCCGGACAAGCTCGACGCGCTCACCGCGATCACGGACTGGGTCACCCAGGACAAGGCCCCGGCGAGCCTGCTGACCAAGACGGTCGACAGTACCGGCAAGGTCACCTCCTCCCGCCCGACGTACCCCTTCCCGGCCGTCGCCAAGAACACCACGGGCGGCTCCTCGGACGACCCGTCCAGCTACACCCCGGTCAAGTCCACGGCCGAGGCCAACCTGACCCTGAACTGGCTCGGCTCCTTCCGCTCCGGCTACGAGCAGGTGGGCAACTGGGTCCACGGCAAGTGGGTGGTCAGCAAGGGCAAGGCGTGACCTGACCGCGATCGACCGCTCAGGCACCCCGTGCATGCCCTCGGCGCATGCACGGGGTGCCGTCTCGTGAGACTTCGATCACAGCGACCGTCTGAGGTTAGTCCGCTCGATAGTGTTTCGTCGCATAGATACGACTGTGTCCCGCCGTGGCTTCGAGCGCTGCGTGTCGTAGCAGTGCGCGGGCTCCTGGAAGGCGAGAGGGTACGTGACCGTTCAGGTGCCGCCCGCGGGCAATCTGCCCGCCGCCCTGACCACGTCCGTGGGGAGCCTCGCCGAGGTCCGCCAACACCTCAGGACGACGCGGCTGCTGGCGCTCACGGGTGCCGGAGGAGTGGGCAAGACACGGCTGGCGCTGGAGGTGGCCGCCGCGTCGGCGACGGACTTCGCCGACGGGGTGTGGCTGGTGGATCTTGCGCCGGTGGAGGAGACCGAGTCGATAGTGCACGCCACGGCGTCCACGCTCGGTGCCCCGGTCGCGGGCGCCGGGCCCCTCAGGGACCGGCTCACCTGGTTTCTGGCTCGCCGCAACGCGCTGATCGTGCTGGACAACTGCGAGCACGTCGTCGACGCGTGCGCCGATTTGGCCCATGCACTGCTGTCGGCCTCTCCCAGGCTCCGCATTCTGACCACGAGCCGCCAATCGCTGGGTCTCTGCGGCGAACACCTCTTCTCCGTCCCGACACTGTCACCGGCCGAGGCGGTTGAACTGCTGCGGGACAGGGCCGGCGCCGTACACCCGGCATTCGACGTCACCGACGCCAGCCTCGCCCAGGTTCTCCGGCTCTGCGCGGAGCTGGACGGTCTGCCCCTGGCCATCGAACTGGCCGCGTCCCGGCTGCGGACCCTCACCGTCGACGAGGCGCTGCGTCGGCTGGAGGACCGCTTCGGGCTGCTCGCGAACGGCAGCCGGGCCGCCCGCCCGCACCAGCGCACGCTCCGCGGTCTGATCGACTGGAGTCACGAGCTCTGCACCCCGGCCGAACGGCTGCGGTGGCACCGGCTGTCGGTCTTCCCCGGTGACTTCGGCCTGGACGCCGCCGAGGCCGTCTGCGCGGGCGACGGCATCACCCGCGACGAGGTGCTCGACCTCCTCGACCGGCTGGTCGTCCAGTCCGTCGTGATGCCGACTGAGCGCGGGGGCCGACCGCGCTACCGACTGCTGGAGACCATCCGCCAATACGACTTCTACCTGGCCGTTGGCGAGCGCATCGCAGACGACTGGTTCGACTCCGAGCAGCACACGAGTCCGGCCCAGTTGCGTGCCGAACACGCCCATCTGCGGGTTGCGTTGGAGCAGGGCGGCGACCCGCAGGCCATGCCGGCGCTGGCCGCCGCACTGCGCTTCCACGGGGACGCGACCGGGATCCGCACTTACGACCCCCACAACTTCGAGCCGGAGTCGGCTACGCGGCGGGGCCCTCGCACGAACCCTGGCGAACTACAACGACCTGGCACCGCAAGGCGCCACACGCGTCGGCATGCAACTCTCGCCGGCCGCCTTGAACACCGCTGTGCTGAGGCTCCAGGACGCCGAACAGAGCGGCGTCGGGCTCGTGGCGCAGTCGATCCTCCAGGTCATCATGGTCCTCGCCGAAGGACTGCGGTGGCGGGGCCAGGCGGCGCGGACGGCGCGGGCATGGGGCAGAGGCGAGGGCTACACCATCACCGCGTCCGACGCGGAGCACCACATCAACTGGGCGCTTCTGAGCCGGGCCGCGCTGGCCCTGGGCGTCGGTGTCGGCCTGGCTCTTTCGCCTTCGATCGAAGTCGGCGGCATCGTCTACGCGACCTCGGCCGCTCTCCAGGCGGCCCTGATGACGGCGTACCACTCGAACATGTCCGGCGCCGAGGGGCGAGGCCTGCTCGCCTCGGACTTCACCACCTACTGCGTCACGTCCGAGGGTCTGGGCGACTACCCGACCATCCAGGCCGCCGTCGACGCGGCTCCCTCGGACGGCGTCCATCGCACCATCTATCTCGCCAAGGGCACCTACGAAGAGGCCGTGGTCGTCCCGGCAAGCAAGAGCGATCTCTTCATCCTGGTGAGCCGGACAGTCTCGCCAACTACGTCGTCATCACCGCCGACCGGGCTCACGGCGTGATCAACCCCGCGACAGGCCAGCCGTACGGAACCCAGGGCAGCGCGGTGGTCACCGTCAAAGCCCCCCGCGTCGCCTTCGGCCGCATCACGATCCAGAACACCTTCGACCCGGCCAAGCACCCTGAGATCGACCAGTATTCGACCCAGGCCGTCGCCGTGGCCGCCGAGGGCGACCGGCAGACCTTCACCCAGTGCCGGATCGTCGCCCGCCAGGACACCGTCCTGTGCAAGTCACCGGTGGCGACGGCGGAGAACCGGCAGTACTTCGTCGGCTGCTACATCGAGGGCGCGATCGACTTCGTCTTCGGCAACGCCACCGCCGTCTTCGACCGGTGCAACATCGCGCTGCGCAACTGGGTCGGCGGCACGGTGCTGGCGCCGAACACCGACAAGAGCAGGAAGTACGGCATCCTCATCACCGGCTGTGAGATCTTCACCAACGGCGTGCCGGCGAACACGATGTACCTCGGCCGACCCTGGCACAACACGGCGGACGTCTCGCCCCAGGCCGTGGTCCGGGACACCGTCATCCACTCGGGCATCACGGCCGCGCACCCCTGGACCGACATGACCACGGACTACTCCTGGACCCAGGCACGGTTCAAGGAGTTCAACAGCACCGGCGACGGGGCGGGCAACGGCGCCAACGCCCCGCAGCTGACCGCCACGGAGGCCGCCGACTACACCGCCGAGAAGTACCTGGTCGGCACCGACAACTGGCAGCCGGTGTACCCGGGCCAGAGGCCGTAGATCGCCTACCCCTTCAGGTTCATCGGGCAACCGCCGTCCCCGCCCAACGGTTCGCCGAGGACCCGACAAGAAGGGTCCTCGGCGAGTTGCTCACTTCCTCTTCTGCTCGAAGAGCCAGTCCCGGATCCCCTCGATGGTGTAGGCGGCCCGCCAGGTACAGATGTGGTTGTCGACGGAGCTCTCCTCCAGGCCCGGCCACACCACCGTGCCCTTCTTCAGCGCCACGAAGTTGATCGGGGTCTTCTTGGCCCGCATCTGCGCGGCGTACGGGGCGAACTGACCGGGTGTGAGCTGACCGTCCCAGACCGCGCGGCTGATGTTCGCACCCTGCTTCTCCAGGGTGTCCATGATGCCGGTCATACCCGGGTAGGCCTGCTCGTCGCCCTGCGAGACGACGGCCCAGATCTTCTGCTTGGCCAGCGGCTTGACCTGGGTCAGGTCGTCCCACTGGCCGGCCACGAGGAACGAGGCGGCGAAGAGGTCGGGGTAGGTGAAGTCGAGCGCGATCGACGTGATCGTGCCGCCGGACTGGCCCGTGGTGTACAGCCGCTTCCTGTCGATGCTGTACTTGTCGGCCAGCGACTCGATCAGCCCCTTGATGGTCTTCAGGGCCTCCGCGTTGCCGTTGCTGCCCTCGTCGTCCTCGCTGGTGAACTGCGGGGCGAGGACGAAGCACTCGTGCTTGGCCTGCTCCGACTCGCTCGCCCAGACGACGGCACCGAGTCCCTGGGTCAGCGTGATGAGGGGGTTCGTGCTGGTCGTGCCGCCGTCGTGCATGAACAGCACCATGGGATACGACTTGGACTTGTCGTAGTTCTTCGGCACGAACAGGTTGTACTGGAGGGACCTGTCAGTGTCGGCGTCGGTGTACTTCAGCTGCTGGAAGTCGTCGACGACCAGGTTGTCGACCTTGCTGGTGGTGACGGCCGTGCTGTCCGCGGCGTAGGTGTCACCGTCAGTGGTCGTCACTGTGCCGACCTGGGTCACCTCGGCCACGGCGTCCTTCAGCGTGGGCCCCTGCATTCCGCCGCCCGGCCCGCCGGACGGACCGCCGGAGGGCGCTCCCGAGCCGGACGGCGACGGCGCGGCCGACGCGGAGCCCGAGGGCTGCTGCGAGGGCGAGGAGGACGAGGACGAACCGCCCGAGAACCCGTCCGAGTACAGGCGGGCCGCCTCGTCGAGGGGCGACAGCTCGATGATGACGTACTGACCGCTGGTCCCGTGCCCCGCCTTCGCCGCCGTCGTGTTGGCGTAGACGTTGGTGACGGTCCTGTCCGTGACCTTGAACGTGGACAGCGACAGCTTCGAGGCGTCGATCTCCTTGTCGTACTTCAGGGCCACGGCGGTGAGCTTCTGCCCGTCCCCGAATACCTCGGTGATGGCGGTGCCCTCGGTGACGTGGCCGGAGCTCGCGGCCAGTTGCGTCCCGGTCGCGCTGGTGCGCGCGGAACCGGAGGAGCACCCGGCGACGGCCGGAACTGCGGTTGCGGCCACGATCCCGGCAAGAAGGCTCCGGCGTTTCATCGACCTTTCTCCCTTCACACACCGACCCAATGGAGTTCGGCTCGTTTTATTCGCCCTGTCCAGAGCGTTTTGGTCTACTCAATTTCTCCTCTTGGGACCCTAGGACGCACGAGAGATGATCGTCAACAATATCGTCGACGCAGGTCACTCATTCACAGCCGACCAATAGATTCGGCGAACCAAACACCCCCCATGCCCCTTTTCGGCGTTCGCGAGCCATTACGGCATGCGAGTGATCGCCTGTGCGCCGGAGCAGCTATTCCTGTCGGTTACCCATGAGGCGATGTGGGCCCCCAATGAATCCGGGCCAGATCGTTGGCAGGATCGTCAACACCTCTCTACGGTCTCGGAAGCAGTTCGATCGGGCCCACAAGCACCCGCGAGCAGGCTCGACATACCGGAGAGGGCATCAAGGTGAAGCACAAGGCAATCAAGCGCAGGTCCGTCGTCCTGGGGATCGGTGCGACCGCCGGAGCCGCGGCGGTCGGCGGCATCGCCATCAGTGCGCAGGCGGCGAGTGACACCGCCTCCTCGTCCTCGTCGGACGACCTGGTCTTCGATCCGGACGGCTACACCGAGATCACGACCACCCTCACGGACACCGACGGCACCGACCACGACGTGACCTACCACTTCTGGAAGGCCATCACGTACGTCTCCAAGCCGGTCGACGAGACGTACCAGAGCCTGATCGTCAGCGTACCCGTCGAGATCGACGGCAAGTCCGTGGACGCGTCCAACGCCCCCATCGTCCTGTCCAACGTCATCGCCGGTTACGTCGAGTCCTCCGTGGCCACCGCCACCGGCATCGGCGGAGCCGCGATGACCGGGACACCCCCCACCGGAGGCGGCGGCCCCTCCGCTTCCGCTTCCGCGTCTGCGTCCGCCTCCCCAGCCCCGTCGGCCTCCGCCTCCGCGCCCGCCGGCGGTGGTGGGGGCGGTGCGACCGCCATGCCCTACATGGCGCTGTTGGCCGGGTACGTCGTCGTCGAGCCCGGTGCCCGGGGCCGTACGCTGACCAACTCCAGCGGCGAGTACTACGGCACGGCTCCCGCA
The DNA here is from genome assembly GCF_040643775.1 of Streptomyces sp. NPDC047081. Taxonomy (NCBI): domain Bacteria; kingdom Bacillati; phylum Actinomycetota; class Actinomycetes; order Kitasatosporales; family Streptomycetaceae; genus Streptomyces; species Streptomyces sp. NPDC047081. Next base: position 12,132 of record NZ_JBEYUY010000054.1, on the reverse strand, counting down.
GCGATCGTCGACCTCAAGGCCGCCGTGCGGTACCTGCGGTCGAACAAGGGCCGCATCCCGGGCAACACCGACCGGATCGTCTCGGTCGGCGTGAGTGCGGGTGGCGCTCTGTCCTCCCTGCTCGGCGCCTCCGGCGACAGCCCCCTGTACGACAAGCTCCTCAAGGAGATCGGCGCGGCCGACGCCTCCGACGCGATCTTCGCCACCGGAGCCTGGTGCCCGATCACCGACCTGGAGCACGCCGACGGCGCCTACGAGTGGAACTGGGGCACCAACGTCACCCAGTCCACCGGCAAGGTCGTCGACCAGACGGTCTCCAAGGACCTTCAGGCCCAGTTCGCCGAGTACCAGGCGAAGCTGAAGCTGCGCGGCCTGAACCACTTCGGCACCCTCACGGCCCGCAACTACGACGAGTACCTGGTCAAGCAGTACCTGGAGCCGTCCGCCACCAAGTACCTCGCAGAACTCTCGGACTCGGACCGCGAGACGTACCTGGCCGCCAACACCTTCATCACCTGGTCCGGCGGCAAGGCCACCTTCACCTGGGCCGACTACCTCACCCACGTCGGCGCGCGGAAGAAGACCACCCCGGCCTTCGACGCCTTCGACCTCTCGGCCGGCGAGAACAACGAGTTCGGCGCGGGCACCACCGAAGCCCGCCACTTCACGGCGTACGGCGCCAAGAACGACACCACCGGGCTGTCAACCAAGCGCGTGGCGAGCGACATCCCCGCCAAGCTCGACCTGATGAACCCGATGTACCACCTGGTGGAGAAGACCAACCCGAAGCGGACCAAGCACTGGTGGATCCGCCTCGGCACCAACGACACCGACACCTCGCACGTCATCTCCGCCAACCTCGCCGCCGCGGCCAACGGCCTCGGCGACCAGGTCAACCACCTCTACTACTGGGACCAGGGCCACGGCGCCAACATCGACCTGCCCGACTTCGTGGCCTGGGTCGCGGACGTCACGGGTTACAAGAGCGCGAAGAAGTAGCCCGTCGGGGCACCCACGCCCGCCGGCGTCCGGCCACGGCCGGACGCCGGCGGGCACATCGTCGGTCGACGCCGACGCTCCGCCCAATGACGCCGCGTCGCTCGCCGCCATGCAGCGCGACGATAGGGCCACTCGTCGAAGGCGCGGTGGTCCTCGCCAAACTGGACGCGGCCTATGAGGGGCCAGACAGCGAGCAGGTATGGGAGCGAGCCGCTCGTCGTTTTCCCGTGGCCGCGTCTTCGGGAAGACGGAAGTGCGGCTACTGCTCTCCTGAGTCGGGAATTCGCTGTGTAAGAGGAAACAACGTCTCGATTCGTTCCGCCATTTCGAGCAGAGCACGGTCCGCGTACGGCCGGCCAATGATTTGGACGCCGATGGGCAGGCCCTGGGGGGTCGTGGTCACTGGTACGACAAGGCTCGGGAGACCGACGTGACTGGTGAGGTTGGCCCAGCCGGTCTGGTCGAAGAAGCTCCGCTCCTGGCCGTCGACCGCAAGCGTGCGGCTGCCGACCGGGATCGCGGCCGTGGGTGCGGCTGGTGTGACCAGGATGTCGTGGTCAGTGAAGAACCGCTGCCAGTCTGATCGGAGTCGGGCGCGTTCCTCGTTCGCGCGCAGCCAGGAACGGTGTGTTTGGGTCCGCTGGCGGAGGAAGGTCGCGCGGGGGCTGGAGTCGTCGGCCTGCAGTTGTCGTGCGGCGGCGAGTTCGGCGGCAGCGGTTTCGTCGTCGGCCGTGGCCGTCGCTGTGGCGTACAGGAGCTGTTCGAACAGGCGCGTGGAGTTGGCGAAGTCTACGGGTCCGGGGGTGTGGCGGACTCGTGCTCCGGCTGTGGTCAGCGCTGCATCAAGGGCGGTGAGGGCTTGGGCGGTCGTCTGGTCGACGGGACAGTTCGGGTCCTCGGCCCAGATCGCAACGCGCAGTTGGTCGATGCTCGTGCTGGCCGTCGGTAGATCTGCACGCCAGGGTGTGCCCTCGGCTGGTGACGGCGTGATGAGTGCGGTGAGCAGCAGGTCGAGGTCGCGGGGGTGGCGAGCCAGGGGGCCGGGGGTGACCATGTCGCTGCTGGTGAGCCAGCCTGGTGGCCGGGGGATGTGGCCGCGGGCCGGGACGAGTCCGTGTGTCGGCCGCAGTCCGTACACCCCGCAGTAATGAGCCGGCAGGCGCAACGAGCCGGCAAGGTCGCTACCGAGGTCGGCGGGGGTGAGGTGGGCGGCGACCGCCGCGGCGGGTCCGCCCGAGGAGCCACCGGCCGTCCGCGCTGGGTCGTGCGGGTTGAGCGTGGCGCCGAAATGGGTGTTGTCGGTGTGGAGGTCCTGGCAGTAGGCGGGAGTGTTGGTCTTGCCCATGATCACCGCGCCCTGGTGGCGGAGCCGCGCGACCGCGTCGGCGTCCTGGTCGGGAACGTGGTCCGCCAGTTCCTCGGCTCCGCTGGCGGTGCGCAGTCCGGCCGTTTCGAAGCTGTCCTTGATGGTGATGGGGAGGCCGTCGAGGACCCCGACGGCCTCGCCGCGCGCGCGGCGCTCGTCGGCGGTGTGAGCGGCTTGCCGGGCCGCGTCGTCGTCGCGGGTGATGACAGCGTTGAACGCAGTGGCGTCGATTCGGTCGAGGTGGAGGTCGAGCAGCTCGCGGCTGGAGATCTCGCCACGGTCCAGGGCACGCAGTTGGACGTGGGCGGGCTGGCGGGTCAAGTCGGTCATGCGGAGGCTCGCTCGGGGTGGGGGGTGCGGGGACTTTGGTGGGGAAGGTGGCGGGCGACCGCGAGGAGGGCGTCGATGTCGTCCATGGGCCGGCTGGTGTCGGGGTCGGCATCGGCGAAGTCGGTCAGCTCGTCGGGGTGGGGACGCTCGCCCGTCTTGCGGGCGGCGATGCCGGCAAGTATCTGGTCGGCCGTGACAGCGGCGTTCAGTTCCTCGCCAGAGAGCCCTCGCGCTCTGTGGCGGGCCTCGCTGGCTTCACGGACGCCTACGTCGAGGTACTGGCGGATCGCGAAGCGGCCGTCGCGTATCTCGACCGCTCGCCGGTAGAGCTTGAACCCGATGGTGCGGGAGCTGCGGCGCTGGGCGGGGTCGCCCCGGTCGATCGGCAGGCGGATCTCGGGCGCCTCGCTGTAGAAGGCCAGCCACAGACGGCGCAGACGGTAGTGGCTGATGTGCTGCTTGAGCCAGTACCGGGCGCTCTCGGCCTGGTCGGTGATCGTGGGCACCAGCCAGCCGATGAGGGTGAGCATGGCGCCGACGTCGCCGCATGTCCAGGCGAAGTTCTCCCAGCCTCCCGTCAGAGAGGTGCCGAAGGCGCCGGCGATCACGTTGCCGGTCCGCACGCCGCTGTATCCGAAGGTGACGACGGCGCCCAGGGCGACAAGCCGCAGGCCGACGCGGACGGAGGTGCGCCTACTGCGCCGGGCCAGGCGCCAGCATCCGCGGGCGAGGAGCACCTCGCCGATCGTGTACGCGGTGACGTACAGGGTGAGGTACGCGGCGTACATGTTGTCGTGCGCGTAGTACAGGGTGAAGTCGATCGGCCTGGGCGCGCTGGGCGTGAGCAGGGCGAAGAGCCCGAGCAGCGCCGCGATCACCGCGAGGCCGGCGCCAAGCCAGGCCCTCGCTCTCCTGCGGGCGATCTCCGGGGGCGATCCCCAGTAGGTGAGGACCACCTGCTGGCAGGCGATCAGAGCGATCACGCAGCCCTGGGCCAGGGGAACGGACAGGTTCACGGTGCCCAGGACGCGGTCGAGGTAGTTCCACATCGGGGTGACGGAGAACAGGAACGACAGGCCCGACAGCAGGAAGACGGCCGCCAAGGCCACGGTGGCGGAGTCGCGGCGACGGGCGGGGATGTCCCGCAGCAGGCAGAGGAACCCCAGGACAGCGACCACGAGGCTGATCGGGTGCAGCAGATCCTTCATCGTCGGGCCTCCCGCCTGCGCAGCAGGGTGTGCGTGACCCGGTCCTGGACCGCGTCGCCGGAGGACTCGTCACTGCGCAGCCACCGGTCGATGATGCGGCGCTGCAAGAGCGAGGCGAGGAGCTCAGCCTGATGCTCCTCGGCCTCGTCGTACTTGGTCCGCCCCAGCATCATCTGCACGACAGCCAGGTCCACGGTGGTGACGAAGGCCGGCACCAACGCGGACAGCGGGCGGGTCTTGTAGTGGCCGCACAACAGGTGCATGAACTCGTGAGCGATGATCTGATCTTGATGCAGCAGGCTGGTCAGCGGGTCGTAGAACACGTAGATGACCGCCTCGAGAACGGCACATGCCCCGCAGATCGAAGGCACCTGCTCTCGCGGCTCCAGGATCACCTCACGGCCCGTGCGACGAGAGACCTCGTCCCGCAGGTCTCGGACGCTTGTAACGGGAGGGAGTTCCAGGGCAGCCAGTGGGTCATCCTGGCGCCATCTACCCGTGGACCACATTTTCGTTTCCTTGATCATTTCCTGAACTGGACCAGGAATGGGGCTAGTTGGAGGGCGGGAGCCCCTCCATCTTTCGTACGCCGTCAACGAGACCGAGAACCGCTTCCTTTCCGTCCGCCGATACGTCGGACAGGCGAAGGAGTACGTTTTTGATCTTGGAATCGCGGAGCAATTCCAGCAACTTCAGTTCCTCCGCGGTCTTTTCGGCGACTTCATCGTCGAACCAATAGGCGGCGGGCACTCCGAAAAAGCTTGCCAGGGCTTCGAGATGACGCTTCGTCGGATTGTCGCGGCGGCCGGTGCGCAGCATCCAGAGGTAGGTGGACGTCACGGTTTCGAGCCCGCGCTCGGCCATCAGCTCGGCCACTTCGGAGTTGCTGTACGGGCCGCGGCCAGGCGGATGCACCACTTCAAACAGGCGGTTGAGCCGGTCACCGAGCTTCTTCGCGTGAAGGCTCGCCGGCTCCTCTGCTGGCTCTTTCATGATCCTTTCCAAGGTGCGTGGCTTAACGGGGGTTGGGCCACTGTACTCCGCGATTAACACGAGTTGACGCACCGATCTTGCGTATGGAAAGTTCTACCTCGCAAACGCTCTCGGCGTTTGCACGTCCAGCGTTCGGGATGGTCTGTCCGTTTCTACCGATAGGTATGCATGACGTGCGTGACACGTATCACCTTCAGCTGGCGTTATTAGGTTCACCTGTAATTGCAAGACGAATTTGATCTTCGGATGGAAGGCGCGGAGGCGACATTGGGACCGCTCGATCCCGTTCGCGATGCCCGCGCGGGTAATCCCGTGAGGGCATTCGAGCATCGCGGTGCGCGGCCAGTAATCGCCATACTCACGGACGAACGGCTGTCGCCGTGCGGCCGGGCCCGCACCGGATTGACGCGGCCTTCTGCGCCGACGGTGTGGGGCGCGTCCCTCACTGTGACCGCCTGCACCGCCGACGCCAGCCAGCGGTTCGCCACTGTGCCGGGTTGTGACATGGGGCACGCGGGGGGCGCTATGAGGGTCATCTCCGCGTACGTCGAGGCGATCAACCTGCTGCCTGCGTCACGGCCCGCCGCCTCCGCCCGTCGGCGAAGATGCCATCGCCGTCCGGCGCGACTTGTAGAGAGTCCTTTAGCAAGGTCTGGATCTTGCCGCAGGTCCTGCATATGTTCGTCGTCCCTCGCCGGGCTCCCCGCCCGGCGGCAGACGACGCCAGGAGCCATATGCGGAACCGCGATCCAGCCGGGTGAGATAGCCCCGAACACAGCGACGGCGCCCAGGGAGCGGTAACTCCCGGACGCCGAACGCCCAATGGCACTCCTGCCCCGGCAAGGGCGGAGATTCACCCACCTTCACCGCACCGGCCCTTTCCACGGGGCACACCGGCGCGGGTTTCACCACGGAGGAGAGTCCCACATGCCGCCTGCCCTGCGCAAAGGGCCGGTGCCCCCGGCTCGCGCGGCAGCCGTCCCCGTTTCACAGCCCGATTCCCTGCACGCGCACCGGCCTCCCGGCGTCCTCGCGCCGGACCCTGCCCCCGGCACCCGCCCCGCGTGGGCGGTGGACCGATGAGCCGCGAGGCCCGCGAATGGGCGTGGGAGCACAGCGCCAGTCGCGGAAACGCGCGCCTGGTCCTGCTGTCGATCGCCGACCGGATCCCCGACGAGCAGTGCGTCGCCTGGGCGTCCCTCACCTCGCTGATGAAGCGTACGAACGCCAGCCGCAACGCCGTACGCGGAGCCATCACCGCGCTGGCCGACGTCGGCGAGCTGGTGGCGCTTGACGACCTCGGCGGCCCGCAGCACAGCACGGTCTACCGGCTGCCGCGCGCCGCTGCGTGGCTGGCCAAGGTCGCGGCGGCCCGCAAGGACGATCCCCAGGCGTACGTCGAGCCCGCGACCGCGTCCGATCCGGTGCCCGAAGTGGACATCGAGCGGCTGCGCAAGCACGGCATCTGGCCGACGGCCGGGTCGGAATCCGACCCCTGTCGTCAGGATCTGACCGGGTCGGAATCTGCACCCCCTCGTCAGAAGCTGACCCCTCCCCGGGTCGGAATCCGACCCCCCTCCGGGTCTGAACCTGACCCCCAGAACCGTAGTGAACCGAAGGTGAACCGTAGGTACAGCAGCAGTGGCGCCGCTGGCCTCACCATCGCCTCGGACTGGCAGATCGATGACGCGAGCCTGTCCTGGGCCGAGCAACAGGGTCATCTCGACCGCCTCGGCGAGCACGGTCTCCAGGCCGCTGACGCGAAGTGGCGCCACCACCGCGCCACCTGGAGCCCTCGCCCCGCATACGTCTGGGCTGCCGACTGGCGGTCCTGGATCGCCCGCGAGCACAGCCCCACCCCCCAGCGCCCGAACCTCTATGCCCTGCCCGGCGGCACCCCCGCGCCGCAGGCCGGCATGACCCGCACCGAGGCGCACATGGCCGCGCTGAAGGCCGCCCTCGACGAACCGACTGGAACGGAGTAACTACCTTGGACCGCCGTGAAGTTGCTGCCGTGCTCACCTACGTCGGCCGCTTGGACCCGCGCACCATCCGCACCGATGCGGGCGAGGCCCGCGACCAGCTCGCCATGTGGCACGAACTGCTCGGCGACGTCCCGATGGCCACCGGCCAGGGCTGGGACGTCCGCGAGATCGTCCGCAAGCGCATCGTGATGTCGCCGTACCCGATCCTGCCGGCCGACGTGGCCCGCGAATGGCAGGCGCACCGCCGCGACCGGCTGGCCCGGCACACCGACCCGACCCCCATGGCCGACCCGGACCATCCGCGAGTCTGGCGGGCCGAACTGCTCGCGGCCCGCGACGCCGTGGCTGCCGGGCAGGCCGCCCCCTCCCCGCACCGCGGGATCACCACAGGCCGACACCGAGCAGGGCTCAAGGACCAGCTGGCCGCCGTCGGTTCCTACATCCCGCCCGCTGTGCGCGCCGAGCTGGCCCCCTACCGCCCGGCCCGCGCCGCCCGCGAATCCGCCCTCGCCGACGGAGGCCCCGACGTCCTCGGCGTGCCGTGCGAGTGGTGTCACGCCGACAAGGGCGAGCCCTGCCGCCGCCGGCGGATCAGCCTCGACGGCACCGCGCGGGGCAGCGCACCGCGCGCCACGGCCCATCCCGGCCGCATCGAGCGCGCCCAAGCTGTGCAGGCCCGACAGGAATCCGCCGCCTGACCGCCTCCCCATCTCTATCGAAACGTTCCGCCTGCCGTACGGCCCCACCCCGTACCCGAGCCTCCTCGCCGCCACGACGCCGCGCCCCGTCCGCCACCGGTGCGCGTGCCCCGCGCCCGACGAGGCGACTTCCGGAGACTGCCTTGCGCCACATCACCACCAACGACACCCCCACCCCCACGATTAGGGGCATCGCCGACCACAGCTGGCAGGAACGCGGCCGGTGCCACGACCTGCCGGCCAAGGAGATCGACGAGCTGTTCTTCCACGCGGCCCGCGATCGCGCGGCCATCGACGCGGCCAAGGCGATCTGCGGCAGCTGCCCGGTGAAGAAGGCGTGCTTCGACTACGCCCTCGACAACGAGATCCGCCAGGGCATGTGGGGCGGGCTCACCGAGGACGAGCGCCGCCCCTGGCACGCCCGGGTCAACAAGCGTCTGGACTACGCCCGGGTCAAGGCCGCGTTCGAGGGGCGCGACGTCCACCTCAGCGACGCCGAGCGCGACGCCGTCACGCGCCACGCCTACGTCCGCGGCTGGAGCCCCGAACGCCTCGCCTACGCCTTGCGGCTCGACAACCTTGACTGGGCGCGCGACCTGATGCGCAACGCCGCGCACGCCGTCGCCGACCGCGATCGCTACTGGGGCCAAGCCGAACCGGAAAAGACCTCCGACGAGGAGTGCGCCGCGGCCGAAGGTGCTTCGGATGAGTACGCCGAGGACGCCGTCTCCCCGGTGCAGGTGCCCCGCCAGGCGCAGACCCACGCCCTGATCGCCGCTCTCCGAAAGGCCGCATGACTCACCTCACTGCCATGCCCTCCCTTCCTTCCGGCGTCGAGCCTGTCCACCTCGTCGCGGCCGTCGGCGTGCTCGCACTGGTGCTGGCGGGATGGTCGGTCCGGCGCAACCGGACCCGGGCGGGCAGCCCGCGCGCCGGCACTCCCGCGGTCTGGGTCGCTGCCCTCGCCGCGCTCAACTGCACCGCCTACAGCGCCGACACCAGCTGGCGGTTCGCCGCCGACTACCTCGACATGGCCGGAACGGTGGAGCGGGCCATGATGTTCAGCGCGGCCGAGCTGGCGCTGTTCGCGACCGCGCTGATGGCCCGCCAGAACCTCAAGACCCAGGGAACTCCCGGCCTGCCGGGCGGCGTGGTCTGGGTGATCACCGGGGTGCAGGTCATCCCGGCGTATGCCGAGTCGGGCACGGTGGGCGGCACCGTGCGGGCCTTCGTCGGCCCGGTCATGGCGGCGATGCTGTGGCACCTGGCCATGGGCATCGAACTGCGCCTGCACAAGCCGGACGCCGCCTCGCACGGACTCATGTCCACGCTCGGACGCGAAGTACGGGAGCGTCTCCTCTCGCGCCTGGGCATCGCCACCCGCAATCGCGATGCCGCGCAGATCACCAAGGACCGCGCGACCCGACGGGCCGTGGCACTCGCCTCCCAGCTGGCCTCGGTGCCCGAGGAGGACCGTGAGAAGGGCCGTGGCCGCCGCATCACCCGTCGGCTCCAGTCGGCTCTCACACGGTCCGGCGTCGGCACCGATGCCACCCAGCGCCGTGCGCTGCTGGAGCAGCTGGCCGCCCGCCGGTACGCCACGGAACTCGCCACCGTGGCCCTGCCGTCACCCTGGAGTCGGCCCGGGCCTGACGGGTACGCCGGGTCAGGGGACCGGTCCCCTGTCTCCGCGTCGGTGGCGACTGGCTCGGTGAACGGGACGCAGGCCGAGGTGAGTACGGTCCCCGACGTTCGTCCCCGAAACACCTCATCGATCGGCGACCGGGCCGACGGGAACAGTAGGGAACCGGGGACGGGACACGAGCCCGACGGGGACCGTCTCCGCCCGGACTCGGTCGGCAACGGGGACCGAGCCGCCGAGTCCGGCTCGGTCGGGCTGGACGAGAGCCAAGAGGCGGCGATCGGGGACCAGGACACGGTGCCCGCCAGGACCGAAGAGCCCGACGACGACACGAGCGGCTTTGCCGACAGCGTGCACGAAGCCGCTGCTCAGAGGGGCACCAGCCCGTCCCCGGCGACCGTCTCCACCGGGGACGGGGACCGGGAACACCCGGATACCGCTACGGGGACGGAGCCCGTCGGGGACCGTCCCCACACGGTCCCCGTACGGCGAACCCCGAAGGCGAGTGTGTCCCGGAACCGACCGCGCGGTGGTCAGTCCGCACGGTCCCGGAAGCAGCCGAATCTGAGCGTCGAGGAGATGGTCGAGCGGGTCCGTCCCCACGTGCCCGCGCTGCTGGAGCGCGACGGAAACGAGTCCCTGACCCGGGTTCAACTTCGTGAAATCCTCCGTACCCAGCAAATCCGGGGAGGACGAAACGAGCGTCTGACACCGGTTCTGCAGCGGCTCCGCGACGAGGCAAGGAGCAGCACGGCAGGGGGTACGGGCCTATGAAGACCTGTCAGCGCTTCGCGCACATCAAGTCCGGCTTCGAGCGGGACATCCGCCGCCTGCGCGGTCACGCCGAGGGTCACCAGGGATCCGGGTCAGCCAAGACCAGCGCCAAGAACGCCTTCTCGCTGAAGCGGAACATGGCGCGGGCCTTGAACCGGCACCTCGATCGCTGCCCCGAATGCGGTTGACTCCATCAAATAAGCAGGTCAGGAGCCTGTTGCCGTCATTCCGCCCGCGGCCCAGCCGCGGACGGGCCGCCGCCCCCGCACCGGAGGGATCCCTCATTCCTGTCCGTCACCCGCGTACTCGCGCACCGTCCACCGCCGAGGCCGCCGCCTGGGCGGAGGCACTCGTGCGCCACCAGCTGCTGCACATCGCCGTGCTAACCCCCAGTGGCCAGTGGCTCGTCCAGCACCTCCCCGAATCCCCCGTACAACTCCTCGACGGACCGACCGCCCTGGTCGATCTCGCCGCCGACATCCAGCACCGCATCCGCACCACGAGGAACCGCACCCGATGACAGACCCGACGACAACCTCCGCCCCCGCGACGGGTGAGCCGGAAGCCAACTCCTCTTCACCGCGAGCAAGTTATCCGCCAAGACCGTCTTCCCCGTTGGGGAAGACGGCCTCGGCAGAACCCGCCCCGGGGGTGGCGGGAGCGGACCGGCACCGGGGGGCGCAGGTCCGAGAGGCGGCGACCGAGGGCGGATCGCAGCCGGGGAAGCAGTCTGCGCGCCGCACGCGGCGCGCCCCGCAGAAGACCGTACGAAAGCGCTCGCCGAGATCCGGCGGCGAAAAGCGCGTTCACGTGTGCTACGTCCGCCTCAACGACCGTGAGAAAGCCGTCCTCACCGCTGCTGCCGCGGCGGCCCGAGCGAGTTTGCCCGCGTTCCTCGCCCGCAGCGGCCTCGCCGCCGCCCAGGATCTCGACAACACCGCCGCCGCCATCGCCGGACGGCGGGAAACGGTCTCGGAGTTGTTCGCTGCCCGCCGGCACCTCAACCAGGTGGGCAACAACCTCAACCAGGTCGCGAAAGCCGTCAACTCCGGTGCGTGGCCTGCCGAGATGGACGCCGTCATCGCCGCCACCCGCCGTGCCGTGCAGCGCGTCCAGGACGCCACCGACCAACTCCTGCGCCAGAGCTGAGACCCGACCGGCATGATCCCCAGGATCCACAAGCGCGGCAAGCGCACCATCGGCCTCCTGTACTACCTGTACGGACCGGGCACCCACGAGGAGCACACCGATCCACATCTGGTCGCGTCCTGGGACAACAGCGCCCCTGATCCCGGCCGCGACGACACGGCCACGCACGCTCAGCTCCAGCGACTGCTTGACCAGCCCGTCGAGAACATCGATCCGAGCCGGCGACCGAAGAAGCACGTCTGGCACCTGTCCGTACGCAACGCCGCCGAGGACCGCATCCTGACGGACGAGGAATGGGGCGACATCGCCCGGCGCATGGTCGCCGCCGCCGGCATCGACGACCCGAACGAGGGTGCAGGCTGCCGCTGGGCTGCCGTCCGGCACGCCGACGACCACATCCACATCGTCGCAACCCTCGTTCGCGAGGACGGCTACAAGCCCGAACTCGACGGTGATGCCCATCGAGTCCAGGCCGAAGCCCGTCTCCTGGAAGCCGAGTTGGGGCTGCGCCGCCTCAACCAGGGCGACGGCACCGCCGCACGGCGGCCCACCAGCGCCGAACGGCACAAGGCCGAACGTCAGGGCAGGGAGCGGACCGCGCGCGAGGAACTGCGGGAAACCGTGCGCCGCGCGGCGGCCGGCGTCGTCGGCGAGCAGGAGTTCTTCGACCGCCTGGCCGCCGCCGGCCTGCTGATCCGCCAGCGCACCGCGCCCTCCGGCGACCTGCTCGGCTACACGGTCGCGCTGCCCGGAGACCGCAACGCCGTCCAAGAGCCGATCTTCTATTCCGGCTCCACCCTCGCACCCGACCTCTCCCTGCCCCGCATCCGCGAACGGTGGTCAGCCCACGCCTCGGGCAACGACACCGCCACGGAACGCTCCACCGGTACTGCGCGCATCAGCCCGTCGGGGGGGGGGGGGCGGGGGGCGCCCGCGGCCCCGCCGGCGGCGCGCGGCGGGCGCCACGCCCCCCACCGGGCCGGCCCGG